>JBDUBA010000212.1:0-3319 GCA_040004335.1 Gemmatimonas sp.
TGGCGCTGTTGTTGTTGTGCGGCGAGTGGGTGTTGCGGCGGTACGCGGGGTTGCGCTAACGGCGGCGACAACGATCGGACAACTGGTTACTACAAGTTCACGATTGTTGCGCGCCTGCTAACCGATCTTGTGCGGCCGCTTTCCAATTCGCACCTCCGGGCCTCAATTGCGGCTCTGCTTCTCCTCATGATTTCGCTCCGCGTCGTTTCGTTGCTCGCGGTTTAACCTCGTAGTGCTGTACCTTGCAAACTCGCTTCTCGGAACTTCGAGACTCGCGGTTCTGCTCGTCGCCGTTTCGCTGCCCGTAATTCCGCTCAGATTTTTCAATAGAGCATGAGACTTTTTCGCAAGAAAGATGACGTACCAAAGCGTTCCATCTGGCAACGCATCAAGGACGCGGCGCGCACCGACTTTGGTGTCTTGCTGCGCGGTGGCGTCGATGAAGGATCACTCGAAGCGCTGGAAACGTTGCTGCTCGAGGGAGACTTTGGCGTGACGACGTCGCTCGCGTTGGTGGCCGAAGTGGAACGTCGCGCCAAACGCGGCGAAGTCAAAACCGAAGAACAATTTCGGAACGCACTCGCGAACGGTGTTGAGCAGGCGTTACGCGCCGGCAATTCCGATCCCGCATTGAAATTCGAGCCGTCGGGCCCAACCGTGGTGCTCGTGATCGGTGTGAACGGCGCGGGAAAAACGACGTTCATCGGCAAGTTGTGCGCGCAACTCAAGAACGACGGCAAGAAGGTGTTGGTTGGCGCAGCCGATACGTTTCGCGCCGGTGCAATTGATCAACTGCGCGTGTGGGCCGAACGTAGCGGAACGGATTTTGTGGGCGGAAAACCGGGTAGCGATCCGGCCGCGGTTGCGTTTGATGCGGTCGACGCCGGCCTCAGTCGCGGCATGGATGTCATCATCATTGACACGGCAGGTCGTTTGCACACCAGCGACGATCTCATGACGGAATTGCGCAAGGTGAATCGCGTCATCACCAAACGTATGCCAACCGCACCGCACGAAGTGTTGTTGGTGCTCGATGGCACGATTGGACAAAACGCACTCGCACAAGCGCGCAACTTTACGAAAGCGGTGCCCATTACCGGCCTCGTGATTACGAAACTTGACGGCACAGCGAAGGGCGGAATCGTTGTCGCCGTACACGCCGAACTCAACGTCCCCGTAAAATTCGTCGGACTTGGCGAACAAATTGGCGATCTCGAACCGTTCGATGCGGCGGAGTTTGCGCGCGAGGTTGTGGACTTGTGAAATACCCCGAGGGCGAGCGACGTCGTGGTGGAACTGCATACCCCGCGCCACGTCTCGCTCTCGACACGCCGGTCGCGTATCTGAAGGGTGTCGGCCCCGTGCGCGCGGCCGCACTGGCAAAACTCGGCATCAAGTTCGCCGGCGATTTGTTGCTGCATGTACCGCATCGCTACGAGGATGCAAGCACGGTTACACCAATGAACAAAGTGAATGTTGGCGACGATCTCACTGTATTGGGAAAGGTGATTGCGAAAGGTGTATTGCCAACACGCAAAGGGTTGCGCGTGTTTCAGGCTGTTATTCAGGACAGCACGGGGCTGCTGGAAATTGCGTGGCCCGGTCAACCGTTTCTGGATCGTAGCATCAACAAGGACGATTGGTTGTTGTGTACGGGCCCCGTGCGTTTTTATCACGGCCGCCGAATGCAGCCGCGCGAGTATGTGAATCTCGGTGCGGATGAAGAGGGCACATCGGGCGGTCGTGTTCTGGCGGTGTATCCGGCAACTGAGGGTGTGTCGGCACGTGTGCTGCGCACGCTGGTGCTCGCGCAGCTCGATGCGCTGTTGCCGCTGGTGAAAGACGCACTGCCATCCGAAGTTACAGCGGCAGGTGGTGTCTTGCCGTTGGCGCAGGCGCTCAAACAAATGCATCGCCCGGAATCACTCGCGGAGGCGTTGCAGGGCAGGGCGCGTCTCGCGTTTGAAGAGTTGCTGTACGTGCAGTTGATGCATCGACGCGCGAACAGGCTGGCGCGGGCATCGCGCGCGGGAACGCCGTTCACAAATCGTCGTCTGCTAACGAGTCAGTTGCGGGAAAATTTGCCGTTCAAACTCACGGGCGCACAAACGCGTGCCGTGCGCGAAATTTTCTCCGACATGGCGAGTCCGTTTCGCATGCATCGATTGTTGCAAGGGGATGTTGGCAGTGGAAAGACGGTCGTTGCGTTGTACAGCGCGTTGCTGGCCATCGAGAATGGGTATCAGGCCGCGCTCATGGTGCCAACAGAGTTATTGGCGGAACAACACGCGCGTTCAATTGGGCGAATGCTGGAACCGCTCAAAATGGAGCCGGTGCTGCTCACCGGACGGTTGGGTGCGAAAGACAAACGCGCCGCGCTGGCAAGAATCACGAAGGATGAGCCAGTGCTCGCCATCGGTACGCACGCGTTAATGCAGGAAAGTGTCGAGTTCAATAAACTCGGACTGGTCATCGTTGACGAGCAACATCGTTTTGGCGTCGAGCAGCGCGCTGCCTTGGGTGCGAAGGGGCAATCGCCCGATGTGTTGTTGATGAGCGCGACACCTATTCCGCGTTCGCTTGCACTGACGTTGTACGGCGATCTGGACGTCACCATTCTTGACGAACGTCCACCGGGCCGCAAACCGATTTCGACTGCGATGCGCGCCGAAGCCGGTCGTGCGAAAGTGATGGAGTTTCTGAATCAGCAACTCGCGGCGGGGCGCCAGGCGTATATCGTCTATCCGGTCATTGAAGAGTCGGAGAAAACTGATCTTAAGGCTGCAACCACGATGTTCGAACAGTTGACGGCCGGCCCGCTCAACGAAAGGAAGGTCGCGCTACTACACGGCAAGTTGCCGGTTGCGGAACGTGACACAACCATGCGTGCATTTCGCGATGGCGAGATTGATGTGTTGGTGGCCACCACCGTCATTGAAGTTGGGATTGATGTACCCAACGCTTCGCTCATGATCATTGAACATCCCGAACGGTTCGGATTGAGCCAGCTACATCAACTGCGTGGGCGCGTTGGTCGCGGTGCCGAGCAGTCGTATTGCGTGTTGCTGGGTGACGTTGGTTTGGAGTCGGCCGAACGATTGAACACGTTTGTCGCAACGGAGGACGGCTTCGAGATTGCGCGCGCTGATCTTGAACTGCGCGGCATGGGTGACTTGTTTGGCGCGAAACAGCACGGGCTTCCGGCGTTTCGTTTCGCGGATATTTTGCGCGACGAAGAGCTCAATGAGAAGGCGCGCGTTGAGGCCGAGCGGTTACTCAGTGTGGATGAACTGTTATCGCAGCCGAAACACGCGGGAAT
>JBDUBA010000045.1:0-11185 GCA_040004335.1 Gemmatimonas sp.
GTTTTTTTGCAACACAATTTCATCGCCGCGCCGAAGTTGCAGGCGATTGGCCGCGTGTCCGTTGCGAATTGCGATCTCCACAAAGCCGGTTGATCCAACTATAGCAATCGGCTGCGATTCTTGAACGTCGCTGTAGGTGTGTGCGATCGCGAGCAAGTGCCCTCCCGCAAGAATGAACCCGCCCGTGCGCGTGACGAGATTGGTGACGGCGTTGCCAAATCGATCGATGGTGATCACCTCGCCAACAGTACTGCCATCGCCACGACGACGCGCTTCCGGGGTGCGCTTCCGCACAACATCCGTTACTGAATCGCCGAGCCCATGTAGCGGAACACCGATTGCCAGACTAGCGGCCACCGGCGCGAAAACATCACGTCCATGAAACGTGTGCGCAGCGTTTAACGGAATTGGCAACGAAACAATCTCGGCATCCAATGCGAACAACGCTGGCGATAACACACCATTGTCCGGACCAAGCAGAAACTGGCCACCACTCGCAACTGCCAACGCCGCCCGACTTGTTCCGACGCCAGGATCCACGACTACGATGTGTATCGTTCCGAGTGGAAACCGCCGCCAGTAACGCGCCAACACCAGCCGCGCCGCTTCGACATCCTGCGGCGGAATGTCGTGCGACATATCCATCACGACTGCGTCCGGTGCACCGGAGACCAGCACACCCTTCATTTCCGCAACGTATCCGTCGGCCGTACCGAAATCCGTGAGGAGAGTGATGGTTTGCATGACACATCTTAAGGGTCGGTGGTATTCGTGTGCAAACGACGTGGAAGACAGAAAGCCCGTTCGCAGCTATGTCGTGCCGACCACATGTTTGTCAAACCCATGACGTTTTTGCCACCGACCGGCCGACCACAGATAGGCCATCGCTACACCGCGCGCACTGGCCGTCAGGGATAACGTCCACCACAACCCAGTCGTGCCCCAATGTGACGCGCTCCACGCCCCAAACGGTACTCGCGACGCCGTAATGGCCATAGACAGCACCATTGGCCACAGCGTGTACCCCGCACCGCCCATTGCCCCCTCCAACACAATTTCCGCACCTAGAAAGATCTGACACACGGCTGCAATACGGAGGTAGTGTGCAGCTTCTGCCACGACCGCTGCGTCAGTGGAAAAGAGCGACGTCACGCGCTCCGGAGCAAGGAACATCACGCTTGCCATCACCGCACCGGGCACAGTTGCAATGGCGACACCAACCCAACCGGCTCGACGCGCGCGATCGGTGAGCCCGGCCCCGAGGCTCTGTCCCACAATTGCCGCCACCGCTGCGCCCAGACCAACTGAGACGAGATACACAAAGCTCTCGACGCGAAACCCAACACCAAGTGCAGCCAGCGCCGGCGTGCCGAATTGCGTGGTGGTTCGCGTTAACACCACGTAAATGGCACTGAACGCAACACCAGTTGCCGCAGTAGGCGCACCAATACGTGCAATTTTAGCAAGTACTTGCCACCGCGGAAATGCAAACACGGCTAGCTTGCGGCGCCACAGCGCGTACACACCAAACACAAACGCAAGACCGCGCGGTACCAGTGTTGCAATTGCCGCACCCTGCACGCCAAGCGCTGGCGCACCAGCCAGACCCAGTATTAACACCGGGTCGAGTATCAACGCGAGCAGCGTCGACACGGTGAGTATCAAGAGCGGGGTGCGAGTATCACCACTCGCGCGAAATGCGGCGTCGACGGCGAAAAATCCGAATATGAGCGGCATGCCGCGTAAGTACGCGCCAAGATACTGTTGACCAACCCGCGCAACATCAACGCTGGCGTTCATTACCGAGAACATTTGCGGCAAAATCAGCAACAACGCTGCCGCAACACTACAACCGAGCAGCAGTGCGAAGCAGATACCCTCTCCGGCCGTGCGCGCTGCCTCACTGGGCATGCGCTGACCGTATCGACGCGACACCACGGCGCCCGCACCAATACTCACCATCTCGGCTACTGAAATAACCAACCAGATCCAGAAGACCGACGACGTTACGGCCGCGAGTGATGTGGCGCCGAGGTGTCGTCCAATCCAGTAGGTATCGACGTTGTGAAACGTGGTCATCAGCAAATTCGCGACAACCGCGGGAAGTGCCACTCTCCGGAGTGTGGCGAGTAATGGTTCGCCAACAAGTGCGCCGGCGGATGCACCCACCTCGGGCGCTGTTTCGTTTACGACGCTGGCATCACTGACAATCGGACGCGTGATGCTATCCGTTTTGCTCAGGCGGGATACCGTTCATTCATCCGCTCGACCACACGCGCCGCAACCTTCACGAGTGCCTTGGCCGCTGACGATCCCGGTTCGGCGACAACGATTGGACGCCCCGTATCGCCGCCTTCCTGTACGCGTGGATCGAGCGGAATTTGTCCAAGCAGCGGAAGGTTGGTGTCTGCGGCCAGACGCGTTCCGCCGCCGCTGCCGAAAATGGCAATCGGTTTTCCGGTTTCCGGATTTTCAAACCACGACATGTTCTCGACGATGCCGAGTAC
The DNA here is from genome assembly GCA_040004335.1 of Gemmatimonas sp. Classification (GTDB taxonomy): domain Bacteria; phylum Gemmatimonadota; class Gemmatimonadetes; order Gemmatimonadales; family Gemmatimonadaceae; genus Gemmatimonas. The sequence continues at coordinate 2,508 of JBDUBA010000045.1, forward strand.
CGGCACATTGGTGCGTTCGAACATTTTCACACCGCGCAGCGCGTCTCCGACCGATACCTGTTGTGGTGTTGTGACGATAACGGCGCCATGCACATTCGTTGCCTGTACCAATGACAGCTGCGCATCACCGGTGCCGGGCGGCATGTCAACGAGGAAATAATCGAGCTCACCCCAATTGACGTCGCGAAGGAATTGCGTGATGAGTTTCATTACGATGGGACCGCGCCAGATTGCCGGTTGGTCCTTCTCAATCAGGAATCCAAGCGACATGATTTTCAGGCCGTGCGCTTCAAGCGGCACCATCTTGTCGTCCTTTACGGCTGGCGCGTGATCCACGCCCAACATCAGCGGCAAATTTGGTCCGTAAATGTCGGCGTCCATAATGCCAACTCGATATCCCAACGCCACCAACGCCAACGCGAGATTTACGGCGACGGTTGATTTGCCAACGCCGCCTTTGCCGCTCGAGACCGCAATGATGCGTCCCAGGTTCGGATATCCGACCGGCTGCGGAACCGCGGGTGGTTTGCGTGGAGCTGGTGCGGCCTCCATGACGGGCAATGAACGGCCCGTAGTGGGTGCAGACGGTTTTGGTGGCGGCGGTGGGGCATTCTGCGCTGGGTCACGCACGTCGACTCGCACATCAACCACACCGTCTACCTGCTCGATGGCCTGACGCACGTCACGCACGAGTGTCGCATCATCGGCGGCGCCGAGCAACAGCGTGAGTCGCACGCGACCGTCGACGGTGATGGCAACGTCTCGCACCATTTCGGAGGCGAGCACTGACATGCCCGTACGAAGATTTTGAACGCCGGAAAGGGCGTGAGAAATGCGTTCCTGAAACGTGGACATGAGGCTTGAGAGGGTCCTGGACGGCCGGCTCTGCAAACTTGCTGAGCACTTGGCGCTTCGGGAAAGCTAGAAGCCGTACAGACCCCCTACCAGTGAACCGGCGGCGACGGCCTCGCCGATTCACCTCTCTGGTCGCACCGCAAGGTTACTCCGTTCGCATGGCCAACAGGGGATCGACGCGTGTGGCCCGTATGGCTGGGAGAAGGCTGGAACCGAATGCCGCCACCGCAAGCAGTGCAACACCTGCGACCAGTGCCGTCGGGTCAAACGGTGAGACCCCGTACAGCATGTTGCGTAACAATGAGGCGCTGGCCATCGACAGTATTGCGCCCACGATGAGCCCGGGGATCACGGCGCGCATGGCGGAGCCCAATACCATCGATCGAACCGCAACCGGAGTGGCGCCCAACGCCAGACGCACTCCGATTTCGCGCGTTCGCTGCGTGACCGCGTACGACACCACCGCATAGATGCCGACGATTGCCATTACCAGCGCGACGAGTGCAAACGCGCCGATCAGCAGCATCGGAAAGCGGCGCGCCGACGACGAACGAGACACGATGTCAGACAATGATTGAATCTCGACCGGCACCTGCGCATCAATCGCTGTAACTTCTCGGCGCAGAAGAGCAGCGACGGCGGCGGCGCCAATTTTGGAACGGATCGCGTACGAAACGGAGCGAGACCGATACGGCGGTCGCGTACGATGATCGAAGTAGTAGGTCGCGATGAATCGTCCGGTGGCCGATGTCGGGCGAACGTCGCCTACCACACCAATCACCGTGTACCAGGGCTCCTCACCACCATCCATGCCGGCAACCTTTACGCGTTTGCCGAGAGGATCCTGCTTCGGCCATTCGGATCGGGCAAACGTTTCGTCTACGATGACCGTGGGTGCATCTTCGACACGATCGCCGGTGTGAAACGTGCGCCCCTTGAGCAGCGGAATTCCAAGCGCTGCGAAGTAGTCGCCGCCCACCACGCGATACACCGCATACGCATTGAACGCGCCGCGCGGATCTAGCGGCTTGCCTTCAACCAGCAATGATCCACTTGGGTTTGCGCCCGATAGAGGTAAACGATTTACCATGCCGACAGACGAGATGCCGGGCTGCGTTCGCAGCCGTTCGAAGAGTCGCTCGTGAAACGCAGCGACCGTTGGTGATTGCCCACCGTAATTCACTTCCGGCAAATCGATGCGCGCCGTCATCACGGATTCGGCGTCGATGCCCAACTTCTGCTGCATAACTTTGCCAAAAGATTTGACCAGTAGCGCCGAACTACTGAGCAACACAACAGCGAGGGCAACTTCAGTTGCCACCAACATGTTCCACACGCGCATTCGTTTGGTGCCGGAAGTGCCGCGCGATCCTTCACGCAATGCGAGCGACACGTTGACGGCGGACAGACGGAATGCCGGGAATAGTCCGAACACCAGAGTCGTGACGACCGCGACCACGAGGGCGAAGATCTGCACGCCGTAGTCGACGTGAATTGTTTCGATGTGCAAAGACTCGGGCGCAAGCACGCCTATTAAGCGAAGAATGACAGCCGCGAGCAACAAACCAGCAACACATCCTGCAACGGCGAGCATTGCGCTTTCCGTGACCAACTGCTGGACAACGCGACCGCGTGTTGCACCGAGTGCAAATCGCACTGTAAACTCTCCGCTGCGCGCCGTGCCGCGCGCGAGCATTGCACTGGCGAGATTCACGCATGCGGCCAGCAACACGAGTCCGGATGCACCCAACAGCAGATACAACGGTGTGCGGAATGATCCGTTCAACGTTTCTTGCAACGTTTGCACGGTCGATCCCACCGCATCGAAGTCGGGCGCGTATTGTGGGGCGAGCCGCGCAAGCACACCGTCAATGTCTTTTTGAGCCGTGAGCGGGTTTATGCCATCTTTCAGCAGCGCCAGCGTTTCCCAGTTATGTGAGGTTCGCGACATACCTGGCTTGCTGACCTCAAGGGGCGTCCAGATCTGATTCCCGTCGGGAAATTCAAAGCCGGGCGGCGTTACGCCTATCACATTGAAGTTTTCGTCGACCTTGATGCGTACGCCGTCGAGCGAAGCTGGTGATCCCAGGTGATCGCGCCAGAACGCATAACTGACAACGGCGACTGGCACGGCGCCAGGTTTGTGTTCATCCTCCGAGGGAAACCGGCCCTTGTACGGACGCGTTCCCAACACTTTAAAGAAATCGGATGAAACGTTTCCGGTGCGCACGCGCAGGGGGGATGACGTTCCCAACACCGTTGCGTCACCGGAGCCGTACATGGCGATCGCATCGAACGAACGCGATTGAGATTTGATGTCGAGAAAGTTTGCCCAGGGGAGATTTCCCCATCCACCTTTCTCGTGCCGCTCAACCACCGTGACCAGCCGATTCGAATGTTCGTACGGCAGCGGTTGCAACAACACGCGATTCACGATCGAGAACACGGCGCTGTTGGCGCCAATGCCCAGCGCAAGCATGGTTATCGCGGCGACTGTGAAACCCGGACTTTTTCGCAACACGCGCAGTCCAACCATTACATCCTGACGCAATGCGCTGAAACGTTCAGCACGCCGCTTCGTTCCGCGTCGTCGTGTTTCGATGACTTCACAGGCTTCCTCGACCGACTTGCGATCGCCGAACTGCGCGCGCGCTTCGGTCATCGCTTGTTCAGCACCCATCCCGCTGGCTTCGAGTTCACGAGCGCGCTCGTGTAAATGGAACTCGAGTTCGCGTCGGACGTCGTCTGCGACGGGTTTGACGCCGGACATCGGAAGGTTTGCGTCATCGCGATGTTTGCTCATGCGATGGCTCCGTCGGGGCGCGTTTCGAGTACGCGTGCGAACGCGGAAACGTAGCGCTCCCACGCGACTATTTCGGTTTGCGTTCCGCGTCGACCGGTTTCGGTGAGCGTGTAGACGCGCGCCTCTCGACCCGTATCCGTAGTCTGCCACGCGGATTCAATCCATCCACGCTCTTCGAGGCGTCTCAAGGCTGGGTAGAGGGCGCCTTCTTCGATTTTCAGGTCGTTCCGCGAGGTGTTGGCGATCCAGCGAGAGATCGCGTAACCGTGCGCGGGTCCCCAGGTGAGCGTTTTCAGGATGAGGACGTCGAAAGTGCCTTTGAGCAGGCGGAGTCGGGTGTCGGTCATGGCAATCCTGAGAAGTAAGGCGGCGGATATACCTAAGACATTTATGCCTCAAAAAGGGTTTGAATGGGGATGTGCCAGCGTTCCGCTGGGTCGGGAATTTTCCCGCCCGGCGAATGCCTGGCCAGGCCGGACGAGAACGCGCCGATAGCTGGACCTCCCGGACAATTGGGGACGTCATTTTTTCGCGGAGGCGCTGAGACGCGGAGAACTGCGCGTGCGGTGTCTGCATTCACGACGAAAACGCTGATCAATTTTTCTGCAACACTACCGGCTTGACTGGAACGCGGCAATGTCACGTACTCCGCCGAACGAAAACGCTATGTCGGCTTCTTCAGATACGCGCGCGCATCGGTCAGCACACGGTCCTGCACCTCGGCCATGGTTCCGGCGAGCAACGCGCCCGAGGCTTTCGCGTGCCCTCCGCCGCCGTAATTTCGTGCAAATCGCGCCACGTCCACGGAGCCCGTACTGCGGAACGAAATTTTCACTTTGCCGTGGCCGAGGTCGCGGAAGAAAATCGCGAGCTGCGTACCGGCTAGCGACCGCGGATGTTCGACGATGCCGTCCAGTTCCTCATTGGTTACGCCATACTTTTCGACTGCACCGTCTTCAACAGAAATCCACGCCAGTGGCAGCTCTGGATCAACTTCGAGCGTCCCGAGTGCATCGCGCAACAAGCGCAGTTTCCCGACGCTGACCTGCGCGTAGATGCGACGGTATGTCTCTTCCGGATCGACGCCCGCGGAAAGCAATGCTGCCGCAACCGTGTGACAACGCGGCGATGTGTTGCTGAAACGAAAACCACCCGTGTCGGTGAGGATTGCGCAATACAACGCCTGCGCAACGGCTGGCGTGATATTGAGATGCAGCACCGTCGCGAAGTCGTACACCAGTTCGGCCGTCGCGCACGCGGTGGTATCCGCAAAACACACACTGCCAATTGGTTCGTCGCCCGCGGTGTGATGATCGATGACCGCAATTGGAACCTTGAGCGCACGAACCGTCTCGGCCAAAATACCTAGCCGGCGCACGTCGTTGATATCGAGAACGAGCAGCAGATCGATATCGTGGAGCGCCGCGACTCCCTCTCGCGTGCAGTCTTGGACGCCCGGCAAAAGGAAGTCGTACATCGCCGGCCACGGCGTTGGGTTCACAATGCGGACATGTAAGCCCAACTGGGTGAGCAGATGCGCCATGCCGACTTCGGAACCGCAACCGTCGCCGTCTGCATTGATGTGCGTGGACAGCGCAACCTTCATCCCTGGGCGCAAGAGTGCATTCACGGCCTGAACCGCAGCCGTTCGCGCTGATCCTACTTCCGAAACTTCCGGCGTCAATTTCGTAACTCCCGTATACACCGCAGTCACCGACCGTCGTACTCCTGAAAAGCACCGGCGCCCGAACAGGAAACCCCTGTCGAGCGCCGGTAGGAAAATTGATTAACGCGAACCCTGCTCGAGCAAACTGTGTTTCTTGCTGTATCCAAAATAGATAACGAGACCAACGACAAGCCAACCAAACAAACGATACCAGTTGGCAGGTCCAAGGCCGAAGATCATTGCTCCACAGGTACCAACGCCGAGAATCGCAACGAGTGGCAACGCCGGCACCGTGAAGCCGCGACTGATGTCGGGACGCCGCACCCGCATCATCCACACGCCGATACAGACAAGGATGAAGGCGAACAACGTTCCAATACTGGTCATGTCACCAACCACCGTGTCTGGAATAAACGCAGCAAACAGCGACGTGAACACGAAGAAGAGCCAGTTGGACTTGTACGGCGTCTTGTGCACCGGATGCGTTTCCGAGAACACTTTCGGCACAAGTCCGTCGCGGCTCATTGAATAGAACACGCGCGACTGACCGAGTAGCATGACGAGAATAACCGACGAGAAGCCGGCGAGAATGGCGATCGTCACGAACTTGGACAACCACGCATACCCGGTCATGTACTTCTCGATGGCAAACGCCACCGACGCTTCCTTACCAGCGGTGCGGAAATCTTCGACCGTGGCCACGCCCGACAACACGTGCGCGAACAGGATGTACAACACGGTGCAAACAACGAGTGAGCCGAGAATACCAAACGGCATGTCGGTCTTTGGATTCTTCGCTTCTTGTGCAGCCGTTGAGACCGCGTCAAAACCGATGAACGCAAAGAACACAACACCGGCACCACCCAGAATTCCCATGATGCCGCCGTACGCATGCGAAATGCCAGCAGCGTCAACACGCGTCGTGGCCGCAGGAATGTACTGGGCGTGATTGGCCGGGTTCATGAACCCCCAGCCAATTCCGATCACGAGCAACACGATGGAGACTTTCGTGATGACGATAATCGAGTTGACAATGGCCGATTGCTTCGTGCCGCGAACAAGCAGCGCCGTGAGCAGGAACAGAATGATGACGGCCGGAATGTTCATGATGCCACGCACGCCGTCGGTTGACGTTTCGAACGGCGAGTGGTACCACTGGTACGGTATACTCATGCCGACGAACTGCAGCGCTTTATTGGCGTACTGACTCCACGCAATTGCGACTGTTGCCGCACCAACGGCGTATTCGAGCACCAAGTCCCAACCAATAATCCAGGCCATCAACTCGCCCATCGTCGCGTACGAATACGTGTACGCGGAACCGGCAATCGGAATCATGCTGGCAAATTCTGCGTAGCACAGCCCGGCGAATGCGCAGCCGAGTCCGGCGACCATAAACGCGATGGTGACGGAAGGACCGGCGTGGTCGGCGATGGCCGCCGCCGTCCGAACAAACAAACCGGCGCCAATAATGGCGCCAATGCCGAGGGCTACGAGCGACCATCGGCCGAGAGTGCGCTTGAGTGCACCCTCCCCTTCGCCGCCATCTTGCATCAGGCGATCAATCGATTTTGTTCGGAAGAGGTCGTTCGCCACGTGGTTTCCTCTGAGTTCGTGCGGTGGAGTGAAGTGCGACCGGGGACACTCTGCCCCTGAGCCAAGGTTCTGTCAAGCACAACGAGTGTCGAGCCGTAACGGCGCGGACAGCCTAACTTGTTGCCCTGCTTACGGTTGACGACGGTGGGTGGTCCTGCAAACGCGTGGGGTGAATCACGTTCCTCCTTGGCGAAACACGCCGGAGGTTCTGATCCCTATTGAAGAGAGACAATATCCGCGCACGCACGGTTGTCATCAATGGCAGCGAGCACGAACAAACGCCGACAAGTGAGATGAACGTGTCGGCGTGTGTACGGCTTATAACGAATAGTTGGGGGCTTCGCGCGTGATCGTCACGTCATGTGGATGCGATTCGCGGAGACCAGCCGTGGTGATGCGCACGAACTCCGACTCCGTGCGTAGCAGGTCGATAGTGCCGCACCCGACATATCCCATGCCACTGCGCAAACCGCCAATCATCTGAAACAACACATCACCAACCGGCCCCTTGTACGGCACACGCCCTTCAATGCCTTCCGGTACGAACTTCTTCGACGACATCTCACCGTCCTGGAAGTAGCGATCGGCGCTGCCATCCTGCATCGCGGACAGTGAACCCATGCCGCGTATCATCTTGAAGCGTCGGCCTTCGAGCAGAAACGACTCACCAGGACTTTCTTCCGTCCCGGCGAGCATTGATCCCATCATGACACTGGAGGCGCCCGCTGCAAGCGCCTTCACAATGTCGCCGGAATATTTCACGCCACCGTCGGCAATGACGGGGATGTCGCCCGCGCCTTCAACTGCTTCCATCACCGCAGTGAGTTGCGGAACTCCAACACCGGTCACAACGCGCGTGGTGCAAATAGAACCGGGACCGACGCCCACTTTCACTGCGTCAACGCCGCGTTCTACGAGCGCAGCAGCGCCACCGCGTGTCGCAACGTTGCCCGCAATGAGCTGTACGTCGGGAAACGCCTCACGCACGCGTCCGGTCGGTACCAACACGCCTTCGCTATGACCATGTGCGGTGTCGATGACCAACACGTCAACACCGGCTTCGACCAACGCCCGCGCACGATCGAGGTAATCCGATCCGGCACCAATCGCGGCCGCAACTCTGAGACGTCCGTGAATGTCTTTGTTGGCGTCGGGATACTGACGACGTTTGTGGATGTCCTTGACGGTAATGAGGCCTTTGAGCAAACCCGTTTCATCGACGACCGGCAGCTTCTCGATGCGATGTTTGGCGAGAATACGTTCGGCGTCATCCAACGTGGTGCCAAGCGGGGCGGTGACCAGGTTTTTCGACGTCATCGCCTCGCGCAACGGACGTTCGAGGTCGCGCTCGAACTGCAGATCGCGATTGGTGATAATGCCAACGAGCATGCCAGCGGCGTTCACAATCGGCACGCCGGAAATGCGAAAACGCAGCATCAATGACACCGCTTCGCGAAGGGACGCATCGGGTGAGAGGGTGATGGGATTTCGGATCATCCCACTTTCCGAGCGTTTCACTCGATCGACCTCGGCCGCCTGACGGTCGATGGACATATTTTTGTGAAGGACGCCGATGCCACCCGCCCGAGCCATGGCAATTGCCATTTCGCTTTCGGTGACGGTGTCCATCGCGGCAGAGACCAGCGGCACATTAAGCGCAATTCCGCGCGTCAGCCGCGACCGAAGGTCTACTTCTCTGGGGTGCTTGAGCGAGTGACGCGGCGCGAGCAACACGTCATCAAACGTCAGCGCAAAGTC
>JBDUBA010000465.1:0-11146 GCA_040004335.1 Gemmatimonas sp.
CGTTTGTGGCCGAAACCGGCGGGCAGATTCTCAATCAGCTCAAGTCGATTGGCTGCAGCGCCGATTGGACGCGCACGGCATACACCTTTTCGCCCGAATTGTCGAACGCGGTACGTGAAGCGTTCGTGCGGCTGTTCGAGGATGGATTGGTGTATCGCGGCCATCGCGTGATTCACTGGTGTCCGCGCTGCGGCACGTCGCTCAGTGACGAAGAAGCCGAGTTTAATGAGACGGCCGGGCACATGTATCACATCAAATACGTGTTGGCCGATGACGCGTCGCAAAGTATCACCGTAGCGACAACGCGTCCGGAAACGTTGCTGGGTGATACCGCAGTGGCCGTGCATCCCGATGACGAGCGATATCAGGCGATGATTGGGAAGGAGCTGATTCTCCCCATCAATGGCGCTCGCATTCCGATCATTGGCGATACGTACACCGATCCTACGTTTGGGTCAGGCGCGGTGAAAATTACGCCCGCACACGACGCGAACGACTTCGAAGTGGGCAAGCGCCATGCGTTGCCAATGCCGGTGGTCATCAACGCCGAAGGGTTCATGGCGGAAGTGGACATCGCGAAAGGACGCGTGCCTGAATTATTGCGCGGTCTCGATCGGTTTGAAGCACGCGAAAAAATCGTGGCGATGTTGAAAGAAAGCGGCGCGTTGGTGCGTATCGAAAATCATCATCACAACGTGCGTCACTGTTATCGTTGCGATACGGTGGTCGAGCCGCGTTTGTCCGATCAGTGGTTTGTGAACATGAAGCCGTTGGCCGAGCCGGCGTTGGCCGCGTTGCGCTCGGGTGAGTTGCGCATTTTGCCCGAGCGTTGGGAAGCGGTGTACGTCAACTGGCTCGAAGGGATTCGCGATTGGAATATCTCGCGACAGATCTGGTGGGGCCATCGCGTGCCGGTGTGGTACTGCGCGAATTGCGGCGGTCAACCAATCGCATCGCGCACCGATCTCACGTCGTGTCCGAAGTGCGGTGGTCCCGTGCGCCAGGATGAAGACGTGCTCGACACCTGGTTCTCGTCCTGGCTGTGGCCCTTCTCGACACTTGGCTGGCCCAACGAAGAATCGCCCGACCTGAAGACGTTCTATCCGGGCGACGTGCTGGTGACCGCACCGGAAATTCTGTTCTTCTGGGTAGCGCGTATGGTGATGGCTGGTTGCAAGTTCATGGGCAAAACGCCGTTTCACACCGTGTATTTACACGGCACCGTGCGCGACATGGAGCATCGCAAGATGTCCAAGTCTCTGGGCAACGGTATCGACCCCATGGACGTCGTGCATTTATACGGCGCCGACGCGTTGCGTTGGACGATGATTGCAGGATTGGGAATGGGAAGCGATGTCATGCTCGATCCGAAAGATCTTGAAAAATCATTTGGCCCTGGGCGGAACTTCTGTACGAAGCTGTGGAACATTGGTCGTTTCCTGTTGTCGCGCGTGGGAACGGAGCCGGTGCGCAAGGTGTCGTCACTCGGCGCGCGCGAATTGACGGCCGGCGATCACTGGATTCTGGAACGACTCAACGACGCCGTGCGCGACTGCGATACAGCCCTTGGTCCTTCGCGTCCGGGTGCGGATGGCAAATGGACGGCAGCCGAGCGACCACGCGGACTTCGACTGTCAGAATACGCGGAAACGTCGCGTCGTTTTGTGTGGAACGAGTTGGCGGATTGGTACCTTGAGTCGGTGAAACCGCGCCTCGCCTCGAATGGTCCCGATCGCGAAGTGGCGCGCGCGGTATTAGCACACACGTTTGATGGTGCGCTGCGCTTGCTGCATCCCATCGTTCCGTTCATCACCGAAGAACTGTGGCACAAGCTGCCGCAGTCACCGGCCGATGAGTTTCTGGCCACCGCGTCGTGGCCGCGCGATTGCACCAAAACAAAACCGCTGTTCGAAGACGAGCACTGGACGGGCAATACGCTTACCATTGCTGAGCACTTCGCGAATCCAACCGCGGTGGCGTTGAGCAATCCCTGCGTGTTGTTCGAACTCACGCGCGAAACCGTGATGGCCGTGCGTCAGATCCGCTCGGAAAACGAAGTGGCGCCCAAAACGCCGGTGAACGGAATGCTGGTCGTGCCGGCTTCACTGCACGCGACGTTGTCGACGATGCTCGAGACGGTCGCATCCATGGCGCACACACGGTTGCAGCTGGTTGAATCGGTGAACGATTCACTGGCGGCGCATGCGCTGCTGCCGCACGGAATCGAACTTGTGGTGCCTCTTGCGGGTTTAATTGACCTCGCGAAGGAAGCCGCCAAGTTGCAAACCCAGTACGACCAATTGGCCAAACAATTGGAACTGCTGGACGGTCGCCTGGCAAACGAAAAATTCACTGCAAAGGCCCCCGCCGAATTGGTGGCGGCCGAACGCGCAAAGGCCGACGAATGGCGTGCGAAGTGCGCGCAACTCAAGGCCAAGATCGGGAAACTTCAGGGATGATAAAACGCAGCACTGGCTGGGCCGGTTGTGCACTGGTGGTGGGCATTCTCACCTTCGCCTGTGCGAATCCGAATCAACCACCCGGCGGACCGCCCGATTCGGACGCGCCAAAAATCTTGAAAATCACGCCCAGCAGCGGAACGTTGGGCGCGAAACCAAAATCAGTGGTGTTTCAGTTTGACGAAGTGGTCAGTGAAACGCCAAGGGGCGCGCCAGACCTGGCGACGCTGGTGTTTATCAGTCCGCGCAGCGGCATCAACGAAGTGAATTGGGGACGCACCCGTCTGGATATCAAACCCAAGGACGGATGGAAACCGAACACAGTGTACACCGTTTCGTTGAGTCCCGGTGTCATGGATTTGCGCAACAACGCCATCGATACATCAACCCGAATTGTGTTTTCAACGGGCGGCGACATTCCGCAAACGAAGTTGCAAGGCGTGGTGTTCGATTGGCCCGCCTCGACGGTCGCGCCCAAAGCACTCGTCGAAGCGATTTCGAAGGACTATCTCCGCGCGCAGGATACGTCCAAAGGTCCGCCCAAGGATAGCCTGATCTATCAAACGCTCGCCGATTCAATTGGCCGATATTCGCTCGAGCATTTTCCGCCGGGCAACTACGTCATGCGAGCGATTGTCGACATCAACAAGAATCGGTTGCTCGATCCGGGGGAACGGTACGACACAACGAGTGTGACGATCACGGCCAGTTATCCCGACCTCGACTTGTATGCGTTTGGGCACGACACACTTGGACTGGTCATGTTCGCCCCGGTCCCACAGGACAGCAACAAAGTGCTCAAGGTGACGTTCAACAAGCCGGTACATCCCACGCAGGGTTTCCAGAGCACGTCATTTGTGCTGTGGAAGTTTACGAGCGAGAAGGATTCGGCCATCGTCAACATCGCGACGGTTTTCAGCGCACCGCTCAAGGCCCAGTTTGATTCGCTACGACGCAAAACCGTTGAAGACTCAATGGCAAAGCTGCGCAAGACCACGCCACTGGATACATCGGCCGCCGCGCGTGCCACGCGTGATTCGGTTGCGCGAGCGAAATCCCGCGATAGTGCCAACGTAGTTGAGCAGGCCAAAATTGATGCACGTCGGTTGCTGGCACTTCGCGGCGGAAAACCGCTCGCACCCAAAGACACCACGCCAAAACCGAAAATGAAGCGCGCGCCGTTGTACACGGACGTGTACATCACGATGGAACAACCGCTCGAATGGGAAACGACGTATTCGCTGCAATCGTATCCCGTCCGCAGTGTGTCCGGAGTTTCAAAGCCGGTGCTAAACAAAAAATTCAAAACGCCTCCCAAACCGAAACCACCGGAAGTGAAGAAGGCGCCAGGCGACACCGCACAAGCAACAACCGTACCTGTGAAACGGTGACCGCATCGCTTCGCCCTGCCCTGTTTCTCGATCGCGACGGCACGATCATCACCGATGAGCACTATCTGAACGACGTCGAACGCGTGCGCCTGATGCCGGGCGCCGCGTCGTCAATTGCGCGTGCCAATCGCGCCGGCATTCCCGTTGTGATTGTCACGAGTCAATCGGGCATTGGGCGCGGTCTCATCTCGCAAGAACAGTATGACGCGGTGGCCGAGCGCTTGCTTGAATTGTTGGCGAGCGATGGGGCGTTGATTGATGCGACATATTATTGCCCCGATCGTCCGGACGTCGCCGAGGACATCACCTGCCGAAAACCAGCGATGTCCATGTACTGGAAAGCGGCCAAAGACCATGGATTGGATCTTACCCGCTCGGCGTACATCGGCGACAAGTGGCGCGACGTGCAACCAGCCCTCACCACGGGCGGACTTGGCATTCTCGTTCCCAGCCACTCCACCGAACAGCCGGACATTGACCGCGCGATGCTGACCGCACACGCGACCGCCGACATTGAGCAGGCAATCACACAAGCGCTCGTGTGGATGGGAGTCGTTGATTAACGTGTCCGCCTTGACACGCCCTGCTCGCTTGGCCGTGCTCGCGTCCGGCAGTGGATCCAATCTGCAATCCATCATCGATCACTTCAGCACTGCGCCGGCCAACAAAGCGGGCGAGGTCGTGCTAGTCGGATCAAATCGCGCGGATTCCGGCGCATTGGTGCGCGCGACCGCAGCGGGCATTGCGACGCATGTCATCGCTGATTTCACCGATGGCGCAGCATTATTGGCTGGGTTGCGCGCCGCAAACGCCGACTTCTTGATACTGGCCGGGTATCTCCGACTGGTGCCAAACGAAGTCGTCCACGCGTTCGCGGGACGTATGCTAAACGTGCACCCGGCCATGTTGCCGGCGTTTGGCGGGCATGGCATGTACGGACAACGCGTTCACAGTGCGGTGATTGCATCGGGGGCACGGTTCAGTGGTGTCACCGTACATTTTGTAAACGAAGAATTTGATCAGGGGCCAGTTGCCGCTCAGTGGCCCGTGCCCGTGTTGCCTGATGACACGTCAGAATCGCTGGCGGCGCGCGTCCTCCGCACCGAACATGTATTTTTTCCCGCGGTGATTGAAGCGGTTGCATCCGGCAGCATTTCGCTGGGCGCGAACAATCGCACCGTTGGATGCATGCCCGCACATTCCCCGTTCGCTTTACGCGACGCTCCACTTTTCTTTCGCCCCGCCTGATCGCGATGCCACGCGCCCTACTGTCCGTTTCCGATAAAAGCGGTCTCATTCCGTTTGCCACGCAGTTGGTTGCGCATGGCTTTGACCTCGTCAGCACCGGTGGCACAGCCAAAGCGCTGCGCGATGCCGGGCTCAAAGTGCAGGACGTGAGCGACATTACCGGCTTCCCGGAGATGCTTGACGGCCGCGTGAAGACGTTACATCCGGTCGTGCACGGCGGATTGCTCGCTCGGCGCGATTTGCCCGAGCACATGCAAGCGATTACCGATCACAACATTGCCCCCATCGATCTGGTCGTGGTCAACCTGTATCCGTTTCGCGAAACCGCGGCGCGAGCCAATGTGCACGCAGATGAAGTGATCGAGAACATCGACATTGGCGGTCCGTCCATGTTGCGTTCGGCGGCGAAAAATTTTGCGGCTGTGTGGGTCATTGTTGATCCCGCCGATTACAACAGGGTGCTCGACGCGCTCGCAACCGAGGGTGATCACCTCGCGTTTCGTCGCCTGCTCGCGGAAAAGGTCTATGCACATACCAGCGGCTACGACGCCGCCATTGCGCAGTGGTTTGCGGCGCAACGTCACGAACCATTTCCCGATCGCTTTCCGCTCACGTTCGAGAAACAGCAATCGTTGCGCTACGGTGAAAATCCGCAGCAACGCGCCGCGTTTTATGTTGAAAGACCGGGCGCAGGTTTGGGGGGATTGAAGCAGTTGGGCGGCAAGGAACTGTCGTTCAACAACCTGCTCGATCTCGAAGGGGCGCTGTTGGCAATGGAACCGTTTGGTGACGAGCCGTGTTGCGCCATCATCAAACACACAACGCCCTGCGGATTGGGAACGGGAGCAACCGCCCTCATCGCGTATCAGCGCGCGCTGGCGTGCGATCCGGTGTCGGCGTTCGGTTCTGTAATTGCCTTCACCGTGCCCGTTGACGCCGAAACCGCTGGCGTAATTTCGAGTTTGTTTGTGGAGTGCATTGTCGCTCCGTCGTTTGACGAAGGCGCCGTTGAAATACTCGGCCGCAAGAAGAATTTGCGTGTGTTGGCCGGTCGCGCCGCGTGGACGAAGGACAGTATGGATTACAAACGCGTGCGCGGCGGTCTGCTCGTGCAGGATCGCGCACCGACGCCGCATGTCGACAACAACTGGAACGTGGTCACTACGCGCCAACCCACAGCCCAGGAACATAAAAATCTGATGTTCGCGTGGCGCGCGGTGGCCAGCGTGAAATCGAACGCGATCGTGCTGGTGCGCGATGGCGCGACCATCGGTATTGGCGCAGGACAGATGTCGCGCGTGGATGCGTCATTTCTGGCGGTTCACAAGGCGCGCTCGGTTGGGCATGAGACGGCCGGTTCGGTGCTTGGGTCTGACGCCTTCTTCCCGTTTCGCGACGGCATTGACCATGCGGCGGAGGCGGGCGTGACGGCGATTGTGCAGCCTGGAGGGTCGGTGAGGGATGCCGAGGTAATCGCGGCGGCCAATGAGCATGGGCTGGCAATGGTGTTCACTGGGGAGCGGCTGTTTCGGCATTAGGAACGGCCGCAAGGCGGAGCGCAGTTTGGGATGGGGTGGCGGTGGTGCGGTGGGTGGGAATTGATCGTGGTAGTGCTGACGTTGGAGTGGGCCGACGCATCAACAACGAAAGGTGTCAGCTGCCAGCTGCAACAAGCTTCCGGCTACCAGACCTTCACAAGTTCGGGGTGTGACAGGGCCTTCTGTTTTGCCGTCAAGGTGCCGCCCGCTCCAATGGCGGTAGAGGTCTGACAGCCGGAAGCCAAATCGCTGGCCGCTGACACCTTTAGTTGCAGTTTCTCCCCAGCTCGCAGTGTTGCCGTTTCTTGGCCGCTTCGCCGGGGTTAGTCCGGTTGTCACACACCCTCCCGGGCGCCAACTTACGCGGCTACCCGGTTTTGCCGTTTCTGTGTCGAATAGGCGCCTGACCCAGTTATTCCCCGGTCCAGGCGTTCCGTATCCTTTTTTCATCTGACATGACCGTTGCCGCCAGAACCTCCGCGCGCGCCGCGGAGCTCGACTACCGCCCCTCCTATCTAGCAGCAGCGCTGGCTGGTGTGGGCGTCCTCGTGCTCTATGTGTTGACGCTTGCGCCGACCACCAGCATGTGGGACACCAGCGAATACATCACGGCGGCCTACACGCTTGGTTTGCCACACCCGCCGGGCAACCCGCTGTTCGTGCTTATTGGTCGCGTCTTCGCGATGCTGCCAATTGCCCCCACCGTGGCCATGCGCATTAACGTGCTCGCCGCGGTATCTAGCGCGGTCTCGGCGTCCTTCTGGTTTCTCGTTACGGAACGTGTGCTGGTCGGTTGGTTCCCGCAGCGTTGGCAGCGTATTGCCGGTGGCGTGTTGTGCGCTTTGATCGGTTCAACAGCGTTCACCGTGTGGAATCAGTCGGTCGTGAATGAAAAGGTGTACACGGTTTCGTTGATGGGCCTGGCGGTTATTTGCTGGTTGAGCGTGCGCTGGTGCGATGATCCTGATTCACCCGTGGCCGATCGTCTGCTCGTGCTCATCGCGTATCTGATTGGATTGGGTTATGCCAATCATATGGCCGGGATGTTGGCGGCGCCCGCCGTTGGCTTGGCTGTATTGATTCGCCGACCGGCGTTTGCCCTGCGTGGAAAATTGCTGCTGGCGTGTGGTGTTGCATTGTTTTTCGGACTCACGCCGTTTGCAACGCAACCCATTCGTGCGGCGCATTTTCCGGGAATTAACGAAGGCGAACCAACCGCGTGCGAAACAAAAATTGCCGTCAGCTGCACCTTCTCGGCGAAGACGTACGAACGGTTCATGTACAACTTCAATCGCGGTCAGTACGGCAAACCGGCGCTCGGCGAACGTCAGGCGCCGTTGTTGGCGCAAATGCAAATGTGGTGGCTGTATTTCAAGTGGCAGTGGTTTCGCGACGCCTACAACGAGCACTCAAGCTCGCAGGCCGGTTTCGCGGCGTTCTACCTGGTGCTGGCTGCGCTTGGAGGATGGGTGCATTTCAAAAAGGACCGACGAAGTTTCAGCTTCTTTGGGCCGTTGATCTTCACCATGACGCTCGTGTTGATCTATTACCTCAATTTCAAATACGGTCATTCGCAATCGCTGGAGTTGGGCGACACGGTCGACCGAGAGGTGCGTGACCGTGACTATTTCTACCTCTGGAGTTTCTCGGCGCTAAGCGTCTGGATTGCACTTGGCCTGTTGTTTCTGTGGGAAACGGTGGCCAGCCTGCTCGGTGGCGAAGAAGTCAAACTGGGTGGCGAAACGGTGTTGGAGCCGCATCGCAACAGCTTGATGATCACGTCGCCGCTCATGTTGGTTGCGTTCCTTCCGATGATGCTCAACTGGCAGCAGGCGTCGCGCGGCGGACAAACCGACACGACGGATTTTGCGCGCGATCTGCTCAACTCTGTTGAACCGTACGGCATTCTTGTAACCGTTGGCGACAACGACACCTTCCCGTTGTGGTATGCCCAGGAAGTTGAAGGCATCCGGAAGGACGTCATCGTTGCAAACACGTCGTTGCTCAACACCGATTGGTACACGCGTCAGCTCATTCGCCGCCCCGTGTATGACTACGACGAAGCCAACGGCCCAGCCGTATACAAGGGCAAGCAGTGGAAGAAACCAACTGGTCCGCCCCTCGACATGACGTTTGCGGAAGCCGATGCTATTCCGCTCGGAACGGAGATTCCGGAAAATATGGTGTTTCAGAAGGACAACATTCAGGCACATCCAAAGTCACGTCAGTTAATGCGTGCCGATTTCCTGGTATATCGCTTTCTTCGAGATGCGTATCCAATGCGTCCGCTGTTTTTCAGCCGCACGTCGGGCGGTTATCCGTACGACCTCGGTCTCGAGAAATACGTGTTGACCACGGGCATGGCAAAGAAGGTGGTCGACCACGAAATCGTGCCGGGTAAAGACACGTTGTTGATACCGGGTGAAGGGTTTGTTGACGTGCCGCGCAGCAAGGCCTTGTGGGATTCGTACACGGCCACCAAATCGCTCGCCAAACGAAACGGTTGGGTGGACGATGCATCCGTTGGTATTCCCGATCTGTACGTGATTTCCGGACTCACGTTCATGGAAGCACTGGCGCGATCGGGGCGTACGGCCGAAGCCGATAGCATGTTCCAGCAGTCAAAGGCCATTGCCAAAGCAATGCGTCGTGAGGCGGCGTTTGGTATCGACAAGATGAACGCGATGCCGTTGGCACCGGCGGATACCGCACTGTCGCCGCTGTTGCCGGCACCGCCAGCGGCTCCGGCCGGAGCGCCGGCCCCCGTTTCAAAACCACCAGCGAAACCCGCGCCAAAAAAACCGTGATGAACATTCGCGTCGCGGTGATTGGACTTGTTGCCGTTGCGGCTTGTCATAACGCAGCGCAACCGGTCGGACAGAGCGCGGCGGCACCAATTGCGCCGCCGAAAATCACGGTGCAAACAACCGGATCAACAACGACGTTCTTTTCAGTTTCGGCCGTGAACGACAAAGTCGTGTGGGCGAGTGGCGCCAACGGAACCGTCATTCGCACCAGCGATGGCGGAACAACCTGGGAAAAGAAACCGGTTCCGGGCGGGGAAAAACTCGGCTTTCGTGATGTGCACGCGTTGAGCGCCGACAGTGCGTGGATCCTGAGCATTGGTAACGGTGCATCATCACGCATTTATTTCACGGCCGATGGTGGCGCGTCGTGGACGTTGCAATTTCAGAACACCGATACCGCCGCGTTTTTCGATTGTATCACGATGCTCGACCACAAAGTTGGCGTCGTGTTTGGCGACGCAGCGAACGGTCGCACCATGGTACTGCGCACCGACAATGGTGGTGCAACCTGGGGATTGTTGCCGGTCGCGGACGTGCCCGCTCCCGTCAAAGGTGAAGGCGCGTATGCAGCGAGTGGACGTTGCGTTGTGCACTCGGGCAAAAAAGATGTGTGGATTGCAACCGGTGGCCCGGAGTCGCGCATTTTCAAAAGTGAAGATGCCGGCGTGCATTGGACGCTGCACACAACGCCGTTCATGCACACCGACGGCGGTGGAATAAGCGGTATTGATTTTCGCGACAGCAAACGCGGCATTGGCGTGGCCGGTGATATGGCCAACCTGGCGCGCGACACTTCGCGTGCGGTTGTGGGTGTCACGAATGACGGCGGAAAAACCTGGGAGATCCGATCACGTCCTGGTCGTCCCGGCGCGTTGTATGGCGTGACGTGGGTGCCGGGGGTTGGCACTGAGACGGCCGTTGCGGCAGGAACGGGTGGTGTGTTTTACACAATTGACGGTGGCCGCACGTGGACCACGGCCACCGACGTTGCACACGCGGGCGTTGATGCGAACGGGCGGACCGTGTGGGTTGGCGGGCAGCGTGGGACGATGCTCAGGATTGATTGGTAACGCCCATCGCCTGGCCGGATTGGCGCTACATCGCTTTCTGCATTTTTGCGGTCAACCTGGCCGTGTTGACGCCACCGCATTTACCCGTACTCGCTGAAACAGCGATGCCTCCTTTCGCAAACTGTGCGTAGCCGTCAGCACGTACCACAACGCTGTAGACTCCGCTCGCTCCATAAGCAAGGAACACTCCGGGTTCGCGTGACGAAGCGCCAAGTTCCACGCTCGCACCCGTCGACGTTCCAATGGTGACCGTTGGCATCATCACCGAGGGCTCCTGTGTAATCGAATCGACCACCGCGACCCGCAGTGCCGGATCGATGGACAACGGACAGGTGTAGCCGTCGTCACACGCTTGCACGACGAGCATTGAGATGGCGCCGCCCAGGATGCGTGGCGTATAATAAATTGAATGCGATCGAGAATTCATCGCGCTGTGCACCGATCGAATGCCCGTCCATTAGGAGTTCCGTGCCGCGCAGAGTTCATTCGAACGAAGCCGTTGAGAGAAGACAATCGAGGACGCTGGTAGCGGCCCCCCGCCTCGTTTACATTGTGACACGGATCCGGCCGACGCAACACCGGAAGCGTGGCGGAGTGGTCTATCGCTTCAGTCTTGAAAACTGACGAACCCGC
>JBDUBA010000407.1:0-10992 GCA_040004335.1 Gemmatimonas sp.
CGCCAACGTCGTCCGCAATGGCTCGTGGTTGATGTTTAGGACACACGCCGTTTTGCTGGAACGCCGCCACCATGTTTGCATGGTGATAAACGCTGAACTGTGACGCTCGTCGCACACCAACGCTCCGGCAGACCCAAACGAAAGCTGAACGGTAGCTCGGATTGACCGTCGTCCGCGGTGGTCGATCCTCATTCAGGGCGCTTACTCGTTACACGATACGTCTGTAGACTACGACACGACATTGAATGATCCAAACGTTATCCCCTACGCCTCATCGGTATGTCTCTATCACGTTCGTCCCGGCTACTGCCGCTCGCGTTCGCACTTCTCGCACTGTCCGGTTGCGCACACAAAGGAACGGGGGCGCGCACGTCAACTCAACCGGCACTTTCCGCCGAACGAACCGATCCGCGCGTCGGGCTCCGTGCAGGCAAGTTGAATGCGGGAGAAGCAGTTTCGAATTTGCGCCTGTTATCCAAAACATCACAACCGGCGAAGTTTGAAACCACCAATTCTGACATTGCCTTTTCAGGCAAATACGCCATTCAGGGCAACTACAACGGGTTTCTGGTGTGGGACATTTCGACACCCAGCGCGCCAATGCTGGCCACAGCGTACTTTTGTCCCGCGTCGCAAAACGATATTTCTGTATACAAAAATTTGCTGTTCGTTTCGGGCGAGAGCACAACGAGCCGTCTTGATTGTGGAGCACAGGGCGCGCCAGGCGCAGTCAACAAGGATCGACTGCGTGGCATTCGTATCTTCGACATTGGCGACATCAAGAATCCGAAATACATCGGCAACGTGCAAACTTGTCGTGGCTCACACACGCACACCGTGCTCGAAGATCCGAAAGATCGCGATAACGTTTACATCTACATCTCGGGGTCGTCGGCGGTACGTCCCGCAGCGGAATTGCCCGGTTGCGTCGACAATGAATCCACCACCGATCCGGCTTCTGCTCGTTTTCGTATTGAAGTCATCAAAGTGCCGCTGGCCGATCCATCGAAAGCCGCCGTTGTTGCATCGCCGCGAATCTTTGATGACCTGAAAGGCGTGGGGTCGCACGGTCCTACCGAGACCGATATTGCAAATAGTGCAAAGGTGATGGCCGAGGCAAAGGCGAACGGAGGTTTCGCCGTGATGGTGTTTGGCGAAGCCATGCCGTTGCCAGCAAACTTCACGAAGCCGATGCTCGACAGTGTTGCAAAAGCCCGCGGATCGTCGGGCGGTCCAACTGCTGCTGACAGTGCCGCACTTCGCGTCGCACTTCCCGGAATCGTCGCGAAGATCACCGGCGAAGACAAACCGCCAACGGGACCGAATCAGTGTCACGATATCACGGTGTATCCCGCCATCGGGCTCGCTGGCGGCGCGTGCGAAGGGTATGGATTGCTTCTCGACATCAAGAATCCCGGCCGCCCGATCCGCATTGGCGCCGTGGCCGACTCGAACTTCCAATATTGGCA
The DNA here is from genome assembly GCA_040004335.1 of Gemmatimonas sp. GTDB lineage: Bacteria > Gemmatimonadota > Gemmatimonadetes > Gemmatimonadales > Gemmatimonadaceae > Gemmatimonas. The sequence goes on from JBDUBA010000407.1 coordinate 1,470, forward strand.
CTCCGCCACTTTCAATAATGACGGCACGAAAGTGCTGTTTTCAGACGAGTGGGGCGGCGGTAGTGCACCCAAGTGTCGCAGCACTGACAAACACGAATGGGGATCGGACGCAATATTTGAAATTCAAAACGGTAAGATGGTGTTCAAGAGTTACTACAAATTGCCGGCCCCACAAACCGAACAGGAAAATTGTGTGGCGCACAACGGATCGCTGATTCCTATCCCTGGCCGGGATGTGATGGTGCAGGCGTGGTACCAGGGTGGCATTTCTGTATTCGACTGGACCGATCCTGCAAAGCCATTCGAAATCGCATCGTTCGATCGCGGGCCGGTTGACGCAACACACATGGTGATGGGCGGTTCCTGGTCGGCGTACTGGTACAACGGTGTCATTGTGAGTTCGGAAATTGCACGTGGTCTCGATATCGCGGAGCTCACGCCAAGCCAGTTCATTTCGCAAAACGAGATTGATGCGGCCAAAACTGTGCGTCTCGATTACCTCAATGCACAGGGGCAACCAAAGATGGTGTGGCCTCCAAGTTTCTCGCTCGCGAAAGCGTATGTGGATCAGCTGGAACGTAATCGATGCCTCAGGGGCGACCGCGTTGCAGCGTTACGGTCTGGTCTGCAGACGGCGGAGAAGGCGGCATCGGTTGCACGACGTGAAACACTGAATTCGTTGGCGTTGCAAGTAGGTGCGGAGGCGCAAGGAACGTGCGATGCCTCAAAGATGCAGAAGCTCGCCGCGGCAATGCGTGATCTCGTTGGTACCGTACCGTGATTGTTCCGTACCACATTGATCGTGCTCCGCATGATTAGTCTGCTATCCATCTGAGCGAATCGCAGTCAGCGGATCCAGACGAGTAGCACGAAACGCCGGAACCAAACACGCCAACACCGATCCCGTCGTCACAATCAACACGGTGCGCATCGCGTGCGCAGCGCACTGTTGAGAGCCGAAGACAGATTCACGGCGAATGCGTGGGAGCGAGCTGGTTTCGGTCGGGAGCTTCCATATGCCGCCGCCAGGCTTGCCAATGTTACATGGCTTGCCACCTGCGGCTTGCCACATCATGAAACTTGCATGTCGAAGTGATGAGCGGCCTCCCCGAACCGTTGCGCCGGCGGCATGGTGTGCAATGGCGGCGCTCACCGGCGTCTCCAAAAGAACGAACGTCCGGTCCTTCGCTCATCTTGGCGTTGCTACACTCTGGTGGGGAGAACTTTGCATGCCTAAACACGTATTACTCGCCGCACTCGGCACACTTTTCACATCGGGCGCACTTGTTGCGCAAGTAGCGACGCCGGCTTCACAGAAGACCGATGTACCCGTGCAAAGTGTCATGCTTTTCTCTTCAGGCGTCGGATTCTTTGAACACGCAGGCATTGTTCGCGGTAACAGCGCAACGGAACTGCGTTTCAAGACCAGTCAAATTAATGACATTCTGAAATCGCTGGTGCTGCAGGACCAGGACGGTGGACGAGTCACCGCAATTACGTATCCATCGCAAGACCCAGTCGCGAAGACGCTTCGAAGCTTTCAGGTCGACATCACGTCGAATCCGAGTCTGGCTAGCCTCCTCAATCAACTGCGAGGTGCACGCGTCTCCATTCAATCGCGCGCTGAACATATCTCCGGATCGGTGCTCGGCGTTGAGACGCGCACCATCACGAATTCGAATGACAAAACCACCGAAACGCCAGTTCTCAACCTGCTCACGGGTGCGACCATTCGCGCCATTGAACTTCCGTCAATCACGAGCCTCTCGCTCGACGATCCGAAACTGCAGGATGAACTGACGAAAGCACTGGGCGCGCTCAGTCAGGCGCGGGACAAGGACAAGAAACCAGTCACGATCAGTTTCAATGGTGCAGGTGAGCGCCGTGTTCGTATTGGATACGTCGTCGAAACTCCCATCTGGAAAACAAGTTATCGTTTACTCCTCGACGACAAATCGAACCACTTGCAGGGATGGGCAATTGTTGAAAATCAAACGGAGAGCGACTGGAATGATGTGTCGCTTTCGTTGGTCAGCGGTCGCCCCATGTCATTCATGATGGACTTGTATCAGCCGTTGTATCTCGCGCGACCGACCGTCACGCAGGAGTTGTTTACTGGCCTCCGTCCGCGCGTGTACGATGCGGGAATTGACGCAAATACGGACGTGGTTTCGATGGAGTCGGAAAAGCGTGAAATTGGTGGAGCTGGTGGCCGCGGCGGCGGCCGCGGAGAAGACTTTGCCGCACGCGGCGTCAAAGGTGGGACGGCTACCGGTGTGGGCAATGGTCCGCCGGTTCCGCTCATGGGTAAAGTGGCAGGCGCTGTAATTGCAGCTGCCAGCCCACCGGTGTTTTCAGAGCAGCCGTATTATGAAATGAGCGTGCAATCCAGCGCGAGCGCTTCGCGGATGGGCGAGTTGTTTCAATACTCCATCGGCAATGTCACACTCGCACGACAAAAGTCCGCGATGTTGCCGATCATCACGGATACCGTGAGCATCGACCGACTTTCCATTTACAACGCCAGTGTACTGGCGCGCAACCCGCTAAACGGCGTACGCATCAAGAACACAACCGGCAAACATCTGCTCGAAGGTCCGGTCACGGTGCTCGACCAGAATCGCTACGCCGGCGACGCGCAAATCAACAACGTTCCACCAGGACAACAACGCTTGTTGAGCTATGGCATCGATCTCGAGATGACGGTAGACAACACAAAGGGTTCATCCGAGTCAAACATCGTCAGTGGGCGCATTGTGAAGGGTGTGTTGACACTGGAAAACAAATTGGTTTCCACCCGTGAGTACCGCGCGGAAAATAAAGGCGACAACGACAAAACGCTGCTGATCGAGCACCCATCACTCGCGCGCGGCGGTTACAAACTGGTTGACACACAGAAACCCGTTGAAACTACGGACGACCTTTATCGCTTTGAAGGCAAAGCACCCGCGCATAAAGTGACTGTACTAGTGGTCAAAGAAGAAGTTGTGCGCTCAACCTCCATCGCGATGGTGTCGGCCGATCTGAACTACCTTCTCTCGTTCACGCGCACAGGCGAAATACCCGCAGCAGTGAAGGAAACCCTGAGCAAAGTGATTGCGCTCAAGCGGGCGTTGGTTGATATCGATCGTGACATCGCGGACAAAATGCGCCAGACAAACGAAATCACAGCCGAACAGAGCCGCCTTCGCGAGAACATGAAAACCGTCGCACAAAACTCCGACTACTACAAACGATTGCTGCAAAAACTGAACGATCAGGAGTCACAGTTGGAAAAACTCGCCAACGAACGCACTCAACTGCAGTCCAGGCGCGACGCGCAACGAAATGAGCTCGAGCAATTCCTGTCCACGCTCAACGTGGGCTAGCCGAACCTTCACCAAAAACTGGGGGAGTTCCGCAAACGGACCGGACGCATTACACTCACTAAGCGCGCAGGGCGCTACCGGTCCGCGGAAAAGGGGAAACCCTCCTGCCTCTTGCATTGAAGCGTTCGTTCCTACGAACTCCCAGCCCCGCTGTGCGGACCCGGGCAACATGGAGGTCGTAGCTTGTCCAATTCCAACGCAGTCGATGCGCTCAAGGCGCACGCCAAACAACTGTTAGCGCTCGCTCGCGCCAACGACGTCACGGTCATAACCGCGCTCCGCAAATCGCTGCCGCGCCTCGCCAAAGAAAACGACGCCGATTTTGCCGCGCACATCAAACTGGCCGACGTACAACACGCCATCGCTACACAGCGAAGAGTCAAAAGCTGGGCCGAGTTGAAACGCCTGGTCGAGTCGACCGACCCATTGCGCATCCAAACCGAACGATTCCTCCACGCCATTTTCGAAGATCAAAAAGATCGCGCGAAAGAATTGTTGGCGGCGCATCCCGCTATCTCAAAGTTCAACATTCACGCGGCCGCCGCCGCTTGCGATACCCAGGCGGTCGAAGATTTTCTGCAGAACGACCCTTCGCTGGCGAAAGCGAAAGCGGAACCGAACAACGCTGAACCGCTCATTTACGCGTGCGGAACACCGTTGCATGATGCCTACGCAGGAATGAATGAAATCATCGTATCACTCCTGCTACAGTCTGGTGGCAATCCCAACACCTTCATTCTGTTCAACGACGGTGAGCGAGACGCGCCCATTCCCGCGCTGTATTTCGCTGCGAATGGAAACAACGTCCCGGCCACGCGCCTGCTACTCGAACACGGCGCCAATCCCAATGACGGCGAAAGTATCTACCACTCGGCCGAACGCAACAATCGCGACTGTATGGCACTGTTGCTCAAGCACGGCGCCGACATCAGCAGCGCACACGCCGATTGGGGCAACACTCCGCTCTATTTTATTGCTGGCCACAAACCGTTCAGCCGACTGTGCGCGAGCTCCGAGCAGGGCATGTTGTGGTTGCTCGAGCACGGCGCCAATCCCAACGTTGTTAGCAACAACAACGAGAAAAACGCAACGTCACCGACTCGCGCCGAAACACCACTGCACCGCATTGCATCGTACGGCAAAAGCGTCGATGTCGCGCGAATGTTGGTCGATCACGGCGCAATCATCGATCTGCCGCGCGGTGACGGACGAACGGCATTCGTTTTGGCGGTGCGCGCCGTCAACGAACTGGTCGCAACGTATCTCGCTGAACAAGGCGCCAATGCAACGGTGTTAACGCCCGCCGACCGGTTGGTGGCCGAGTGTTTGTCAGGGCATGAGGAACACGCACGTGCACTGATCGCCGAGTTCCCCACGCTAATGACCACGCTCTCCGTTGAAGACAAACAGACACTCGCACTCGCCGCCGAAGAGGGCCGCGAAAACAGCGTGCGCGTCATGGCATCACTTGGCTGGGATCTTTCCGCCGAAGGAGCGTGGGGTGGGTCACCGCTACATCACGCCGCGTGGCACGGAAACGTCTCGATGACGCAGTTGCTCGTTGACCTCGGCGCGCCCGTCAACTTTCGTGACAGTTCGTACGGAAGTTCACCGCTGGCATGGGCCGCGCACGGATCGGTCAATGGCCGACCCGGTCACGACGACGAGTATTGCGCCGTGACCGACATTTTGCTGCGTGCGGGATCAACTCGCGAAGCTGCGTACAACACGTGGGGCGAAGCCCCGGAAAGCCTGGCCAGCAAGCGTGTTGCGCGGTTGTTGAAAGAACGAGGATTCGCGTCGTAAAAGCAGCGCGTGGTCAGCCGCCGCGCCCACGGCCGCCGCCACCACCACCGCCACCAAACGAACCTGCGTTCGATCGCGCTTTCTTCGCAGCTTTCGCACGCAGCTCGTCCTTGTAAATCAAGCGTAGCGAGTCTGCCATGTGCTTTTGATCGTCTTTCAGGAGAACTTCGGCACGATCTGCAAATGCTGCCTGAATATCGGTGAGTTTGACCATCCCTTCTTTGATGCCGGGCGGCATGGCGTTACGCCCGCCGCCTTCACTGCGGTCACCACCACCTCCGCCGAAACCGACACCACCGCCCTGCGACGCCTCGCGCTCGAGATCGGCAAAAGTTTTCTCCATCTCCTTGAAGATGGGCTTTTGTAACTGATCCATTTCCTTGGTGAGCGCCTTGATTGACTCCTTCTGCTCCTTGTCGAATAGCAACTGTTTGTTCTTCGCAGCGAGGAACTCGAGTTCGTCCGTCTCTTTGAGTTCTTCCTTTACACGGTCCATTGGGGTGAACGAAGCACCGCCACCGCCACTACGGCCGCCACCGCCACCGCCACCGCTTCGGCCGCCGCCGCCTCGGCCCTGCGCGAACGACGATGAGCTGAGGAGGGCGAGAACAGCGCCTCCAAGGAGCAACGATCGAAAGAGAGGAGAAGTCGATGACACGCGAGGCATGACAGTAGTGGAAGGAGCGTGATGGGCGGGACGTTGAGCCTAATGTGAGGAGACACGCGACCAGCGGAAGATCCCACTACATACCTTATCGAAATCCTAAGTTAGCAATCGGCGCCGGAACTTCACGGCGCGTTGCGTTTATCTCACCGCAAGGCAAACTCAAGAACGGAAAACGGCTTGGCGCGTTTATCCGGCTGGTCGCGTGAAGAACAGCTTCACGAGACGACGGCGTGTCCACGGGAAACTCCGTGGGTGCGCCTCTTTTTGTTCGGCACACTTCGGTGACAACAATCCGGCGTCGGAGAGTTGGCTCGGACAAGCACTCGTTCCGGTACTACACGGCGTACAGCCTCGCATCGATAGGATACCAGATGCTCATGACCACCGCGATCAGCCTCGACGACGATCAAGTCGCCGACCATCCCCGCGCACATTTCACAGCCTATGCAAAAGTTGTGGCGGACCTGAGCCAGTCAATTCCCGACGCTGTAATTGATGACCTGCCAAAACAGGGTTTCCCCGTCAATCCGGATGCGGTCGAAACCGTGCGTCAGGACATCGAGAAAATCTGGGAATCCGTGTGATGCAAAAAGGACGACCCGAAACCGGATCGCCCTTTTGAATTACGGTCGTCAGACACGCTGGCGCACTTCCCGTGTCAGCAGCACTTCACAACAGGTCAGTTACTGCGCTTCCGCCGAACAGCAAGCCCAACCAAGGCAAACCCTGCACCCATCAACGCAAGGGTCGACGGTTCCGGCACAACGGACGTGTTGATGTCTCCGCCATCAACCACACTGACGTTGTCCAGGAAGTCACCATAACTGAGCTGGTTGCCCATGGCGCGGAATTCGATGGTTTCCGAACCCGAACCAACAAAGCTTGTATTGAACTCCTGCCACTGATAAGGGGTCGCGATCTGCCCAGTCGAAATCAGCAGCATGTTGTTGAGGTACACGTCAATCTGGCTGTAGCCGCCTTGATCACGCGGACGGTGCGCGGCCCAGAAATCGAGGTCGTACGTCTGACCGATGGTCGTACCAAGCAGCTGCTGAATTACGGTCGGGCCGTTCACTTGCAATTCGATGTGGCTGTTACCGTCCTGCGCGTAGAATCCGTCAAACCCGTTCGTCCATCGCTCAAATGTGCCGCCCTGAGGACCGCTCAGTGGTATCCAGTTTGAGACAACTGCGTTCGGATAGTCGGCACCATTGTTCACGATGCCCTGCTCGAAACTGCAGTTGAGGATGAGGTTACCCGCCATGGTCTGGCAGGACTGTGCCGAGCTCGTGGTGGGAGCGGCGAATATGACAGCAACTGCGGCGGTGGTGGCGATTCGACGGAACATGCGATTTCCTGATTGAGGTATGACCGTTGCTCAAGCAACTTCGATGCCCTCAACATTCTGTTTCCACATGAGCGATAAGTCATTACAAGTCATGGCGTTACACAACGACACCCAAGCTGTTGCGTTTCGACGGCTTGGTCGGGAGCAGGGCCAGTGTGGGAGACACGCAGCAACTGAGGTGCACAAGCGCACAGTTGAGCTCGGCCACTCAACCCGCGGTTGGCGGTGACATGCCTCTCAGCTCTCCAGTGTCAACGCGCAAGAAACTCAGTCGGGTTGGTGCCTTCACCGCTCCGGTTGATTCGGCCAAGGCTGCCCGCTTGCATCACGTCAACGACGACGACCCCGGAATCACGCGACGTCCGGCGGGCTCGGCCTTCACCTACACCGCAGCAAATGGCAAAACGGTTCGTGACGCTGCAACGCTTGCTCGCATCAAATCGCTCGCAATCCCGCCGGCTTGGACCAACGTCTGGATCTGCGCCGATGCGAACGGTCATTTGCAGGTAACCGGGCGCGATTCAAAGGGCCGCAAACAATACCGCTATCACACACAGTGGAGCCGGGTGCGCGACGAAACGAAGTACGAACGCGCGGCGTTATTCGGCGAAGCGCTGCCGGCCATTCGAAAACGCGTGAACCATGACCTGGACGTGCCCGGACTTTCGCGTGAGCGCGTGCTCGCAACACTCGTGCGACTGCTCGAGCTGACTTTCATTCGTGTTGGCAATAGCGAATATGCGAAATCCAACAAGTCGTTCGGGCTCACAACTCTGCAGGACAGACACGTGCAGATTGCCGGCGCCAAGGTGGTGTTCAAGTTTCGCGGCAAGAGTGGCAAGTCACACGAAGTACATCTCACCGATCGCAAGCTCGCGCAGTTGATCAAACGCTGCCGTGCTGTACCGGGACAGGATCTGTTTCAGTATCTCGACGAGACCGGCGAGCGTCACTCCGTTCGTTCAACTGATGTTAATGAATACCTGCGCTCAATTGCGCTCGACGATTTTACGGCCAAGGATTTTCGCACCTGGGCGGGAACGTTGTTGGCGGCAAGCGCGTTACTTGAGTATCACGAAGTTGATGAACAGTTCACGAAAACGGCAACACTACGCGCCGTCGAGGCCGTCGCATCGCAGCTTGGTAACACGCCAACGGTGTGTCGCAAGTGTTACGTCCATCCGGCAATTCTGAAAGCATTCGAAGACGAAGCAATCAGAAGCCGGTTCGTGAAGGAAAGCGCGAAGAAGAAGCGTGAGGCCGGGCTTACTCACGAAGAGAGCGCGCTGCTGCGGTTCCTCAAGAGCAAGGAAGCTTCGCTCACTTTCGTCTGACTGACTTCATGAGCACTGCATCGACTACGAAAACTCTTGCGGGACTCATCATGGTTCTCGGGATGAGTGCGTGCCAATCGCGCAACGGGGCAGATGAACTCTCCACCTCGAAGGCGCTCAAAGTCACCGCCAACCACATCGACTCGGCCGCTGTAAAATCAGCCGAAGCGGCACTGCGCAGTTTCTTCAATGCGTCGCGCGAAGGGAGTGCCACGCACGACAGCCTCGCTGTTCTTACTGCGTGCGGTGATGATGGTGGCACGTCGTATTTTCCAACCACGTTGCTGGCGGGCTATTCACTCCTGCCATTCGACATGCGCGGAGACACGGTCGTCGCGCGCGCATCCGTTGTAACGGTAGCCGAGCAAGATGTCGATCGTCGTTCGTCGCGTTTTACGGCGCGCCAGCGAGTGCGCGAAGATGTGTTGGAATGGGACGTCATACCGACCGACGTCCCGGGACATTGGGTCGTGTGCAACGGCATCAAATTCGGCTACTTCGGCGCCGACACGCTGACCACCTGGCGCCCCGACGGCGCGAGTTATCGCACCGCGCGTGCGCTGGTGGATTCGATTGTGAAGGCGCGCGCAAACTGAACACTGGACTCTCGCGGACGTTGCGACGGGGCGGGGACGCCGGCGTTATCCTCAAGTCGGAGATCGTTAACTGACTAACTGCCTTTGGACTATTTGAACTGTTGAAACAACTTTTCGGACAGTTTCGGTGTCGATACGAAGCGGCGGCGAGCACACCAACATCGTGCGTCGCTTATTTGTCCGTCTCGGCATCAACCCTTCGGTGCGTGTGCAGCTTCCCAAAAAAATGAAGGATGTCTGAGTTCGAAAATCTCCGCTACCGCGCAGAGCTGTCCGAAAAGTCCCGCCCAAGTCCGCAAAGTCCAAAGGCAGTTAATCGTTTTATAGTACTGAAGCCACTTCCCACTGGGTCGACCCGAAGTTGCGACCGCAAAGTCCAAAGGCAGTTAATCGTTTTATAGTAC
>JBDUBA010000019.1:0-3249 GCA_040004335.1 Gemmatimonas sp.
GTCGACCCGAAGTTGCGACCGCAAAGTCCAAAGGCAGTTAATCGTTTTATAGTACGCGCGCGCCGATGTGGTCCATGCGAGTCTGTGTTCGACTATCTGAGTGTAGCCGTCTTGGCCGTCATACTCGGCGCCGGCTTCCGATGATGCGTTGCTTGCTCAAATCCGTACGCGATTGTGATGAGTCTACTCTCACTCCACGCGCGCCCGAAAAAGGTCATGCCCGCGGGCAGTGTTTTGTCTCGCGTGTAACCCATGGGCACCGTGATCGCTGGAAACCCGGTCGTCGGCGAAAACACCTGACTGTTGTCACCACCGGGCGACGTCAAGTCACCAATGAGGCGCGGCGGATTACTCCACGTCGGGTACACCAGCGCGTCCAGTTTCAATGAATCCATCAGAGCCGTTACCGCATCACGCATGCGTTGACGCGACTCCTTGTTCATTTTGCACGTTGCGCTCGTGTCGGCGTTGTCGGCGCCCGTTTGCGAACGCAGCAACTGCGCCGCAATCGTGACATGATACAGTCCAGTCTTCACAACGTCCTCCACGCTTTTCACCGGCGCGTTTGCTCCACGCGTTGCGAAATATCCAGCGAGATCGGGCTTGAATCCACCGCACGAGCCACGCGTGCGCATCACCGAGTCAGCAAGTTTCGGAATTTCAACAATCGTCGCACCCTGCGCTTTCATCGCATCAAGGGCGTTCGTAAATACGCTCACCACTTCGCTGTCGGTCGTAGCGCGCTCGTACGCCTGACGCAGTATTCCAATACGCGCACCACGCAAGCCACCCGGTTTGACCGCAGTGCGATAGTCTGCATCGCGATGTGACGTGGCAGCGGCCGTAACCGGATCGTCCGGATCTTCACCCGCGACCACTTGAAACACCGCCACTGCGTCAGCAACGGTGCGCGCCATTGGACCCGCAATATCCGCCGCGTTGCTGAGTGGAATGACGCCGGCGCGCGATGTCAGTCCCATCGTGCTGCGAATGCCAACCAACGCGTTATGCGCTGAAGGTCCGCGAATTGAATTGCCGGTATCGGTTCCCAATCCCACTTCGCCAAGATTCCCGGCAACGGCCGCTGCGGTACCGCCGCTCGAACCCGCCGTCACACGATTCAATGCGTACGGATTGAACGTATATCCCGGCAAAATCGAACTCACGGTTTCGTTTGGCGTAAACGCCCACTCGGCCATGTTCGATTTGGCGAGCACGATGGCGCCAGCGTCACGAATGCGTTGCACGAATGTCGCGTTGCGCAGTGGAACCCAACCCTTCAACGCAGCAGAACCACCCGTGGTCTGCATATCATTCGTTTCGTAATTGTCTTTGACAATCATCGGAATACAGTGGAGGGCGCCTACCGGACCACTGGCCGCGTATCGCCGGTCCAGCGAATCGGCAATTGCAATTGCTTTCGGATTCACGAGAATCAAACTGTTGATGGCCGGGCCGTTCTTGTCGTACGCGCCAATACGATCGAGGTAACGCTGTACAAGCGCGTGACACGTGTATCGTTTCGCTTTGAACGCCGCTTGAATTTCGGCGATGCTTGTTTCTTCAACACGCAGGGGCGCCACTTGCGCTGCGATGACGTGTGTGTTGCCCGATATCAGCGCGACCAGTGACGCCGCAGATGCCGCAATGCGCGCGCGCACCAGGTAACTCAGCACGGGATGTTGCACGTAACGCCTCGCAGAAAGTTTTGTGGTGCGGTTGGTCGCGTACTTTCAGAATAAACGCACAGTCACGTCAGGATGTGCTCGAAAACGCCAGGAGCTCGCGAGCAGCACGTTTTCCTGATTGCAACGCGCCTTCCATGGTGGCGTTGTGTCCTTGTCCGCAGGTTGCTTCGCCGGCAAAAAACAACGTGTTGTGCAACGGCTTCGCGAGTTCCGCATACGCGCCCGTTCCTCCGGACAAAACGTAGCTGTATCCGCCAAGCGCGAAAGGATCACGGCTCCAATCGTGCGTGTGCCAACTGCGGAGTCCACGATCAATCCGGGCTCGCGACACGTCCAGCAACGTGCCCAGCGACGCTAATGCGGTATCAAGCAACGCGTCGCCCTCAAGACCATCAACTTGTTCGCGCAACGGGCCCGCCGCCCAGCCAGTAATCACGGGCCCAGCAACCGGATGCGTGGTCCACCAAGTCGGAATGGGCAGGCCGCGCTGCTGCAGAAACGACGCCCCCATGAGGCCGTCGAGGCGGGTCCAGAATGGCTCGTCAAACACCAGCACGACCTTCGTAACCTGACCCATCTCCAGGACGGCGAGTGACGAGTGCTTTTCGATCAACGCTGGTGTGAACGCGACGGCGGATGGTGCGTCATCGCGCAATTTGAGAATTGAAAGCGGCAGCGTGCACACCAGCTGATTTGCCGAGTAGGTGCGCGCGGTGCCGTTCACATCGGCATCCACCTCGACGCGCGAAGCTGCTGCGGAATTCCTCGCGCTCCAGCGCACGCGCCGCACAGTCGAGTTGAGTTCCAGCGTGCCGTGGGCTTCCACGACGCTAGTCAGCGAATGAATCGCGAGATCGAGCCCACCCAACGCGTGTCCTTCTGAGGCAACGGGTGGTTCGTTCTCTTCAACTTCCAGGAGCCAGCGGGTGCTGACCCGCGCGGGATCGGCCGCATTGAATCCTTGTACATAACTCAACAGGGCAGCGCGACCCTCGGGCAGTTCGCCAGTCGAGCAGCAGGCGTTGAGCGCTTCAACCAGCGTGAGGTCACCGGCGTTCTTCACGATTGCGGCCACGCGTTGCATCAATTCTTCCATCTCCTTCCAATTTTCACGCACCATCAGCGCGCCATTTTGTCGAACCAGATGTGCGCCGAACGTACTCTGGACATCCCCACCGACCCGATCGAGCGTTTGTCGCATGATGCCATTGGCGCCAACCCATTCGGGTCCCATCTCGAGGGGGTACGCGGCGTACGGGTCGCGTTTTGTGAACACTCGGCCCCCAGTTCGATTGCGGGCTTCGAGTATGACGACCGACTTGCCGGCCGCAATTAGCGCATTTCCGGCGGCCAATCCGGCCAAGCCGGCTCCCAGTACAATGACGTCAGCGTTGGTGTTCATAAATGTCTACGGGCGGAAAACACAAAAAGCGCCCCGCGTGTAAACGCAGTGGGCGCTGGTGTGAATTTCGAAGGACTGTTATTCGGTGGTCTTCTTAGGCTTGCCGCGACGCTTGGCCGCTGCCGCCTTCAATGCACGCGCTTCGCTCGGCTTCACATA
>JBDUBA010000203.1:0-33910 GCA_040004335.1 Gemmatimonas sp.
GCATCAACATTTACTGGAAAGACTTCATGATGAAGCTGGTGTACTATCCCAGTTTCTTCCGTTTACGTCGGTTTGGAAACGACACCGCGGTGGTTGGATCGACCATCGCTGTTTTTCTCGTGACCTGGTTGCTGCACTCGTATCAATGGTTCTGGATTCTGGGCACCTTCCCGTTAACGCTCCCGGACGTCGCGTTCTGGGGAATTCTCGGCACGTTGGTGATTGTTGCGTCCCTGCGCGAAACCAAACGCGGACGCGACCGATCACTCGGCGCCAGGAAGTGGAGCTTTCGTCTCGCAACACGCGTGCTCATCACAGTTTCCACGATCACGATTCTGTGGTCGCTGTGGAGCACCGATTCAATTGTCGAGTGGTTATGGACATGGCGAGCCGCCGGTAACGTCGACCTGTTGGGTATTGAGATTCTCGTCGGATTACTCGCCGTTGGAATTGCAATCGCCGGACGCAACTGGTCCGCACCGAAACTGCGGCCACCCGCACCACCGTGGTGGAAACGTCAGGGGTTTCGCACGACAGCAACGCTGCTGGTGATGTTGCCACTCTCGCAGCCAAGCGTGGTGGAATTGTTCGGAACCGCTGCGCCCTACATTGCGTCCGCACGAATGACGACAATCAACGCGGCCGATGCGGCCGTGGAACAGCGCGGCTACTACGAACGTCTTGATCACGCGCCGCGCCTCGGTGCGCAGGGATGGGAGTCGCGCGCAGCACGTCCAGCGGATTGGCTTGGATTACCGCCGGAAGTTGTGGTGCGCACGCGCAAGGATTTCCGGATGTACGATCTAGTACCGAACTCCAGCGCGCTGTTCTTGCGCACACCGCTCTCGATTAATAGTTGGGGAATGCGCGATGCGCCCCGAACGCTTGCGAAGCCGGCTAACACCGTGCGCATAGCAATCTTTGGTCCGTCCTTTGTATTTGGCTCGGGCGTGGTGGACAGCGAACCATTTCCCGCGCAATTCGAGCAAGCGTTGAACACCGAGGTCAGCGCGACCACGGGGAAGAAATACGAAGCGCTCAATTTTGCTGCACCGGCGCATTCGCTGTTGCAGGAATTCCAAACGCTTCAGGATGATGCGCTTCGTTTTCAGCCGGATGTCGTCATCATGACGAACTATCTCGGCGCACCAATGACGACGTCGCAGCACTTAACCGAAGTCGTCGACCGCCGATATCCAATTCCGTATCCCGCCATCGATTCAATGGTGCGCAAATGGCACGCATCGCCCATTCTGCCCTATGCGGAACTGCTGGGGCTCATGCGAGTGGTCACTGACGATGCAAACACCTGGGTCATTCGGGAAGTCGCGCGCATCTGCAAGACACGCGGCATCATTCCGGTGTTCATGACGCTTGATGTTGTCGGTGTGCCAACCGATTCCACCGCGGTCGCCGTGCGTGTAGCCAGAGACGCTGGATTTGTCATGCTCGACATGTCTGGAGTGTACGGGCCCTCGTCAGGGCACGCGAACCTGCGGCTGGCACCTTGGGACGCACACCCCAACAGTGCCGGTTACAAGCTTGTCGCAAATCGCCTCGTGCAGGAATTCCGCAAACATCCCGAACTGCTCACTGCTTCAAGCCCTACCCTTGCCCCTCCAACTTCACCCGCGCCGCCGCCATGACTGAGACTATGCAGACCGTCAAGGACTTCATTCTGAAAACGTTCCTTCCGGGGGAAGATCCGTCGGCCCTGACCGAAACGACACCGCTGATCACGAGCGGAATTCTGGATTCATTGGCAACGCTCGATCTCGTTGCCTTTCTCGAAAAACAATACGGATTGGAATTCTCCGCCAACGAAGTCGACGTCAGTCGTCTTGGAACGCTCACCGATATCGCGCGCATTGTAGAAACCAAACGTGCTGCTAGCGGCAAAGGCGCGTGACGTCAACGAGACTCCTTCACGACCTGCTCGCGCAAGCAGCGGCGCAGACCCCTTCGGCGACAGCGGTAGTTGAGCCTGGGGTCGGTGCACTCAACTGGCAGCAACTGGATGCGCTCTCGGATCGCGTGCAGGATCGGCTGTACGCCATGGGCGTGCGCACGGGTGATCGGGTTGGACTGTACTTGCCAAAAACGATCGACGGTATTGCAACGGTATATGGAATTCTCAAGGCAGGTGCAGCCTACGTTCCCGTCGATCCGGACGCACCGCCTGCACGATGCGCGCTCATTTTTTCCGATTGCGACGTGCGCGTAATTGTTACAGAAGAACGACTCACCGATCGTTTGAAAACCGAACTCACGGCCTTGAATGCAGCGCCAGCATTCATTCGGCTTCCCAAAGCCGGTGGCGGGCTTGGACTCACCGCGGCATTGAATGCAGCGGACGCGGAAAGGCAAGCCGAGCGTGCGGCATCGGCGCGACCTGCTCCAGAGGGACTCGCCTACATCCTGTACACGTCCGGTTCAACCGGTCGACCGAAAGGAGTGATGTTGTCGCATCGTGCCGCGATGTCGTATGTGGAATGGTGCACTGAAGTGTTCGCTCCCAATGAGAACGATCGCTTTTCGTCACACGCCCCGCTGCACTTCGACTTGTCCATTCTCGACCTCTATGCGTCGGCCGCGCACGGGGCGGCAGTGGTGCTGCTGGGCGAAGAACTCGGCAAGGATCCGTTGCGCCTCGCAGAAGTGATCGCGACTGAACGCATCACGATTTGGTATTCAACGCCGTCAATTCTGACATTGCTGACGCAGTACGGCAAGCTGGAACGACACGATCACAGTGCGCTGCGGTTTGTGTTGTTTGCAGGAGAAGTGTTTCCGGTCCCACGGCTGCGAGAAGTTGTCACGCGCTGGCCGGTTCCGCGTTATTTCAATCTCTACGGGCCTACGGAGACAAACGTCTGCACGTATTACGAAGTTCACACACCAGTTCCGGACGATCGTGCGGAGCCCTATCCGATTGGCCGCACCTGCGAGAATCTCCGCAGCCGCGTTGTAAACCTGGACGGAACTGACGTTGGCGACGGTGAGGAGGGTGAACTTGTCATCAATGGCGATAACGTCATGGATGGATATTGGAACCTGCCGGAACGCAACGCGATTGCATTTCTGGTAGACCGGAACGGAGATCGTTGGTATCGCACCGGTGATCTGGTTGTGCGTGAACCCAACGGCGATCACGTGTTCCATGGACGTCGCGATCGCATGGTGAAGCGTCGCGGTTACCGAATTGAGTTGGGCGAAATCGAAGCCGGACTTGCAACACATCCCTCGGTGCGCGAAGTAGCGGTGGTTGCCGATCAAGCAGTTGGCGCCGATGTGCGGATCACGGCCGTGCTCAGCATCACCGGTGACAAGCAACTGTCCACCATCGAGTTAAAGCAGTTCTGCATGGAGCGACTTCCCAAATACATGGTGCCCGATCGTTTCACGTTTGTGGCCGTCATGCCACGTACTTCCACTGACAAGATTGACTACCAATCACTGATCCGGCCACCCGCGGCCCCCGTAACAGCCTGAACATAGACGAATCGTGGATTTCAGTTGGTCAGCCGAGCAGCTTACGCTGCGTGATGCGATTGTTGCCTTCGGACGGCGCGAGTTGCAGGACGATGTTGCCGCGCGTGACAAGAGCGGAACGTTCTCGCGTGCACTCTGGCGCAAGTGTGCCGAGGTTGGCATTCAAGGTGTGCCGATTCCCGAAGAATACGGAGGCGCGGGATTGGATCCGCTCACCGCCGTGCTCGCGCTGGAAGCACTGGGTTACGTGTGTCACGACGGCGGTTTGTGTTTCGCATTGAATGCGCAATTGTGGAGCGTTCAAATGCCCATCTTGCGGTTCGGCAGCGACGCGCAGAAACAGAAATATCTGCCAAAGATGTGCTCGGGTGAGTGGATTGGTGCGCACGGGATGAGTGAACCAGGCTCGGGTTCCGATGCGTTTTCGCTGGCCACTCGCGCTGATGCCGCGCCCGGCGGTTATCGCCTCACTGGCTCGAAAACATTTGTCAGCAACGCACCAGAAGCCGATTTCTTTATCATCTTCGCAACCATCGAACGTGAGAAAGGGGTGCTTGGTATTACCGGATTTCTGGTGGATCGCGATACCCCGGGTCTCCGCGTCGGCAAACCTATCGAAAAAATGGGTTTGAAGACGTCGCCAATGGCCGAAGTGTTTCTGGAAGGTTGCTTCGTATCTGACGACAGCAGGCTCGGTCGCGAAGGACGTGCCGCATCCATCTTCAACGACTCGATGGAATGGGAGCGTGGCTGTCTCCTCGCGAGCGAAGTTGGTACGATGCAACGGCAGTTGGAGAAATGCATTTCCTACGCGCGCGAGCGTAAGCAGTTCGGTCATTCCATCAGCGACTTTCAGTCCGTATCCAATCGTCTGGCCGACATGAAAGTGCGTCTCGAAGCGGCGCGGCTCATGGTGTATCACGCGGCATGGAGTAAACAGCAAGGCGGACCGGCGGCCGCTGCGGCCTCCACCGCGAAATTGTTTGCGAGTGAGGCGCTCGTGCAGTCGTGTCTCGATGCCGTGCAAATTTACGGTGGGTATGGATTCACAGAGGAATATGGCGTCGAGCGCGAGCTGCGCGACGCGGTAGGAAGCCGCCTGTATTCGGGGACATCCGATATTCAGCGCGCGATCATTGCACGAAGCCTGGGACTGTAGCGTCCCGGCAGTTGCAGTTCACCGGCAGTTGCAGCTCCGGACTTGCAAGCGGATAGGCGGTACAGCGCCGTTCCTTGAGCTTTGAGGTCCCGTCGGTAAGATGAGACATCATGAACGCTCTCAAACGGATGGTGATCGTCGGCGCGGGGCCCGGGGGACTGTACCTCGCACTCCTTACCAAACGGCGCAATCCCGCCATTGACGTGCTGGTTGTCGAGCGCAATCGCGCCGACGACACGTTTGGCTGGGGTGTCGTGCTGAGCGACCAAACTGTGGACAATCTGCGTCGCGCCGATCCCGAATCGGGCCAGTTGATCGGTAGAGCGCTCCACCATTGGGACGATATCGACGTGCACTTCCGTGGGGCCACGGTGCGTTCGTCCGGTCATGGCTTTAGCGGAATTGGCCGAAAGCACCTGTTGCTCGTGTTGCAACAGCGCTGCATCGAACTCGGGGTGCGGCTGCAATTTCAAACTGACGTCGACGATGTCGAAGCACTTGCTCGGGAACACCGCGCCGATATTGTAATCGCGGTCGACGGCATCAATTCCCGCATCCGCGCGCGTTGGCACGACACCTATCGGCCCGATACCGATCTGCGCGCATGTCGTTTTGTCTGGTTGGGTACGCCGCAACGATTCGACGCCTTTACGTTTGCGTTTGAAGAAACGCCGCACGGCTGGGTGCAGGCGCACGCGTATCAGTTTGATGCTGAAATGAGCACCTTCATTGTCGAGATGCCCGAAGAGGTGTGGCGCGCAAATCGGCTGCACGAAATGGATTCTCCCGAAGCCGTATCCTGGTGTGAACGCGTGTTCGCCCCGTACCTCGGCGGACATCCTCTTATTTCGAACGCCACGCATCTGCGCGGTTCAGCGCAATGGATTCAGTTTCCCCGCGTGACCTGCGCCGAGTGGACACACTGGTTGCAACTCGATCGGGCGCGCGTTCCCGTGGTGTTACTGGGCGATGCGGCGCACACGGCGCACTTTTCCATTGGATCGGGCACAAAACTCGCGCTGGAAGATGCGATTGATCTCGATTCTGCCTTGGCAGAAACAGAAGACGGTCTCGAGCAAATCCTGGCGCAATACCAGGAACGACGCTCGATCGAAGTGCTCAAATTACAAAACGCCGCGCGCAACTCGACCGACTGGTTCGAACACGTTGATCGGTATGCAACGCTCAACCCTGAGCAATTCGCCTATTCGCTGTTGACGCGTTCCCAACGTATTTCGCACGAAGGGTTGCGCGTTCGCGATTCGGCGTACGTCAGTGCGTTTGAACGATGGTTCGCTCAGCAATCGGCGACGGATGGCGACGCGAGTTCTACGGCTACGGCTACGTCGCGTCGCACTGTTCCGCCAATGTTTACGCCATTCACGTTGCGCGGTGTCACACTGCAAAATCGAGTCGTCGTTTCTCCGATGGCACAATACAGCGCACACGAAGATGGCCGGCCCTCCGATTGGCACTTCATGCACCTGGGGGCGCGTGCTGCGGGCGGCGCCGGACTCGTGATGACGGAGATGACGTGTGTTACGGCCGACGCACGCATCACACCCTGGTGCCCTGGCCTGTGGAACGAAGCGCAGATGCACGAATGGGCGCGCATTGTGCGGTTCGCGCACCAAAACACGCCGGCAAAAATTGGATTGCAACTCGGACATGCGGGAGCGAAGGGCGCGACGAAGAAAATGTGGGAAGGTGTTGACCTTCCGTTGCCCGAAGGTGCGTGGCCGCTCATTGCACCGTCCGAAGCACAATATCTCGCGAACGTGTCGCAAATTGCTCGCGCAATGACGCGAACTGACATGCATCGTGTACGTGACGAATTTGTTCGTTCAACGGAACTCGGCGAGCGCGCCGGGTTTGATTGGCTCGAACTGCACTGCGCACACGGATATCTGTTGTCGGCGTTTCTCTCGCCACTCACGAATCGCCGCGAGGACGAATACGGTGGCGCAATTGGCAACCGACTGCGTTTCCCGCTCGAGGTGTTTCGCGCGATGCGTGCGGTGTGGCCGGAAGCGAAACCCATGTCGGTTCGCATTTCCGCGCATGATTGGTTTCCCGACGGCAACACCGACAGCGATGCAGTGGATATGGCGCGCGCCTTCCGCGATGCCGGTGCTGACATGATGGACGTCTCGGCCGGACAAGTGGTCAAGAACGAAAAACCCGTCTTTGGGCGCATGTGGCAGACACCGTTTGCCGATCGCGTCCGACAGGAGGCCGGAATTCCTACCATGGCGGTTGGCGCGGTTACCAATGCCGATCAGTTGAACAGCATTCTGGCCGCCGGACGAGCAGATTTGGTGGCAGTTGGTCGGCCACATCTCGCAAATCCGGCCTGGACTCTCAACGAAGCGGCGCGATTGGGTTATGATGGCGCGGTGTGGCCGATGCAATATTTGTCGGGCAAGGCGCAACTGGAGCGACTTGTTGTGCGGGCCAGAGCGGAAGCCGAGGCCGCGAGCGCGCTACAGACCTCGTCCAAACCTGGAGAGTTGACGTGACAACGCTGGCCGGACGACATGCTTTTGTGACAGGCGCGAATCGTGGCATTGGTGCGGCCATCGCCATGTCGCTTTCAGAACACGGCGCGGATGTCACATTGCTCGTCCGCAACCGCGACGCTGGTGAAGCAGTGCAGGCAAAACTTCCCGGTAAATCATTCGTGGTGGTTGCGGATATCACCAACGAAGAGGCAACGATGCGGGCGTGTCTTGCGGCGACAAAAGAAGTTGGTATGGTTGACATCCTGGTGAACAATGCGGGCAGCGTTGAAAGCGCGCCGTTTATGCGGACAAGCAAGGCGTTATTCGAACGCATGATGGCCGAACATCTGTATGGTCCGCTCACCTGCATCCGAATGTTGTTGCCCGTCATGATGGGTGAAGGTTTCGGGCGCATCATCAATATTGCGAGTGTTGCGGGAGTTGCCGGTGCGCCGTATGTAACGGCGTATTGCGCTGCGAAACACGCGATGGTTGGGCTCACCCGCTCGCTCGCAAAGGAAACAATCTCCCAAGGTATAACGGTGAACGCCGTGTGCCCCGGCTACACCGATACCGATCTGGTCACGCAAGGCGTGGCGGCAATCACTGCCCGCACAGGACGCTCAACCGAAGACGCGCAGGCACTGTTACTCGCGCACAACCCGCTGCACCGTTTGATCACCCCCGAAGAAGTGGCATCATCGGTACTGTGGTTGTGTGGTGACGGCGCGGCGTCCGTCACGGGTCAGACAATTATCATCGATGGAGGCGAACTCGCGTGAGTGATGGATTGAGTGGCCTGCAACGAAGCATGCGGGAATACGCCCCGAAACATTTCCTGTGGGCGCTCGAGGGTGAAGGCAAAATCGCGCGCATTTCGCTCAATCGTCCGGAACGCAAAAACCCGCTCACGTTTGAGTCGTATCTCGAACTGCGCGATTGTTTTCGTGCGCTCGCATCCGATCGTGAAATTCGCGTCGTGATCATCACTGGTGAAGGTGGAAATTTCTGCTCCGGTGGGGATGTGTTTGAGATCATCGGGCCGCTCACCGAAATGAGCGTCCACAACCTGATTGCGTTCACGCGACTTACCGGTGATCTCGTCAAAGCCATGCGTGCGTGCCCGCAGCCCATCATTGCCGCGGTCGATGGAGTCGCGGCCGGCGCCGGCGCAATTCTCGCAATGGCGTCCGACTTGCGAATCGCGACGGATCGTACCCAAACGTCATTCCTGTTTTCACGTGTTGGCTTGGCCGGCTGTGATATGGGCGCGTGTGTGTTGTTACCGCGTATCATCGGGCAGGGACGCGCATCCGAACTGCTCTATTTTGGTCGTTCCATGACCGCCAGCGAAGGACAGCATTGGGGTTTCTGGAACGCAGTTGTTACGCCGGAACGGCTGGATGACGAAGCACGGGAATGGGCGAAACGTATTGCAAGCGGTCCCGGTTTCGCGCACAGCATGACCAAAATGATGTTGCAGCAGGAATGGAATGTTTCGATCGAGCAGGCCATCGAAATGGAAGCGCAGGCGCAAGCGCTGTGTATGAGCACCGACGATTTCCGTCGCGCGTTCGAAGCGTTTGCGGCCAAGCGTACGCCAGTGTTCGAGGGTAACTGAATGGATGCTCGTTTCGAGCAACGGCTCGCGCTTCCATTTTTTGACGACGCTCATCGCACGCTTGCGCACGATCTCGACGCGTGGTGTCAGCAACAATCACCGGTCGATCATCATGACGCCGACGCCGCTACCCGCGAATGGGTGAAACGGCTTGGCGCGGGCGGATGGTTACGCCATTGCGTGCCGACCAAGTGGGGCGGTGTCCGCGATCAACTCGATTCACGCACGTTGTGCATCACTCGCGAAACACTCGCCTACCACGACGGACTCGCCGATTTTGCTTTTGCGATGCAAGGGCTGGGTACTGGCGCGATTACACTCGACGGCAGTGACGCGTTGCGCAAAGAATGGTTGCCGCGTATTGCCCGTGGCACCGCCATCGCGGCGTTTGCATTGTCCGAGCCAAATGCCGGGAGTGATGTTGGTGCGATGACAACGAGTGCCACGCGCGATGGCGATGGGTGGGTGCTTGATGGCGTAAAAACGTGGATCTCGAATGGCGGTATCGCCGATGTGTACTGCGTGTTCGCGCGAAGTGATTCTGCATCCAAAGGTGCACGGGGCATTGATGCGTTTGTGGTGCCGGCCAGCACATCTGGGCTTGAGATCACGCAGCGCATCGATGTGATCGCGCCCCATCCACTGGCCACCCTCACGTTTCGCAACTGTCGCATTCCCGAGTCGAACCGGTTGGGCGCATTGGGTGCCGGCTTCAAGCTGGCGATGCGTACGCTGGACATTTTTCGCGTATCGGTTGCGGCCGCGGCCCTGGGTTTCGCGCGACGCGCGACGCACGAGGCGCTCACGTACACGTCCGAACGCGTGATGCTTGGCGCAACACTCTCGCAACAACCACTCGCGCAGGCGATGCTGGGTGACATGGTCACCGAATTCGATGCAGCGGCGCTGCTCACCGCGCGCGCCGCCTGGTTGCGCGACACGGGCACCACACGCACGACTGCCGAAGCGGCCATGGCGAAATTTTCGGCGACCGAGTGGGGATCGCATATCATCGATCAGGCTGTGCAGCTTCACGGAGCGCGCGGTGTTCAAGTTGGCTCCGTTGTCGAACAACTCTATCGTGAAGTTCGGGCACTGCGCATTTATGAAGGCGCGTCCGAAGTGCAACGGCTCATCGTTGGTCGCGAAGTGCTGCGTGCGCATGCCAAACTCCACACACCTGAAAACCCATCGGGCGGTGAGTGAACCGCCGCAGCGAGACGCAGTGAGGCCACCCGCACTCAACCCCAGTGCGTACCTGGATACGTTTGCGCGCGATCGATTGCCAACAGCCGAACAGTGGCCGGACCTCCTGCTGTCTGGTGATTTTGTCTATCCGGACAGGCTGAATGCCGCAGGCCGATTGCTGGATGATGCCGTTCGCGAAGGATTCGGTGATCGCGTTGCGATTGTTTCGCGCAACCTGGCCGGGACATTCACCGAAACCACCTATCGCGAGTTGCAGAGGCAGGTTGATGCCATTGCGCATGTCCTCGTACGCGACATGAAGTTGGTGACGGGCAATCGCGTGTTGTTGCGTGGGTACAATGGCGCGCCGTTGGCGGCCGCATGGTTGGCCGTGCTCAAAGCCGGTGGAATTGCCGTCACCACCATGCCAATGCTGCGCGCAACCGAATTGCAAGCGGTAATTGACAAGGCGCAGTGCACGCATGCGTTGTGCGACCTGCGGCTTGACGTCGAACTCAAGGCAGCAATCGCGGGGAGCACCAGCGCGGCGAGCACTAGTCCGGCCAACCCAACTGCGCTGCAGGTGCGCTACTGGACGAACGACAGTTCAATGCCCAGTTCACTGAACATGTTGGTCGATCAGCATACCGATCCCTTTCACGCTGTCCAGACATCATCCGACGACGTCTGTCTGATTGCCTTCACGTCCGGAACAACCGGCGTCCCGAAAGGATGCGTGCACTTTCACCGCGATGTCATGGCCATGTGCGACGGATTTTCCGCACAGGTTCTGAAGCTCTCAAGCGGAGATCGTTGCATTGGAACGCCACCATTGGCTTTCACGTTTGGTTTGGGAGCGCTGCTTGCCTTTCCCATGTTTGCGCGCGGATCAGCCGTGTTGCTGGAAAGCGCGACTCCTGAAACGCTGTTGGACGCCATCGCACAAACTCGCGCCACAGTGACCGCAACCGCGCCGACGTTCTATCGCTTGATGGCATTGGCCATTGAGCGTGAACCCGCGCGATACGACACGTCGTCACTCACACAATCCATTTCAGCGGGCGAAGCGCTGCCCCCCGCAACGCGCGACGCGTGGCGCAACGCGACCCGGATTGAAATGTTGGACGGCATTGGCGCAACGGAAATGATTCATATTTTCATTGCGGCGGCCGGACGTGATGTGCGCCCCGGCGCAATCGGGAAAGCCGTTCCCGGATACGAAGTTACAATTCTCGGAGAACATCTCGAACACCTTTCGGCCGGCGAAACGGGACGGCTGGCCGTACGCGGCCCAACCGGATGTCGATATCTCGCCGACGACCGACAAACCAACTATGTACAGCATGGGTGGAATCTCACCGGGGACGCGTGCACGATGGACGCCGATGGATACGTCTATTTCAAGGCGCGCACCGACGATCTTATTATTTCGTCGGGATACAACATCGGTGCACCCGAAGTGGAAGCAGCCGTCCTCTCGCATGAAAGTGTGGCCGAGTGTGCGGTGGTAGGGCTGCCGGACGCTGAACGTGGACAGTGTGTCACGGCATTTGTCGTGTTGAAACCGTCGCACAGACCAACACCCGAAACGGCCCGCGATATCCAGGATCACGTAAAACGTACCATTGCTCCTTACAAGTATCCGCGCAGCGTAATCTTTCGCGACGCGTTGCCGAAAACAGAAACCGGGAAGCTGCAACGCTTTCGATTGAAGGAATCAACATGACCCAACGAATATTGCTGCCAGCGGGTTGGCCCCGACCTTCCGGTTACTCGAACGGCATTGCTGCAACGGGAACGCAGATTTTTGTCGCCGGGCAAATTGGGTGGGACACCAACGGTCGCTTGGCACGCGATGATTTTATCGCCCAAACTCGTCAGGCGCTGCAGAATGTTGTCGCTGTTCTCGCAGCCGGAAACGCGCGCCCTGAACACATCGTGCGACTCACGTGGTTCGTCACGAGCGCCGAACGGTACCGAACGTCCGCGAAGGAACTGGGTGCGGTGTATCGCGAAGTGATCGGCAATCATTACCCGGCGATGACCGCGATAGAGGTTCGCGCGTTGATGGAGCCGGATGCGCTGATTGAAATTGAAGCGACGGCCGTTGTGCCGAACGTGTAGTGAGGCGCAACATCCGGGCGCGCGCATGAAGGTTGCCGCCTATCAGGCGCCGCTCCTGGAAAGCGGTTCAACGGAAGCACTCGGTCTCATCAGCGAACAGGTGGTGCTCTGCGAGCAACAAGGCGTGTCGTTTTTATGCTGCCCAGAAGCCATCCTTGGCGGACTGGCGGATTATGCGGAGCATCCGCAACACTTTGCGATCAAAACGAGCACCCTTGAACACACGCTCGCGCCACTCGCAAGCGATACCGTCACCACCATCGTTGGATTCACCGAGGTCGATACGGTCGGTCGCCTCTTCAATTCCGCTGCGATTTTGCACCGCGGCCGCGTCGTTGGCCTGTATCGCAAGTTGCATCCGGCGATCAATCGATCAACGTACGAGGCCGGAACGGAATCCCCGGTGTTCTCCGTCGGTGGGCTGACCTTCGGTGTCATCATCTGTCGCGACTCGACATTCGTTGAGCCCGCGCGCGTGATGGCCGTCCAGGGTGCGACTGTGTTGTTTATCCCAACCAACAATGGCTTGCCTGCCAATCGATTCGGTCCTGAAGTCGCGGAGCATAGCCGAAAATGTGACACTGCACGCGCCACTGAAAACAACGTGTACACGGTTCGCGCGGATGTTGTCGGCGAAGCGGGCCTGCTCAAATCCTGCGGCGCATCGGCCATACTAAGTCCGAATGGATCGGTACTGGCATCGGCCCGGCCATCGTCGGCCGCACTGCTCATTGCTGACATCAACACTTCGCGACCGGACGGGGTGTTCGAGTTCACCACCGGCGACTAATGTGAAGCAGGTTTTCACTTCTCTCCAACCCGCACTCTGTGGCGCCGCCCTCCGCTGAACCAGCGCAACCGCTCTACGACGTGCTCAGCCCCGAACAACTGGGCGTATTGCACGAGTCGGCAGAGCTGCCGCTGTCCGCAGGCGAACTGCGACACCTGGAAAGTTTGGGCGACCGCGTTTCACACTCCGAAGTCACGAGTGTGTACGGACCGCTGTCCGAACTCATTCGGTTGCATATTCAAAGTTCCGCGCGACTCGCGCGTGCGCGATCCACACTGCTTGGGTCTGACCTTCGCGTTGCGCCGTTTGTTATTGGATTGGCTGGCAGCGTTGCGGTGGGAAAGAGCACGACCGCGCGACTGTTGGTCGCATTGTTATCCCGGGGATTGCCACTGCTGAAAGTTGTACTGGTACCAACGGACGGATTTCTATTTCCCAATGAGCGACTCGCCGCGCGCGGAATCATGAATCGGAAAGGGTTTCCGGAAACGTACGACGTGCGATCGCTCATCGCATTTCTCTCCGACGTGAAAGCCGGTGCCGAACAAGTCAGCGCGCCGGTGTATTCGCACCTCGCCTATGACATTGTTCCGAACACGCGCGTGGAATTGCAACGGCCGGATGTGGTCGTAATTGAAGGACTGAACATCCTGCAGATGCCAACCGCCGGCACAGAACTTGGTAGCGCTGTTTCCGATTTTCTGGATTTTTCCATCTACGTCGACGCCGAAACACCCATCATTCAAAAGTGGTATGAAGATCGCTTTCTGACGTTGCGCAGTACCGCGTTTGCGAATCCGGAATCGTATTTTCATCGCTACGCCCATCTCGATGATGTCGGTGCGAGGGACACCGCCCGCAATTTGTGGAAAACAATCAACGAACCAAATCTCGTCGAAAATATTCTGAACACCCGACAGCGCGCCGACTTGATTGTTCGGAAGGGTGACGATCACGCGGTTGAGTCAATTCTGCTGCGTCGCCTGTGATATAATCGACAGCCGTCGTTCCCGCGGTTACCGTTGTGCCAACCCCCTCCTCGCCCTCCGTGACCGCTGCAGCCTCCCCCACGTCGTTCCGCCGCCTCCGCTCGATCTTTGGTGGCTCGGTTGGCAATCTCGTTGAGTGGTACGACTGGTACACGTACAGTGCGTTCACACTCTATTTCGGAAAAGCTTTCTTTCCGAAGGCCAGCCCCACGGCAGCGCTGTTATCAGCCGCCAGTATCTTCGCCGTTGGATTCTTCATGCGCCCCATCGGTGGGTGGTTGCTGGGCGTCTACGGCGATCGCAAAGGTCGTCGCGCGGCGCTCACCGCTTCTGTCTTCCTGATGAGTGGCGGTTCACTGCTCATCGCGATCGTACCCGGCTACAACACCATTGGTGTGTTCGCGCCAATTCTGTTGGTCGTCGCGCGTCTGCTGCAGGGATTGAGTGTTGGCGGAGAATACGGAGCCAGTGCAACCTACCTCAGCGAAATGGCCGGTCAGAAGCACCGGGGATTCTGGTCGAGTTTTCAGTACGTCACGCTCATCATGGGCCAGCTCCTCGCGCTGGGCGTATTGTTGATTCTACAGCGCACGATGTCCGAAAGCGCACTCGACGCATGGGGCTGGCGCATTCCATTTGCCATCGGTGCAGTGTTTGCAGTCGTGGCCGTATGGCTCAGACGTGGCCTGGATGAAACGGCCGCCTTCAAAAACGTCGCGACGAAATCGCGCGGATCAAATGTTCGCGAACTGTTGAATCATCCCCGCGCCGTGTTCACGGTAATGGGGCTGACCGCTGGCGGCACGGTCGCGTTCTACACGTTCACAACGTACGCGCAGAAATTTCTCGTCAACACCGCGCATTTTTCCAAAAACGACGCGACGCTCGCGTCGGCAATTTCACTCTTTGTGTTTATGCTGTTGCAACCGGCCATCGGCGCAATTTCCGATATCGTGGGTCGTCGGCCTGTGCTTACTGCGTTTGGGATATTCGGAACGTTGTGTACGGTCAAGCTTATGAGTGAGCTGAGCACCGCAACCAGTGTCACCCAGGCGGTGCTGTTGTTGTGTATTGCCCTCATCATCGTGAGCGGCTACACGTCCATTAACGCCGTGGTCAAGGCCGAGTTGTTCCCGGCGGAAATTCGCGCACTCGGCGTTGGACTGCCGTACGCAATCGCCGTGTCATTGTTTGGCGGCACCGCCGAATACATCGCGTTGTGGTTCAAGAATGCGGGCCACGAAACGTGGTTCTACTGGTACGTCACCGCGTGTATCGTGTTGTCGCTCATTGTGTACGTCACCATGCCCGAAACAAAAACTGCGATGGCCGCCGAGGAAGCAGGCAACCAAGCGTGAAATTGTTGATTACGCGGACAGATAGGGCACGTCACGGATGATCTGAGCGTATTGCTCTGTTGCATTCGCGATTGGAATTTCTGTGGTATCCATGAACGTCTCCAACGCCTCCAGTTGCGCATGTGCCGATTGCGCTTTCGAGACTTTGGTAGGCAAGTCCTGCACTTTCTGAATTGACAGGGCCGTCGTTGCAAGGAACGAAAGCACCGTTGCGCCGGCGCACAAAATTCTCCAACTCGGTGAGGTTGTACCCAGCGCTTGTGTAACTGCTGCGGTGAATGATGCGCCCCCAACCGCCGGACCGGCCGTGAGCAGCGCGGCCAGTCCGGTACCAACAATGCTCAAGACAGTCAGCCGGTTGTTGCGCGGCCCGGAGTTGTGCAAAAATGCCTGAAGACTTTGCTTCTTTTCGTGGATACGGTCGAGCAGGCGGCTACGCGAATCGATGGACGGGGCAGTCATTCAGCGCTCCTCTAGAGATACAGCTATCACACGGCGAAGCGCGTTTCGCTCCCCGGCAGCTTTACTTCATCGCTTTCGTGTACCCCTCCGGCACGACAATCTTCGAAACGTCCACGTCACCTTCTTTCAGATTCTTCATTTCTGAAGTCACGGTCGAAACAATTGAATTCCCCATCACTGAAATCGTTCGGGTGGAGATCTTCTTGAGTGCGACACCGTCGGCAGGCTTAGGTGAAACTTCAGATTGTTTCTTGGCCAATTCCGCCATCGGTCCGCTGGCCGGCGCGTTATTCGTGCCCGGCATGGGGTTCATCATCGGAATCGACGACTTCGCGAGCCAATAATCCGTGACGATCGTGTTTGGAACCGACTGTCCCCTGACGCTCATCGAATAACCGATCGTCGTGCGAAGATGTTCGGTGGCCCGGCCTTCAATAGTTTCCGAGCCCGCAACTTTTTCCGACGTTGCCGTAATATCCGCAATAGTTATCTGCGCCATGATTTCAGGCGTCATTTGCGCCGTCGCCAGATCACCAATATCCACGATCGTCTTCGTGGCCGGACGAATCAACAACAGCTTGCCGCCTTTCGAAATGTAGTAGTCCCCAACTGCCGTCAGGCCCGACGACGCACCCGCAACCGCGGTGATATCCAGACGCACCGAACCATCCGGACCAGCGATTCCGGCCGCGGTCATAGTGGACCCCGCCGCATCGGGTGAAGAACTCTCTGTTTTCGTCACCATTACAAACGTGTAACCGGCCGCACGTGGTGCGACTGGCGCGTTGGCCGTTGCAACGTTGACCGACGTGAACACAGCAAAGGAGACGGCACCAAGTGCTCGGCCAGCCTTTATATGAATCATTGGCGAATACCTCAAAAAACGGGAGGAAAGCGGCGGAGGCTGAAAGCAATCACCGTCCCCCCCCGAAATACAAGATCACCTGCCTTACTTAACGCCAAAATGTCAGCGTACCGTCCGTGATCGGCTCGCCATTACGCTCGCCTCTCCGGCGCCGTGCCGTCACGCCGAGCAGGTCCCGATTGCCAGGAGACGCACCGGAACGACGGCTTGCTTGTCCTATTCGAAATTGGCGTGGAGGCGTGGGGCACGAATGATACTTACGGCCACGTTGTCGCCTGCGCCATCAAACGTGTCGGTGTAGGTATTTCCCATAAACATCAGTGTGTTGCACGCGCCGGATCCGCCGTAATACTTCGTGTTGCAATCCGAAAGCGTTTCGTGTAACGACTCTATTTTCCCAACACCACGTGCGATGCCAACGCGCCCCCTAACGCACGCACGCGTTTTGCAGCAATCTGAGCAACCAACGCCGCACCCGCTGGCGACAAATGCGTATTGTCGCTGCGTGCGGTGGGGAATGCCGGAAACTGTCCCTCGGTCGTAAACACAAACAATGCCTTCGACTTTTCGACGCCGTACACCTTGAGCAGTTCCGCAGTGAGCTGCTCGAGATCAATCAGCAACACTCCCTGTTGTTTCGCGACAGCGCGAACGGCGTCGGGATATTCGCCGTGCGTATTGGTGAGTTCACCCGTCGCACTCCACTGTCGTCGCACAATTGGAGTGAACAGCACCGGCACCGCACGCGCCGCTCGTGTTTCGCGAATGAAACGCAACAGATTGTTGCGGTACGCCCCATTGGGTGCAGCATACCGCGTGGTGTCTTCGATCTTCTCGTCGTTGTGGCCAAACTGTATGAACACGTAGTCGCCGGGACGCAACACGCGCCGGACAGAATCCCATTTCGATTCCGCAATGAAACTCTTGGTGCTGCGGCCATTCACTGCGTGATTCTTCACAACGACCCCACTGTCAAAAAACGCCGGAAGTGCTTGTCCCCAGCCGCGTTCAGGATTGTGCCTGGGGTCAGGTTTGTCGGCCATTGTGGAATCACCAACGAGATACACAGTGAGCGGCGCGCTTGGTGCCGACACAAATGCGAAGAGCGCGAATGTAACCAACACTCCTCCAATGTTCGCGCCCTTCCGTCGACACTCACGCACGAGATTTCGCATCGCGCACGTTACGCACCGTTCGAACAATGGCAACCGACGTACATGGCTTCTGTCCGGCGGCCGAACTGCGTTCAAAAGTTTCACGGTCCATCACCACTTTGCCGGTAGACCCGGACATGTTGAGTGTACGCCAATCCGGTCGGAACGCCGTAAGCCGTTGTGACACCGCTCGACCATGCCGGCCCAACAGTACCACCGCCGTCAGGAAGAAATCAATTCGGCCATGGGCGCCACAACGGGCAGGCCACCAACCGCCCTTGCCGACGGCGGTACACTTCGAGATGGCGATTCCGCCCGAAGGAGATACATTTGGCGCTCTGTAACCGCGCGCGATACAGCGTTCGCCGCATCGAGTGCGTTCGACGACCCAACAAAGGAAGACATGCATCAACCGTCAGCACCGGCCAGTTCAGGCGACTCTCTATCCGGGATTTCGTTGCAGGCATCTGTTACCGCGAAAGACCTGCAAGCCAGCCTTACGTGGTACACACAAGTCCTCGGATTCGACATCGATCAGAAATTTGAACGCGAAGGCGTATTGCGCGCTGTCCGGATTCGCGCGGGAAGCGTTGCGCTTCTCCTCAATCAGGACGATGGGAAGCAAGGATGGGAGCGTGTAAAGGGGCAGGGGCTCAACCTCATGATTACCACCGCACAAAACATCGATGACATCGCCAGTCGCGCAAAGGCAAACGGCGGTACGCTCGAATCCGAACCAGCGGACATGCCATGGGGCGCGCGCTTTTTCCGGTTGAAGGATCCCGATGGAATTCTCTACACCATTTCGTCCGAACGCCGCGCACCGGCGTAGTGACACCTACGCTCACACACTGCATCACTTGGGTCATTTCACATTGAATGTGACCAGAAGTGCTGCTCGCTTTGTAGGAGACCAATGCCCTTTTCATTGTCCCGCCGCGGTGCACGCACACACGCGGCTTCGCTCTCGCTTCTCCTTGTCGTACTTGGTGCGAGTGGTGTCGAGTCCTTGGGCGCACAGGCCAACGAAGTACAAAAGGCGGTCCTGGTAACCGGCGCCAGCAGCGGCATCGGTCGGAAAATCACTGAACGGCTCGCGTCAAACGGATTCTTCGTGTACGCCGGCGCGCGAGCGCAAAAAGATCTTGATGACCTCAACACCATCAAGAATGTGCAGGCCGTGAAACTCGATGTAACGATTGCCAACGATCTCGACAACGCCGTTCAAACCATCACGAAAGGCGGTCGCGGACTTTGGGGCGTGGTGAACAACGCCGGCGTGGTGGGTGTGGCACCGCTGGCGGAAATCACCGACAAGGAACTGGACGCGGTGTTAAGCGTCAATTTGTACGGACCCATTCGCGTGACGCGTGCTGTAGCGCCTTTGCTGTTTGAGTCGAAAGGCCGCGTGGTCAACATCAGTTCACTCAACGGCATTGTCGCGAGCCAGATGATTGGCGCTTATAGCATAAGCAAACATGGGATCGAGGCCTACGGCGACGGGTTGTCGGCGGAACTCGCACGGTTTGGTGTAAAAGTCAGCTTGATTGAACCGGGCAACTATGGCACCGACATTGGCAAGAACATGTTGGCGCGTATGGACACGGCCGTCGTGAAAGGCTCTCGCTTCGAAGCGCAGGCGCGCGCGTCAATCAAATCGATGGGTGCGTTTGAAAACAATCCGCCACCGGACGACGTTGCGGACGCAGTGCTTGACGCAATCTCGAATCCAACGCCGCGGTTGCGGTATCTGGTGGTCCCAGTGGCAAGCCAGGCAACAATTGTCCTGCGAAAACTGATGGAACAGTTGGTGCAGATGAACGACTCTCAAAAATTCACACTCGATCGTGACGCGTTGGTGAAAATGCTGGACGACGCGTTGGCGCGTGCAAAGGCGAACAAGTAAGACGTCAATCTTTGCACACCAGTGCACGTTTGTTAAACTGACGACGCGGTACCGCCCGCCATCCAGGCCGCACGTTCCTCGAGGCGGTCATAGCCAACGGCGGCGCCATGCTCCATGCCGCTCGCCAACACCATATCGCGCACCTGCTGCGACGGATATGTACAGAGGAGCACCAGTCGCGTCTTTCCGTGATCAACGGTGAGTGTGGTCATCACCACCGACCCCGCGTCGGGAAACGGTTCAAAGAATTCGGTGTTCACTAAATGGTCCGGTCGCACAATTTCGCTATACGTGCCGTAAAATGCAGGGATGTCGCCGTCGGGACCGCGCAACGCGAATCTCCATTTACCGCCTACGCGTAAATCGATTTCACAGATGCGCATCGAGTACCGGTCGTCAAGACATCCCCACCAGTGCACGACGTGTTCCGGCTTGGTGATCGCGTCAAACAACAAATCGGGCGAAGCGTTGAACAAACGCTCAAGTCGAATTTCAACAGCCGACGGTGTTGAGACAGCAAACGTCTCACTATTTGCGACGCGGCTTACGGGCATGTTTCGGCTCCTTCGATTGTAATTGCTGCAAATATGTCTCGAGGCGATCGAGACGCGGCTCCCACATTTCGCGATAACCCATGGCCCATTCCGCTACCTCCTTGATGGGCTTTCCGACAATCCGGCATGGTCGCCACTGCGCTTCGCGACCACGCGCAATGAGACCCGCACGCTCCAGCACTCGCAGGTGTTTGGAAACCGCGGGCATACTCATCGCAAACGGTTCGGCCAATTCCGTGACCGAACATTCACCCGTTGCCAGTCGAGCCAGGATGGCGCGCCGCGTGGGGTCGGCGAGCGCCGCAAACGTGCTGCTCAGAGGATCGATGGACATCGCGTGTTAAACCATGTGGTTAAGTAACCTGCAGGTTAAATACACCACCCTCCAAAGATTGTCAACAGCAACTCTTCCGAAACAGTGCGAAATTCTCACATGCCGATAAAACGACGAACGGTCCAATTGCTGGTGTGGTGCATAATCGCACTGACGCTCTGGCCGTTCCGCGGCCGGCTCGAACGCGAATTGCGCGCCACGAATCCGGTCGCCAACAGCGGCTCCGCACTCGCCGACACTCGGCTGCAAACGGATTTCAACGGAGCGGCGCGCGAGACGGCCATCCTGGTCATTGGCGGACTTCCCGTGCGCGCAGATAGTCAGGCCGGGCGCACAATTGTTCGGCGCATCGTTACCCCGTTGCAAAACATCAAAGGTGTGGGCAGCATCATTTCGCCGGCAACGTCGCTCGACACGTTACTGGTGGGCTCAAGCGGAACAGTCGCACTCGCGTTGGTTGGACTCACGAGTGAAGACCCGTCCGTGCTGGTCGCACTTCGCGAACAATCGGCGCGCATTCAGGCAACAGAACGCGAGCACATTCCAGCGCTCACGATTCAGTGGACCGGACAACCCGCGGTGTTGGCCGATCTTCGCACGAGTGGCGCGTCCGCGGCAGCGCGGGCCGAGTTGTATGCGATTCCGCTCACGCTGCTTGTGGCGTGGTGGGCGTTTGGTTCATTGATGAACGCGCTCCTCGCAGTGGTTGTAGCGGCGCTCGTTACGGTGATTGGCGCTGGCGCGATGGGATTGTTGTCGGTGGTGTTCCCACCGTCGGTGATGGCGCGATCAATTGTCTCGCTGGTCGGGCTTGCCTTAACGGTCGATTACCTGTTGTTGATGACCCGAACACCCGCGCCGGCCGGAACTCACGCGCATCAACGGTCGAAGAAAACGGCGTTACTGGCGGCAATTATTGTTGCAACCGGATTTGTTGGATTGACCGTCGCGCCAACGGGCGAACTACGAACCACGGCCATCACCGGCGCGCTGGTTGCAATACTCGCTGCTGCCGGCGCGATAACGTTTGGTACATCGAGCACTTCAGTAGTATCAACCTCCCGCGGGCACACGCGGTGGCTCGCATGGGGCACATTTGTCACTCGCCATCCATTTCCGGTCGGCCTGCTGAGTGTGTTGCCGTTGCTGTTGCTGGCGAATCACGCGCGTTCGGCCATTCTTTCAACACCGCTGGACAACTGGTTACCAAAAGGAAGCGAGTCCACGCAGGCGCTCAATCTGTTATCGCGCGAGCAACGATTGTCGGTGGCGGGAACAGCGCATGTGTTGCTGCGATTGCCTGGTGGCACGCCCGTGTTGTCGGTCAACGGATGGGCCGCGCTCAAACGGGCACGCCAAACGATGCGACAGCTTCCGCACGCGGGCGATGCCTACGCGATCACGAGTGTTGGGACCGGTGATCTAACCGTGGCGCAACAAGTGTTTCCGGCCTCCGTGCGCGATCACTACGTGAGTCGCGATGGACAAACGACGCTGCTCGAAGTGATTCCCAGTAGTGGCAGCGAAACCGCTGGTGCAATTGCGCTGGTGGACGACCTGCGAGCGCTCGATGCAGCGGCGGCCTCGGGCTTGCGTGGGGTCGAGTTGCTGGTGAGTGGTTTACCGGCATATTCAGTTGACTATCAGAACGCGACGAGACGATCGTTGCCCTCCGTTGTTTTTGCGGCGTCCGTCGCAACGTTGATTGCGCTGTTGCTGGCGTTGCGTGCACCGCTCGTGGCGGTCAAAGCGGTCGTCTTGAATCTGTTGGTCGCCGCGGCCGCATTGGGGGCCACAGTGTTCGTATTTCAGGACGGTTATGGGATTGCAGTATTTCAGCGTGAGGCGGTTGGCAGCATCTTGCCAACGGTACCGCTCCTTGGTTTCGCGGCCACGTTTGGCATCAGCATGGATTACGAACTGTTCTTGCTGAATGCAATTTTGAATGAACGAGCGGTGGGACGTACGGAGAGCGAAGCCATTGCGCGTGGTATGGCGCAATCGGCGGGACTGATTACGCGCGCAGCCGGTGTGATGGTCGCGGTCTTCGCGGCATTTGCGATGAGTGACTTATTGCCGTTGTCGATGCTGGGTTTTGCGTTGGCGATTGCGGTGGTGCTTGATGCAACGCTCGTGCGACTGGTGCTGGCGCCGGCACTGTTGGCAGTTGCCGGTAGGTGGAACTGGTGGCCGGGTCATGTGGTATCGAACTCCGCGGCCGTCCCACCGAATGGCAGAAACGTGATATAAGCACATGGCATTCGGAACTGACGTGCTCTAGCATACTGTACCATTCCGCTGCACCAATTCGAAATTACCAACCTGGGAGTCGCCATGTCGCGCTTCAGTCGTTTGCTCACCCTCTCTCTTGTGTTGGGCGTATTGCCCGCTTGCGGCGGAGATGATCCCGTACCGCTTCCGCTCACCATTGCTATCGAAGCCGGCAACGCGCAAACGGGTGTTGCGGGGCAGCCTGTTGGCACGCCGCCTTCGGTGAAAGCCACGAGAGGCACCACGCCCATTGCCGGAACTCAGGTTGTTTTCACGGTCGCGAGTGGTGGCGGTACGCTGGTCGGCGCAACGGCCACGACTGATGCGCAAGGAATTGCGCGGGTCACACAGTGGACGCTGGGGACAACGTTAGGTGCTCAGTCGGTGACCGCAACGAGCACGGGCGCGACGGGCAGTCCGCTCACCTTTACGGCGACCGCTGCTGCTGGCGCTGCTGCCGCGGCTACCAAGGAAGTCGGCGATGCACAAACGGGTGGTGTTGGTGGCGCCGTGCCCATTGCGCCAGCGGTTCGTGTCGTCGACGCGGGTGGTAATCGCGTGGCCGGCGTTACGGTGGTCTTCACCGTGGGAGTGGGCGGCGGAACGGCTGCCAACGCAACCGCGGTAACAAACAGCAATGGCATTGCAACCGTAGGCAGCTGGACACTTGGCACCACAGCCGGTGCCAACACGTTGCTCGCAAACGTGCAGGCCGGTTCGGTCACGGGAAATCCTGTGACGTTCACCGCGACGGCCACCGCCGGTACTGCGTCCACGCTCACCAAACAGGCGGGCGACGCGCAATCGGCCGGTGTTACAACAGCCGTGGCAGTGCGGCCAGCTGTGAAGGTTGCAGACCAGTTTGGAAACGCTATTGCCGGTGCCACCGTTACGTTCGCAGTTGCAACTGGTGGTGGAACAATCACAGGCGGAACTGCAACCACCGGCGCTGACGGAATTGCAACGGTCGGTTCGTGGACGCTTGGCAATACGTCGGGTGCACAAACGCTCACGGCCACGGTTCCCGGCGTGGTTACGCCCGCAACATTCAGCGTCACTGCAACAGCGAGCGCCGCCAAGACCGTCGTCAAAACCGCAGGCGATGCGCAATCAGTCCTTGTTGGCGGTGCTGCACCAATCAAACCGGCAGTCAAAGTGACTGATCAATTTGGAAATCCTGTTTCCGGCGTCTCGGTCACGTTTGCCGTGACCACAGGCAATGGTTCCGTCACCGGTGGCACGGTGAACACCGGGGCTGACGGTGTCGCGACTGTCGGTTCATTCATTGTCGGACAGACCGTTGGCGCAAACGTGCTGCGTGCCACAGTGACCGGCGCGGGAATCACCAACAACCCGATCGACTTTACCGCGACCAGTCTGGTCGGCGCACCGGCCGTTCTTCTCAAGGTTGCGGGCGATCTGCAGAACGTGTTGCAGGGCAGTGCTGTTCCAATCAAACCCAGTGTCAAACTCACCGACCTCTATGGCAATCCGCTGGCAGGACTGCAGGTCACATTCGGACCGGCGAATGGTGGCGGTGTGCTCTTCGGAACAACACAAACCACAAACGCATCCGGCATCGCGACCGTCGGGAACTGGATCGTTGGCGATATTCCCGGCACCAATACCGTTGCCGCAACTGCGGGTAACATTTCAGTCACGTTCTCCGCCACCTCCATTGCGACGTTGCAGGCTGGCCAATACGCCGGGGCGTACACAGGTACATGGACCAATGTGACGTTCTCAACAACGAACACCGCGTCGGCAACAATCGTCAACAACGCTGGACCAAGCACGGCCAATGTGACCATCGCAGCGTTGGGCACGATTCTGGGAGTGGCCGGCGGTATTCCAGCCACCGAGCGTGTCACCACCTACGGCGACACCACCGCAGCGTTTAACGGAAACGTTCCGCAGCTCGGCAACATCGTGATGGCCATCAAGACTACGTCGACGCTCGGTACCCTTAGCCTCATTGCAAGCGGCACCAATGCGCCGAATCCTGGGGTGGTGCGTTGGGATGCCACTGGCACGATTACGCCGACGGCCATCGACATTTCGTTTATCGTGACGTTTACATCGGGCCCGCAAGCGTTTGGTACCATCAATCTCACCAAACCCTGAGCCGGATTTTTTGTATCGAGGGAAAGTGTGCTTCGTAACATTCGTACACGATTTTTGAATTGGGAACAGCGCCTCCATTTGGGGGCGCTGTTTTTTTTCGGACGAATTCTCAAATAGAAACCACCACGTTTCCGTACTGATTCCCAATGAGCATTGATCGTCCACACACGCCATACCACTGCCGTTCTCCGCGATTTTAGGAGCTCAGCGCCCCGGCATTAGTCGTGGTAGAACGCTGGAAAATTGGAGAACCATAGACAATCGCGGGACAACCATTGATGGAGATGCACAAAGGGCCCGGACCGAAGTCCGAGCCCTTTGCGTTTCCGAGGCCGGCGTAATCACCGGCATTTCATCCTACCACTTCTTGTCGAAGCCGAAGTCGATCGTGTTGATCGTCTGACCGGCTGCAAGAGTGAACGTGGTGCAGTTGCTTGAGCCCGAGCCATCGCTGTCAGACGTGTCGTTCGTCTGATTAGCCGGTGACGCCTTGTAGTCCTTCGGAATCACGCCGCAGATGGTATAAGTACCGGCTGCGAGGCTGCCGAAGTTGTACAGGCCCGAGCTGTTGGTGGTTGCCGTCTTGTCGCCACCGGGGCCCGACAGTTTGACGGTCTGGCCGCTCAAGCCGACTTCGTAGCCGCCGTCCTGCTTGCCGTCAAAGTCCTTGTCGTACCACACCTGACCGCCAATCGCGCCCGGAACCGGAGTGCAATAGAAGCCGAAGTCCAGGCTGTTGTTCGTCTGACCAGTCGTGAGCGTGACTGTGGCGCAGTTTCCTGTTCCTTTGCCATCGCTGTCGACGTTGTCATCCGAGCCCTTGTCGGCCGGCGACACCGTGTAACCACTTGGCGCACCAACGCAGACCGTGTATGTGCCGGCGCCCAGTCCAGTAAAGGCATACTTGCCGTAGCTGTCCGTGGTTGTGGTCTTCGAAGCGGCGCCCGTGAGCGTCACCGTCCGGCCACTGATGCCGCTTTCGCCGTTGTCCTGAATGCCATCCTTGTCGGCGTCATTCCAGACATACGAACCGATCGCGCCCGACACCGGCTTGCAGTACATGCCGAAGTCCGGATCAACCTTCGATTCACCGGCCGCAAGTGAGACCGTAGCGCAATTGCTTGAGCCCGTCCCATCGCTGTCGACTGCATCGTTGGTTGTATTGGCCGGTGAAGCGGCGCTGCCCGTTGGCACGGACGTGCACACTGTGTAAGCGCCAGCCGGCAGATTGGTGAAGTAGTATTTGCCACTGCTGTTCGTGGTGGTCGTCTTGGCACCCGACGGGCCCGTCAGCGTAACCGTGCGACCGTTGATGCCGCTCTCATTGCTGTCCTGAATGCCGTCCATGTCCACATCGTTCCACACGTAACCCTGCAACGCAGCGGTGATCGGCTTGCAATCGAAGCCGAAATCGATGGTCAGGTCTTCCTCACCCGCGGAGAGTGTGGTCGTCGCGCAGTTGCCTGTGCCCGTGCCATCGGAATCCTTCGCATCGTTGCCGCCCTTGTCCGCGCCCGTGGGGAACAGTCCCGACACCGTGCCAACGCAAATGGTGTAGGTACCCGGCTGCAAGTCGGAGAAGAGATACTTGCCGCTTGTGCTGGTCGTGGTGGTCTTGTTCACACCGTTGCCGGTGAGCTTGACCGTTACGCCCTTGATGCCGTCTTCGCCAGCATCCTGCACGCCGTCGGAGTCGGTGTCGCGCCAAACGAAGTCACCCACGGATGCTGTTGTCGGCGTGGTGCGGCCGCAATCGAATCCGAAGTCGACGGAGAGGTTGGTTTCACCCGAGACAAGCGTGACGGCCGCGGAGCAGTTGGTCGCACCGGCACCGTTGCTGTCGACATCACGATCTGCACCCTGGAGGGAAGCGCTGGCGTGGTAGCCGTTCGGAATCGTCGCGCAAACCGTGTAGGTACCCGGCTTGAGGTTCGTGAACAGATACTTGCCACCGCTGGCCGACGTCTGCGTGCCACTCTGCGTGCCGGACAGCGTCAACGTCACGCCGTTAAAGGCAGCCTCGCCGGCGTTCTGGATACCGTTGTCGTTCTTGTCGTACCACGTGTAGTCGCCCAACGACGCCAGTTTGTAGAAGCCAAAGTCGATGGTGATGTTTGACGCGCCAGCCGCGAGCACCACGTTGGCGCTGCAGTTGGCCGCCGTTCCGTTACCGTTGCTGTCCTTGGTGACGTCGGCACCCAAACCTGCGCCACTGATACCAGCGTAACCCGCCGGCTTGACGACGCAAACAACGTATGTGCCCGCGGCAAGCCCAGTGAACGAGTAGTTACCGCCCGCCGTCGTGACAGTGGAGTACGGGCCGCCGGGGCCAGTCATCGTTACCGTTGCGCCGACAATTCCTGGCTCGCCAGCGTCCTGAATGCCGTTGGCGTTCAGATCATGCCACACGAAGTCACCAATGCTGCCTAGAATCACGGCCGCCTTGATGTAGCCGAAGTCAATCGTGAGATCAGTCTGGCCGGACGTGAGCGTTACACTGGCGCAGTTCGCCGCGCCACCTGAACCGTTGCTGTCCTTCGTTGCATCGCCGCCCTGAAAGGACGGTGACGTTCCGCTGTAGCCGACAATTGTTGCCGGAGCGCAAATGGTGTAGCTGCCCGGCATCAGGTTGGTGAAACCATAAATGCCGCCACTGGGCGTCGTAACGGCCGTACGGTCGCCACCCGGGCCGCTCAGCTTAATCGTCTGGCTGCCGATTCCAACTTCACCGGCGGTCTGCTTGCCATCGGAGTTGGCGTCGGCCCACACAAAGTCGCCAACAGCGGCAAGTTTGTAGAAACCGAAGTCGAAGTTCATGTCGGTCGTGCCCGACGGTACATCAATCAACGCACTGCAGTTTGCAGCATTGCCCGGACCGTTGCTGTCCTTGGCGTTGTCACCACCCTGCGCGGTTGGCGAATACTGCGTGTAACCCGACGGCAGTACTACGCAAACCGAGTACGTGCCGGGCTTGAGGTTGGTGAACGAGTATTCACCGTTCGCGCCAGTTACGGTCGAAGCTGGGCCGCTTGGGCCGGTCATCGAGACGGTTGCACCGGAGATCCCTGGTTCGCTCGCATCCTGAATGCCGTTGGCGTTCAGATCATGCCACACAAAGTTGCCGATTTCGACCGGCGTGTAAAAGCCGAAGTCGAGCGTCGTATTGTTTTCTCCGGCCACGAGCGTGACTGCCGGTGCGCAATTGCCTGCGCCGACGCCATCGCTGTCCTTGTCATCGGCCGTGGTGTTGGCCGGTGAAATGCCGGCGTAACCTGCCGGTGCTACCACGCACACCTGATAACCAGAGCCCGGCATCAGGTTCGAGAACGCGTACAAACCGTCGGACGCAGTCGTGGTGCTCAGCGGACCACTCGGCCCCGTCAACGTGACAGTCGCGCCGCTGATACCAGTTTCACTCGCATCCTGAATGCCGTTGGCATTCTTGTCGAACCAGACGTAATCACCCAGCGCCGCGCGGGCGATGACAAACCCAAAGTCATACGTCAGGTCCACTTCGCCCGACTTGAGCACTTTGGTGTCGCAGTTTGGCGTGCCCGTTCCGTTACTGTCGTTGAACGGCGTGCTGCTCGTCGCCATGTCGTCGGTCGGACCGGTGTAACCCGCAGGCGTGTTTACACAAACTTTGTAAACGCCCGGCACCAGGCCGCTGAACAGGTAACCACCTGAACCATTTGTAGTCGTGTTGGTGACGATGTTGCCCGGTGCGGTCAATTGAACATTGACGCCGCCAATTCCTGGCTCGCCAGCGTCCTGAATACCGTTGCTGTTTGCATCGAACCACACGAAGTCGCCGATGGCGCCCAGCTTGAAGAAGCCGAAATCAATCGTCGGATTCGTTTCGCCAGCGGCCAAAGTGACCGTGTAGCAGTTCGTGGGAAGCACGCCCGCTCCGTTACTGTCGATTGTGCCATCGACGCCTTGACCAGCGGCCGAACGAACGTAGCCCGCCGGAACCGGCGTACAAACGGTGTAGACACCCGGCTCGAGGTTGCCGAAGCCATACTTGCCATTGGCGTCGGTCACCATTGAAGCTGGACCACTCGGGCCGGTCAAGTTCACCGTGACGCCCGGAATGCCAGGCTCGCCGGCATCCTGAATCCCGTCGCCGTTCAGGTCATGCCACACAAAGTCGCCCAAGGCCGCTTTGGACTTCGTGAACCCGAAGTCGATCGTGAGGTTGTTGTCGCCGGAAGCGATGACGACGTCGGCGCAGTTTGGTGAACCCTGGCCATTGCTGTCCTTGGCCGTGTTACCACCCTGAAGCGCCAGGCTGACACCCGAATACCCAAGCGGCGTATCAACGCAAACCGTGTAGGAACCCGGCATGAGGTTCGTAAATCCGTATTCGCCGTTGAGGCCAGTGTTCGCTGACTGCGGGCCACTTGGTCCCGTGAGAGTCACTGACGCATTCGGGATACCGAGTTCTCCGGCATCCTGGATACCGTTTCCGTTGACATCATACCAGACGAAGTCGCCCAACGCGGCCGTCTTATAGAAGCCAAAGTCGATATCGAGGCGAGTCGTATTGGGAGGCAGGATTGCGTTGGCGCAATTCATCGCGGTGCCATCACCGTCACTGTCCAATTCGAGGTCACCACCCAATGACTTGGGTGAGATGGAAGTGAAACCCGCCGGAAGTGCTACGCAGATCGTGTAAGGGCCCGACGGTCCATTCACGAAGTAGGTACCGTCCGGATTTACGAGGAACGACCCTGTGGATCCGCCAGGCAGGGTATACGAGATCGTCGCGCCGGGAATACCGGGTTCGCCAGCGTCTTGAATGCCGTTCGCATTCAAGTCGTGCCAAACGAAATTCCCAATGCCGGAGCCGTTACCGCCTATTTCGAGACGTGGGCCAACAAGGCCGGGTGCGGCTGAATTCTTTTCCTGATCGCCGCAAGCGGCCGCGAACACGGCAAGTGCCGTCGCGCCGAGAAGGCGAAGGTGAGTGCGAAGTTTCATCGTGGGGTGTGATGGGTGCGTGGAGGTACTGATGAGCCCGCTTTTCAGACAAAGAAATCCCCTCGTGATAGCTGCTCACGAGGGGAAGTTCTTGTTGGAGCTTGTTACTGCTTGACAGCGCGCTTGCGCCGACGTGTTGCGCCCAGAAGGCCCACAAGTCCGAATCCGACCAACATGTAGGTGCCGGGCTCTGGCACGACGTTGGTGATCACCGACTGCGTGAGCGTACCCGTGAAGGTCGGATCCCACGCGTTTGCATCGATGATGATGCGCCAGTCGGAGTAGTTGTAGTTCGGCGCCGTCGAGGCGGTTTCAGCCGTGGTAAACAACGTGTTGGCAGCAGCGATGTTGCTGGGCTGAATGCCCTGCGTGCTGCTGAACAACCCCCAGATGACGTAATGGATTTCGTCCCAGCTCGCGTTGGGCGTCGGTCCGAACTGGCCGGCCAGATACGATTCGGTGCGAAGGTCCTTGAGGAAATCCGCGGCCGTCGTGTTGGTGCCGCCGTAGGTCGCCGTTGTGCCAAGACTGCGCGTCAACGCCTGCAAGTTGCTCTGGCCAAATCCGCCAGTTTGCAAGACGATGCTGACCGCATCATCAAACGTCAGCACATACGCATTGTAAGCGCCAATTTTGAATCCATGATCGGCATCGATGCAGAACACATCGAAGGCCTGCGAATTCGCC
The DNA here is from genome assembly GCA_040004335.1 of Gemmatimonas sp. GTDB lineage: Bacteria > Gemmatimonadota > Gemmatimonadetes > Gemmatimonadales > Gemmatimonadaceae > Gemmatimonas. The sequence continues at coordinate 30,563 of JBDUBA010000203.1, forward strand.
GGGTTGGTCGCCCGAGTCTGGTACGGCCCGACTTGCGCAAACGGCTGGTTGCCGCCGCCAATGAGAGCCGCGGGGAACTTCGGACCAATGTTGGTAAGCGATACCTGGGCGGATGAGACCGCTGGCAGGGCCGCAATGACCGCAATCGCGGCCGGGATGAAACGGGAAAAACGCATCGAAAATCCTTTGCAGGTAGCGGAGGGGCAGAGGTAGGCGGTGCGTTGCAATGGAAGGTTCGTGCCACGAAATCGGGCTCAGCCACAGAATACCAATCGCTGATTTCACCGTTACAAAATCGACGCCTATTATTAGAGATTACTTATAAAATCGTCACAAAATTGACTTAAACAGCTTCCTGTGGATACTCCACATTTGTGTGCCTGGTACTCGATCACGATGGGGTCCATTGGTGACGTACGACCTGACGCCACACGATTGATGCAGCTTTACAACGGCTCATCCATACGCAGGTTTGCGGACATAACTGAAAGTGCGCACGCCTCACAACCGAACCACAGTATTGCAGCGCCCGCCCGCCCGCTATCGCCGAGCACCCCATGCACGCCAGCTGTAATAGGCGATGCGTGCCGCGACCGATCCGAGTCGGCGTCGCAGGTTTGGCCACGCGCCAGCATTTCGAACGTACGGGGTGATCGGCAAGAAGGCCTCGACCCGAGTCCCTTCCTCAAGCAGTCGTTCGCGCACGTCACGACGATGCGATGCCGTCAGTACCGTGGCTCTCCACCGCAGCAACGACGCGTGTTGCGCGCGATGTTGGGGCGTCAGGCTTGCCGGCAAAGTGATCCCGGCCAAATCGGCGGCAATTGCAAAGAATCGACGCAGCCGCTCTTCGGAGACCGGTTCACCCGTATCATTGTCGAGCACTTCGCTGGCTTTCATTCGACGTTCAATGCGCACCCAGTCGAGCTTCGGATCCGTAGCAAGAATTGCCGCCACACTCAGAAACGCCTTGAGCAGAAAACCTTCAGCACCGTCAGCTGCTCCGTGTGCGAGTGCTTGCCACACTAATTCGGTGGCCGATGGCACTGTCGTCTGAATTTCGCTCCATTCAACAGCGACGGCTTCGGTCGTCACGCGTCTCCAGGCTTCCTCGGGGGCGATCGCCATCGACGTCGTAGTGTGCAATTCAACGGCGACGTTGTTGTCGTCGATCAACGTTGGCAGATGATGGTCGGCCGACCATTCAACGGGACCATCAATCACTCTCCGAAATCCCGCCGCCACTAACAGTTGCCATGCTTGCTGTGCCTGATCTTTCGGCACAAGCAGATCGACGTCGGATACCTGTCGGGCATCGGCATTGGGGAATCGCGCGATTGCCGCTCGGCGCGCCTGCCCCTTTAATAGCGCCCACGAAATTGACGCGTCGTTCAACCGAGAGGTGACGGCGATCGTTTGTGCATCAATCCGCATGTTGATGATGCTCACGCGTTGCGCCGCCAGACGCAATTCTGCTTTCAGCACATCGGGGACGACCACTTTGTTCTGCTGAACACGCCGATAGAACCACAGCTCGGCGCCTTCGTGCTGAAGTAACGGCAACAATCCGACGGTGTCCGCATCGCTCCACGGCTCGAATGCAAGCGACGCGTCTGCGTTGCCCAAACGCAGCGTTGCGAGCAGCCGTTCAATCAGCGAGCGCTTCAACGGGTCGCGTTGTGCGGGCTCATTTCAGGAAACGCCGTAATCACCTGAAACGAGGCGTACTGCGTGGCCGGTGGTTCCAGATACGGCTGACCATCGCGCACCAGCCACGCGTGTGCCGCCAACGACTTGTCTGCTTCGCGCTTGACGCCAATGTGCAGTTCGACCGGTTCGCCCGACCGGCGCAGCAACGCGTACAAAATGGATGCGCGTTTGAGACACGTTGATCGCCACGGCCACGGAAGTCGCGTCAGCCATGCATCGACTTCATCAGCGAGTACCTCGATTGGAGGCGCGGCGTATCCGTTGCGACGCGTACTCCAGCGTGCGGCGAGACGGTGCACCGCAACCACATGCAACAAGGGTGGCACCGTTAACACCAGGCCGAATACGCGCAGTCGCCAACGCACTGCGAGTTTTCGGAGCGGGACCAGGCGCATCAAAGCGTTTCTTCGAGCACCACTTGGGCGTTGATGCACTGCGTGAGAAACGCCTGGACACTTGTTGATGCCCGGTCAGGCGCAACCTCGTATTCGGTCATGATTGCATCAACGAGCTGTTCGAACGTGCTCGGCGTTTTCATCGCTTCAAGAATGCTCAGTCCCGTTTCGGACACCGTGAAATACCGGCGGGAGCCCATGTGCAACACGACGCCTTCACCCTCCAACGCGGTCAACCGGATGTCAGCATGCCGGCGAAAATGTTTGGTCACGGAACGAGGTCCTTGAGCAGGTCGGGTTCATCGAACAAATCGGGGCCCAGCGTTAATGCAAAGCAGCGCGATTGGCGTGCGACTGCACCGAGCACGTCAAGATATTCCTGCGCGTGCACCGATTCATACAGCACCCAATGAGATAATTTCACAATGGAGGACAGTGTCTCGCGCGGACTGGAAGCGGTCATCGCTGTTTGCGCCCCGATGTTTGGAAACGCGAGAATTTCGGGCGCAACTACGGGCGCCCAGGAACTCCCAAGTTCTTCCGGCAGGAATCCTTCCTTGTTGCGGCGGTCCATGACAAGTCCACCTTTGGCACCCAGCAACGCCGCGCCGCCCGGGCGAAGCGCAATTCGGCCGCGCACGCCCATCAACGATACGCGATCGCCGCTCCACCCAAGAAATCCGATATCATCGGTGCCGACCTTCCAGCCTCGGGTAGCCAGCAGTGCCGTGGTGGTCGATTTGCCGCAATGCGAGTTGCCGGCGATGAGCCAACCGCGACCCATGGGGTCGATCAGTGCCGCTGCGTGCACATGATACCAACCGAGGCGTCGCAGGATGAACACCAGCACGATCAGCAGGAACGAACGTTCGGCGTCGGCGATCTGCCGTAACGCTGCCGGCGAGAGCCAAAGTTCTGCTTCGGGTTCGGTCGGATGGACAATCGCGATCGCAGGGGCCAACTCCCAGGTAAGCCGGACGTTGTCTACGCCGGGACCGGCCTGAATCGTACAGGATGGCTGCCGAAAAATTTCCCGATCATCCGGACCAAACGGGTTGGTATTACCGACCTTCACATTGATGCGAAAACGCCCGGGCCACTGAAGCTGCATGCCCTCCAGCCACGCCCTGAGTGGTGGCTCCGCCTCTGCGGTGTCGCAGATCAGTTCAAAGCCGGCGGCTGAATCAGAAGTCGGGGGGGTAGCCATGCCGAGTTGACGATCAGGTAGGGGAATCGATTCCCG
>JBDUBA010000472.1:0-10911 GCA_040004335.1 Gemmatimonas sp.
GCGAGCGCGACGGCTCCGGCACGCAGTCGGTCGGCGGGAAATGGAGCGAGGAGTCCGGCGATACCACACATATAGGCGGCTTTGGATTCGGTGTTGGACGTGACGACGGCATGTATTGCAGGGTGCGCTGTGTGCGGCCTGCCCGAGCCCTTCTAAAGCAGGATTGGTGCCAACGCTAACTCATTGAATAACAAGTACTTACGAATAGCATTAGACGCCCTGGTTCCGGCCGTATCTGCTAGACTTCGGCAAAAGTTGCCGAATTTGGATTCATCGGCCTGCGCACTGCACGACTTGGCGGAGGCGCCAAGGGCACTTTGTGCCGGTGACGTAACGGTCTCACTGGCTGGAAATCTGCCTAAACCATTACACCATAACGGTTTAAGAATTGGGAACGAGATTTGCTTCTGCATATCATGCACCGACAGGCAAAGCCAGCTTCGAGGCAGAGCGAGGGCGCTGGCTGTAATGGGGTCAGAGGCTAGCAAACCCAGCTGTAGGTGGCAGCGGGGTCAGAGGCTGGCAAACCCAGCTGTGGATCGCAGCGGGGTCAGAGGCTAGCAAACCCAGCTGTAGAGTAAGGGGTTGTGGCAGCGGGGTCAGCGGCTAACAAGCCCAGCTGTGGGTGGCAGCGGGGTCAGAGGCTAGCAAACCCAGCTGTAGTAGGGGGTTGAAGGCTGGCAGATCCAGCTTTGGACTCGACCCAAGTGGCAACTGTTTTCCGGAACCAAGTCAGTGCCGATCACATTCTGAATTCACGTTTACATCTCAAGACCTCATGACCGTCGCAGAACTCATTGCTCCAGCGTTTGATGAAACCGCAGTCGATCGCTTCGCCTTTGGAAAAAACTGGCAGAGTTTTTTGGGCGGCCTGAACGAGAAGCGCATCGCCGGCGCGCGCGCGGATCTGATCAAGTGGTTGGGAACCGACCAATTGACCGGCGCCAGCGTACTCGACATCGGATGTGGATCGGGCGTGCACTCCTACTGCATGCAGCAAATGAATCCCGCGCGTTTGGTTTCGTTTGATTACGACCAGCATTCAGTTGACGCGACCGCATCACTGCGCGAAATGGCGGGATCGCCCGCGTCGTGGACAGTGCAACAGGGTTCAGTGCTCAACGAGGAATTCATTCGCTCGCTGGGGCAATTCGACCTCGTGTATTCCTGGGGCGTGTTGCACCACACGGGTCAGATCTGGCAAGCGATTGCCAACGCAGCGACGTGTGTGCTGCCCGGCGGATATCTGTTCATCGCGATTTACGCGAAGGGTGGACTTTATCCCGAACATCTCGCGCTCAAGCAGAAGTATCATGCGGAAACTATCAGTGGCAAACGCAAAATGGAGTTTGACTGGATCCTCAATCAATACGCCGACTTTGCGCGCCGTGGACTGAATCCGGAAACCTGGTGGAATCAGGGGTTGGAACGTGGCATGGATCCGTACGTCGATCTGGTTGATTGGCTTGGCGGCTTGCCGTACGAAGTCGCAACAATGCCAGAACTGACAGAGTTTCTTGGCGCGCTTGGTATCGACATCCTGAAACAACAGCCAGCGCCCGAGGGTGGATGTCACATTCTCATCGCGCAGCGACGCAACGCACCTCAAACCCTGGAAATGTTGACCAACGGGTGAGTGAAGAAAAACGCGGCGTCAGTGAATCGCCCTTGACGCCGCGGCAACAAAGAAAAACCCTGCGTCTGTGAATCTGGACTGGCATGGCGGAGCAACAAGGAAAAACACGGCGTTGGTCAACTTGTCCTAACGCAGCGGAGCAGCAAAGAACTAAGCTGCTTCAGTGCACCTGCTAACGGCGCGAAACAACGAATGATCAAGCAACAGCCAATGGAGTGGTGCGGCATTTCGCGTGCAGTCAACCAGCTTTGCAGCGATAGAGGTGCAACCCGTGTCACTGAATCAGTGGCACCGCCAGCAGCGAATGCACCGCATGTACCACCGCTTCGGCCGTAACTCCATACTGCGCGCGCAACCATTCCTGACTACCGGCGCAGGACAGCGGCGTTTGCGGTAACCGAATTGCCTTCATGTGCACTGGTGCGCCCGCGTCGATGAGCGCATCACCAATCGCGGAAGCGAGCCCGCCCACACCATGTTCTTCGATGGTGACAATAGGCCCACGCAATGCCGCTTCGACGACAGCCAGCGAATCGAGCGGCTGAACGGTCGGCATACTGATAACGCGCGCATTAATGCCTTCCCCCGCAAGAAGCGCATGTGCACGCACCGCTTCGGTGAGGACACCACCCGTGGAAAAGATGGTGCAATCATCGCCGTCACGAACGGTGATGGACTGACCAATCTTTATATCCAGTTCGGCACTGTGCACCAAGGCTTCTCCCGCTTTGCCGAGGCGCAGATATGCCGGGCCCGGTGTTGCAACAAGCGCCTTTGTTAGCGCACTCGTTTCGTATGGATCGCCTGGTGCCACGACGGTCATGTTGGGCAACACACGCGTAAACGCGAGATCTTCGACGGCGTGATGACTGTAGCCCTGCGCACCGTATGCCAATCCCCCGCCCACAGCCACCACTTTCACGGAAAGATTGTGATAACACACGTCGTTCCGAATCTGCTCAAGCGCGCGCGCCACCGGAAAGTTTGCAATCGAATACGTGAAAACAATTCCACCGCTCGCCGCAATTCCCGCGGCCATCCCCGTCATGTTCTGTTCGGCGACCCCCGCGTTGATGTATCGCTCGGGAAAACGTGCCGCGAATGGTTCGAGCACCGAATACCCCAAATCGCCCGTCATCAACCAGATGCGTGAATCAGTCTCGGCCAACTCCATCAGTGTTTTAATGAACGTCGTTCTCATAATGCCACACCAACGTCGGCCAACTCCATCAACGTTTTGATGAACGTCGTTCTCATAATGACACACCATCTTCACCGAACGTCATGCGCCCTTCGATGAACGTCGTTCTCATGATGGCGCTCCAACTTCGGCAAGCGCATCTTGAAGTTCTTGCGGGTTTGCTGAGCGGTAGTGCCAACGCAGTTCGTTCTCCATAAACGAAACGCCCGCACCTTTCACGGTGCGAGCCAGTACGAGTACCGGTCGGGTTTCATTAACCGGAGTCGGTTCCAATGCAGTGCGGAGCGCCGCGTGATCGTGGCCATCTATCTCGCGCACGAGCCAGCCAAAGTTGCGGAATTTGTCCGGCAACGGTTCGAGTTCCAACACTTCGGAGACGGTACCAAAACTCTGAATACCGTTTGCGTCGACAATTGCGGTGAGATCGCGAAGCTTGTGATGTCCGGCAAACAGTATTGCTTCCCAATTGGATCCTTCGTCAAGCTCGCCGTCTGAAAGCAGCACAAACGTTCGATGGCCTGTGCTCATTCTCTGTGCAGCTAACGCCATTCCCGTACCCACCGGAAGCCCGTGTCCAAGCGAGCCGGTTGAAAACTCGACGCCCGGCACATGATGACTGACGTGACCGGTGAAGATCGATCCGTCGTGCGTGTAAGTGCTCAGTTCTTCGACGCGGAAGAATCCCTTCCGCGCGAGCACCGCGTATACAATCGCAGCCGCATGCCCCTTGGAAACCACCAGGCGGTCACGCGCTGGCCATTTTGGTTCGTTCGCGCGAAACTGCAAGACATTCGAGTACAACACGGCAAGAATATCAGCGATGCTGAGACAGCTGGCAATGTGCGACGCCTTGGTGGCCGCCGTCATGCGCAGTGCGTCTGCGCGTATCATTTGCGCGAGTTCGCGACTTGTCACGCCGCGGCCTCGGTGGCCATCCGCAGTGAATCACCCAGCACAAGAATTCGTCCACCAAAACGTAAGTCTTTTCGCATGGTGCTGATGATTTCTTCGCGATACGCCAACGCCGTCAGAATTATTGACGCAACGGGCTCCTGCGCAAGGTGTGACGGAGGCACCACCAACAAACCGACTCCGGGCAATCGTTTGCCCTGTTTGTGCGGATCTGAATCAATCACGTACGCGAGATCGGTAAGTCCAGCGGCGGTTAACGACGCGATGCCTTTTCCACCAGCGCCCCAGGCCGCCACACGACGTCCTGCCTTTCGTTCGGCGGCAGCAAATGTTTGTAACTCTCGCGTTGTGTTGTCGAGTGAACACTGCAACGCGCCAACACCCGTTCGCGGCGACCAGCGCACAAAAGCCACGGTGAACTCGCCGTTCATACCTTCTTCAAGACCGAGCACCTCAAACCCTTGCTGTTCGAGCAAACGGCTCAACACACCCTTCGTGAAATAGTTGAGGTGATCCGGAAAGAAATCGAAATACCGCTGATGACGCATGGTCTGTTCAATACACGGCACTTCAATCAACCCGACTGCGCCTTCAACCAGCGAGGACGTGATGCCGGCCAGAAAGTCGCGCGGGTTTGGCACATGTTCGAGCACCTGACGCGTCACGAACGCATCGTACGGGCCGCCCTGTGCTGGCGTATTCGCTCCGATGTACCCACTCATCACAGTGTGGCCACGCTCAACCGCCAATGCACGAAACGGCGTCGACGGTTCGTTGCCGGTAACCAGCGCGCCGGCTGCACGGAGGTGATCGAGGTAGTTTCCGTCACCGCATCCCACTTCAATGACGCGGCGATTGGCGAGCGCAAAACGTTCAACAAATGTGCGCGCCTGCTGCGATTGAAAATTCTGCATGGTCGCAGCGTGACTTACCGTCATGACATACTCATCGTAGAACGAACTATCGAGTTCCTGTGTGAGCTGAATGAACCCACAGTTTTCACAGCGACGCACGTCCAGTCGAATAGTACGGCGATTGACCGGCCCTTCGTTCTTGAGCAAACCTGAGATGTTGGGCGGCGCCGGATCCATCACCAGCGTGGATTCGAGGCGAGCGTCGCCGCAGAGTCGGCAGCAGAGAGTGTTGTCAGACATGCGCAAGTTGCCGATGGTGTTCGAGTGCTTCGCGAGCGATTTCATCCAGGCCCGATTCGAGCGACGTCATGGGAAACCAACCGGTAGCGTTTCGCAGCCGTGTGATGTCGGCTTCGAGATACATGATTTGATCGGGCCGATACGCGACCGCACCAAAATTGGGGATCACTGCTGGATCAATGCGATCGCGCAGGGCCAGCAGCACATCGCGCAATGGACGCGCGTTTCCGCTACCCAAATTATATGTGCCAGTGGCGACACAATCACCAACCGCGATCACGGCACTGGCCGCGTCATTCACGTGCAAGAATTCCCAGCGTTGTTCGCACAACGTCAAATCGGGCGCAACACCGTGCGCCATGGTGTTCGCAGCCATTGGCAGCACCCAACCAGCTTCAGAACCAGCCCCGTATGTTGAGAACACGCGCAACCAACTGTGCTTCAAGTGACGCATCTCCGCCGCCTTTTGCGTGACGGCGCATGCGGAAACCTTCGCAGCTCCGTACAACGTGGTAGGACAGAGCTGCTGATCTTCCGAAATGCGGCCACTACATGGCCCATATTCTGCCTGCGATCCAAGCCCGATGAAATGTGTCGCGCCAACATCCGCAGCAAGCATCAGTAGCTCAAACGCCGCGGGCACGTTGCGCGCTGATTGCCACTCCGCATTGCGTTCTCCGCCGGCCACACCTTCCCATCCGGCGTGAACCACGACGGCGGGTGCAAATCCGCGAACGGCTTCGCGCGTTGCCGCCGAGGATATTTCCGCGAAGTCACTTTGAATGAATGTGACTTCGTTGGCGATGTCACCCAATCGACCGGTTGCTGATCCGGGACGCACGAGTGCGGCTACCGAATGCCCTGCGTGCAGCGCAGCGCGAACGATGGCCGAACCGATGAACCCGCGCGCACCTGTTACGAGGTAGCGCATGCCAGAAGTTCAAGAAGGCTGGTGAACTTCATGCCAGACGCTTCGAGATCGGCGTGGCTTCGGCGAATCTCGGCCAGATACCCGTACGAGAACACGATGACTTCATCCACGGGGTCGTTGTGCAAGTGTGATGGCGCAACCACTGGCACGCGCGAAGCCGGCATCAACTTGCCGTGAAACGCTGTGTTTCCATCGCACACGTACTCGATGTCATCAACTGTCAGACCGGCCTGAGCGATTGTTAACACGCCACGACCACCAGCGCCGTATCCCGCGATACGCCGTCCCTCCGCGCGTGCCTCACGTACGTAGTCGCGTAGTGCACCAAGTCGTGCGCGCGCGTCGGCGGCGAAGTCGGTATACGTGGTGAAATTGTCAAACGTTTTCCACTGTGCCAGTGCGGCTGCGCTCGCCGAATCATCCGCAACAAGACCTGTGCCGATTGGGGCCGCCGCAAAGAGCAATGAATTCCCGCGACGATCACCGTCGGGCAACAACGTCGTGGAAAGCAGCGTAAACCCTGCGCGCGCCAGCATGCGCGATACAGTGAGCGGAGTGAGATAGATGGAGTGTTCATGTTCGAACAGACACGTTTCAGCACGCGAAACGATGTCACCCAAGTGGTGAATCTCCACAATCAAGACGCCGCGATTGGCGTCCAGCACGCCGTGCACTGCCTTGAGAAATGGCACGGGATCGGGCAGGTGATCGAACGTGTAGGTCAACACCACGGCTTGTGCCGGACGCATATTTGCCGGAATAAGTGCTGCACTTTCGGCATCAAACAAACACTGCAACGCCGGCACCTCACTCGCGCGCGACGCGCGCGTTAAATCGGCCGACGGTTCAAAACCAAGCACCCGGCACCCGCGGCGCTGAAATGCGGCCAGTTGTTCACCATCACCAGAACCGATTTCCAGAACAACATCATTGGCATGTAAACCAAAGCGCGCCATCGTGGTTTCGGCCAGCCGATTCATGAATTGCATTGCAAACGGCGAACCGGCAACGGTGTAGCGATAGTCCCGATAATATTCGGACACATCAACATCTTCACGCGTCTGTACCGTTGCGCATTCCGCACACCAGTTAATGCCGAGGCGATGTCGGAATTCGGCGTCGGCGGCACTGTTGGGCGTGACGAAGTCGTCGGTAAATGGCAGGCTGTCAAAGGCGAGAAACTCGCGCAGACTATCCGCACCGCAGGCGCGACAATTCTGTCGTTCGTGAATGGACCAGGCGGGATGAGACATCAAGCGCTCCTACTCAGTGGCGTACGAACAATTCCAGCGGGTTCGCGTCGCGTGAAGAAACTTTCGTACCAGGCGATTGTGTTTGCGAGTGCCGCATCCAGGCTGAACGCCGGTTTCCACTCCAACTCTCGGCGCGCCCGCGTCGCGTCGAGTCGCTGTTCGGAAATTTCGTCCGTGGCGGTGCTGCGAATGTCGAGTGACAGTGTTGAACCCATTGCCTGCACCAGTCGTTCGGCCAGCTCGCGCGCCGACATGACATGGTCGGCGGAGATGTTGAAGGCGCGCCCGCGCAAGGCGTTGTTGTGCCGCAGCTTTTCAGCGAGCAACATGTAGGCGGCGGCACCGTCTTCGACATACAGATAGTCGCGGATGTTGGTGCCGTCTGAACGCAGTACGGGTGAACGACCGCGCAATACGTCCCGAATGACGCCCGGCACGAGTCGGTTCCAATTCAAATCGCCGCCGCCAAAGAAGTTGCCGCAGCGAGTAATGGAAACCGGAAGGTTGTACGTGTGCGCGTAAGACGATGCGATCAGGTCTGCGCACGATTTCGAGACATCGTACGGATGACGGCCCTGCAACGGCGTGTCTTCGTTGTACGGGAGAATGGGTTGGTCGCCGTAAGCCTTGTCGGATGACGCAACTACGACTGAGGAAACAAGCGGGCTGCGGCGACACGCTTCAAGCAGTGACCATGTACCCGCGATGTTCGATTCAAAAGTGCCAACCGGGTTCCGATTTGCAACGCCAACAACTGTTTGGGCCGCGAGATGAAACACCGTGCTGACTTCGTATTCACCAAGCACGCGTTCGAGCAACGCTTGATCATTCACGTCGCCGCGTACAACAATGCAGCGATCAATCGCGCCCGTTGCAACCAGTTCCGCGCGTGGCACCGAATCGCGTACGAGGCACACCACTTCTGCCCCGGCGTTCAAGAGTCGTTGCACGAGCCACGAACCGACGAGTCCCGTTCCGCCGGTCACGAAGACGCGCGCATCGAGCCATTCACCCGCGGTCGCGGCGTGGAGTTGCAGTGGAGCAGCGTTCCTGGGCGGCATGAGGTGTGCAAAAGAGAAGGAGCAAGACCGAGTCTCTCCTCTTTATGCAGAAGCCATGCCGAACGGTAAGACCGTTATTTTCAATCACTTACGCAAAACACTCCCCCTTGAGCCTACCCCGTCCTTCCGGCAAGGTGTGCCGGGTGCGGAAGTGGGAAGCGGAATGTTTTGCCGTAGCCTGTGGCCTCTGATGTTGCCTGGAGTCGCGCATCAAACGCGGGTGCCCCGATGACTGGCGCGCCGTTGCTTTCAGTGTGCGTGCCCACCTATCAACGCGCGGCATTGTTGCGAGTCATGTTGCAGGCGCTGTTGCCGCAGGCGGCTGAATTCGGATTGCAAGTTGAAGTGTGTATTGCCGACAACGCGTCGACCGATGCAACGGAGTCGATTGTTGCCGCGGCGACGGCGGCCCATCCCGCGCGGTGCGTGAACTATATCAAGCGCGATGCGAACGTCGGTCCCGTGCGCAACTACGTGTACTGTGCAACGCAGCAAGCGACTGGCGAATACGTCTGGGCGTTGGGTGATGATGATTTGCTGTTGCCTGGTGCATTGCGTCGAGTGGTAACCGCCATTCAGAACAATCGTCATCTCGATTTTTTCTACGCGAATTTTGCGGCCGCCAATTTTCAGGCGCACTGGCCCGATTCTGCAGTGGGCGGATATGGCGGAGTGATTACCGAACTCGCGTGCATATTTTTGCAAAACCGTCACGTTCGCTATTGGCAGGAACTCCTGGATAGTTCGTCATCCATGGGCACGCAGGTGTACGCGCACATTGTAAGACGTTCCGTGTGGACGGAGTTCTGGCATGGGCGCGACATTGCGCCGGACTTTCGATCGGTGGAGAGCACGTATCCGCACACGTGTATGTTGATCGAAAAGGCGTGGGATAAACCCGCCTATTATCTGGGCGCTCCGCATCTGGTGCAGTTCAACGGTCGTGCCGGTTGGGCCTATGGTAACGGCACGCGCATCGCGTTGGTTTCTCTGCCGCAATTCATTTCTCGACTGGATGATCGCGGTCTTGGGTTACATGCGCTCATTCGCACGCGGGGTTATCTCAAAGATGCCGTGCTGGATGGCTATCGGAACGCCATTGCGGGCCGATGCGGTTCTGAGGCTGCCGAGATTTTGACACAGTCACTCGCGATGGGTGATCGATATCCGGAAATGATTGAAGCGCTGTTGATCGCCATCCAGGAGGCGGGCGGCCAGGTAGTTCCGGATGTTATTGACGTTGTGCGTGACGCCTTATCGCGATTGCAGGAGCAGCAGGGCATCGCGCCGGCAACGGCGGCGTGACTACAACCGCCGGTTAACCCGCGACCGCGACTCGACCCAACAGCGCGGCCAGCTCAGCAATCCGCGCGTCGGCGTCGTGCCGCTCGTGCAGGAGTCGCACACTGGCCGATGACGCAGCCGCATACGATGTATTGTCGGTGAGCATTTCTTCAACGCAGCGCACGAAATCGGCGCGTGTTCCGTTGGCAACGCGGCCGCATCCGAATGAGCACAACACGCCATCGGGATCGACAGCCATTGAAACGATTGGTAAGCCGTGCATTCCGGCCTGCAGGAACGTATTGGGAAATCCTTCAACAACAGACGTGTTCACCAGCACGTCGGAGAACCGGAACAGATCGTCAACATCCGGCAATGGTATCTGATCGGCCAGCATGAGATTGGGAAACCGTTCCTGCAAGCGATGAATCATTCCCGGATTGTTCGATTCGATGTTGTTGCACACCATGATCATCGATCGATGTGGTAACGCTTCAGCAAGTGCGAGGGCTTCGTTGTGGCGTTTGTTCGGGTCGGTGCGACCAATCCATAAAATACGACCGCCATATTCCGGTGCGCGACGCGCGGCCGAACGCGTGCCAATGGGTGCGGGATTGCGAATCAATGTTGATTCACGATGCAGACGTTCACGCACCAACTTTTGTTGGTGTTCAGTTTGCACAACGAGTTCATGCGCGTGCGCCATGCCGTACCACGTGTATTGTCCCTCAACTCCGTACGGATCACTTTCGGTAGACTTTTCGTACACGAATGGCGCGAACGACATTTCCGACGCCAGTGAGACAACCAATGGCCGGTCAAATGCCTCGCAGAATCGGGCCAGTTCGGACGTCGCCTCGTTTGCACCAAACGCCATGTAAACGTCGGCATTCACGTTCGCCCAAATGGAACGAGTACTGCTGTCCTGATGGCCCTCAAAGAACGAAACGTTGGGACGATGGTGTACGGTGATGCCGTCATCGCGGGTGGCGGGTACTGTGCCGTTGTCCATCACGACCACGTGAACGTCGAACGCCGGATTTTTCGCGAGTCCCTTAAGGAACGTGATGCCGCGAACTTCGGCGCCGCCAAAGTACCCGGGCGATCCATTCAGCAGTTGGCGGGCGAACGGGAGTGCGATGCAGATGCGCGACTTCGTCGCCGGGCTGCTCGGGACGCTCGCGCTTGCTACGATGATGTGCGGCACGTTTATGCTCGGTACGGGCGTATGCGGCGTGGTAGTGTGCGGCACGCCTGCGGTTGGAACGGTGGTGGGTTCGTTGGCAAACAGGTTGAGCGGCATTGCGTTCGGGCGTGGGTCAGGCAGTCAGTGGGTCGGTCCAATGCGACTCTATGCAGGATATGGGCCATATCTAAGTGTATAATTTGCAACAACTTGTGCATTCGCATGATGTCGAAAGCCCGGCGGTTAACGCCGCCCGGGGAAGGTCTTGCCGAGTTTGGCGACTCGGACCGGGT
>JBDUBA010000319.1:0-33824 GCA_040004335.1 Gemmatimonas sp.
TTCTTCAAGAAGAACGAGATGAACCTGCTCGTGGGGCCAGGGCGCGCCGCCGTGGGCACGTGGTACACCTATCTCGCATCAAAAGCCGGGATGTATTACTCGAATGCCGGCACGGCGTCGCCGCACTGGTTGCAGGCCGAGCAGGCGCGGTGGCCGTCGTACGACCTTGCGGCGCTCTATTTGCTGGACGGTTCCAGCGCCGACATTGTGCGCATCGAGCCCGTCACACCAAATACGAACACCGGCTTCCGCATCACAACAAAGTTCACGTCGAACAGCACGGATCCGACCCTACCGGCGTGGTGGCGGGAGGTGAACGAAACGGTGTACGCCCTTCGTGATAACGGATTGTGGCGCTTGTCAAATTCCCTTGCGCGCACAACAGCCGCCTGGAAACACGACACGATAAAAAACATCGAATACGTCCATCGCGTCGATTACCCGTTTAATCGCGGTCGAGCCGAACGGGCGGCGGCGTTTGTTGATTCGCTGACCGAGATCTTTGGTGTGCCGCCCATCGATCAATTGTCATACTACTTGTTCAATACTCTTGACGACGCGTACGCAACCATCGGTCTCGAATCATCCGTGAAATACGGACCGGTTGCCGGAATGTCGCAGCCCATCAATCATCTGCTGTTCTCGGGGATGCCTTCGCTTGGCGAGGAATATCGCCACGAGTTGGCGCACATGGTGTTCATGCCACTGATGGGCAATGGCACAAGCACGTTCATTTCCGAAGGGGTGCCGACCTTTTTTGGCGGCACGTCGGGCATGGATTATCCAACGGCGGTGCGTGGACTCGCATCGTGGTTGCGTGAACATCCGCAAGTAACGCTCGATTCGTTGATGGGACCCGGCTACTCCAATGCGCAAACGTACCCAGCGGCGGCTGTGGTCGCAGAAATGATCAACGACGTTGGCGGCCGGCACGGTCTGAAATTGCTCTTTGACTCGGGCCGCAGCGCGACGGAATTACGCGAGGGATTGCAGCGCATCTCGAGAATTGGATGGAGCCAGTTCCAGCAGGATTGGCGCGCTCGGGCGTTCAGGTACGATAAAAAACAATGAGATGGACTTTTTCACTGCAATGACGCTTGAGCAGTGGTCGAGAGGCGGGTGCGTGCAAACGTGTCACTGTCCAAAATTCTGGACGGGCCGGTGGACAGACAAGACAGCAAACGAGTGACCGCCGTTTTCGCAATCGTACGCAAAACGTTGTAAATAAAAGACTTAGTCAGTACATACCTGCATCAACTCGAGCGGCACGAACCCTGCCATACCCTCCTTCCGCGACAGGCTTCACGTGACCGTTTGCCAGATGCGGGGGCGCAATTGGCCGGATGCGGCAGGGAATGTTCGTAGGTTGTTCTCAGACAACCCGGCAGCGGGACGGAGCTGGAACGCATACCTTAACACGGTGCGCGCGACATTTTCGGAACCCGGTGCGGGGCGGGCGTGTACGTTCGCACTGTAATGACGCCCCCGTCACAGCTGAGAGCCGCTTTGCATCAGGTGGAAATGGACTGTCGCGAGTTCCGAAAACAGCACTTTGCGTATCTCGACGATACGCTTCCCGGCGACAATATGTCGGCCGCTTTACGCCACGTGATGGCGTGCGATTCCTGTGCAGCACATGACACGATGGTTCGACGTTCCCTCATGCTCGTGCGGAACATGCAGGTCATCGAACCATCGGCCGATTTCCGTCAACGCATGCAGGCGCGCCTGGCCGAAACGCGCGCCGAAACACAACGCGAACGGTTTGCGTTCGCCGAGCGAGAGGCCAATGGCACAACGCGAAGTGTGCGACAGCCAATTGTGTTGTCTGCGGTAGCCGCAGGCGTGATGATTATGGGATCGTTGGCGTACCGACAGGTTTCGGCGCCGGAGCCAACAATGGCCCGTGCGCAACCAACCGCGATGGTGATCAAACCCGTCGAACCGCCGTCCGTCGACACCATGCTTCAACCCATTTACCTGACGCCAGGCATGGTGCAAGCGCTTGCCACCGGCAATCCCATGTGGCCAGCGGCACTGCTCGTTGATGACGCGCCCGCGCAAATCATCAACGCGGAATTCACAACGGTCAAGGCGCTCCGCGACTGAGCCACGTTGCTCGCGATGTGAACGTAAAACCGAACCAATTGGCATGAGACAAAGCGGATACGACGAGAGTTGTGTCCGCTTTCATTGGCGGCCTTGGGATTGTGCGTTCAGGAATTTGAATTGAACGTACTTCAGAAAAGGCTTTGCGTGATTGAACTTCGGCAAGTAACGGAGCAGATGGCCGCGCACCGGGTACGCAAGCGGTACCGCCAGTGGGCGCAATTCGCAGTATCTTTCCCCGATGCCCCCGCGCGAATCATCTCCTCAACGCACCGTCCTGGCCGCCATTCAGGCCGGAGTGTTCGCGCCTGTGTATTACCTGTACGGCGACGATGACTATCTGAAGGACGCGGCGATCACCGATCTGCTAGGCGCCGCACTCGATCCGTCCTCGCGCGATTTCAATTGCGATGTGCGTCGCGCCAGTGAACTGGATGCGGAAGCCGTCAACGACGTGCTGGGCACTCCGCCAATGCTTGCCGAACGGCGCGCGGTCGTGATTCGAGATGTCAGTTTGCTAAAAAAAGCTGCGCGCGCGCAACTCGACAAATATCTGGAGCGCCCGGCGTCTGACACAATGTTGTTGCTGACGTCACCGAGCGGCGCGAAAACAGATGCCGCGATTGAGAAACGTTCGGTGGCGCTGAATTTCGAACCGCTCTCCCCCGAACGCGTGCGTAAATGGATTGCGCATCATTCGCAGACAGCACTACACATGGCCATTGCCGAAAACGCGGCGCAATTGCTGCAGCAAGCCGTCGGAAACGATCTGCAGATGCTGGCCGGTGAACTCGACAAATGCGCGAGTTACATGTTGGGGTTGAACGAAAACGCAACCAACATCGACGTCGATGCTGTGTCGGCGGTGGTGGGTGTGCGACGCGGAGAAACCGTCGCGGATTTGTTGGATGCCGTTGCAAGACACGATGCGGCGGCGGCGGTGCATCTGCTGCCACACGTGCTGACCCAACCAAAGATGTCAGGCGTGGTGCTCGTGATGATGCTGGCCACGCAAACGTTTGCCTTGGGCCACGGTCGCGCGCGACGCGAAGCCGGTGTGTCCACCAGTCGATTGCCGCAGGAGTTCTTCGCTTTTCTCAAGGAAGCCGGAGGATATCCAGGCAGACCATGGGGCGAAGCCGCATCGGCGTGGACGAAGGCAGTGGATGGCTGGAGCACTCGCAGCTGTGAACGCGCGCTCGAGCTGCTGCTGAACGCCGACATGGCACTCAAAGACACCACCATTTCAGACGCAGATCAAACGATGATGTCGTTGATACTCGCGTTGTGCGCGCTCAAGCCTCGTGGACGCAAGGCGGCGTAAACGGTCATGTTCTCAGGTCGAACCAATCTCTCCATGAAGTTTTCGGTCAAACGTTATGTGTTGCCACGCGTGGTCGCGCACGCAATCAGGTTGTTGTTTACTGTTGCTGTGTTCACACCAGCTGTTGTACAGGCACAGTCGTCCGTATCAGCCGACGTCGCGGCGGCCGTGGCCCGAGCCCGAACACTCGGCAACGATGGCGAAGAGGTGAAGTCGCGCGCGTTGCTCGACTCGCTCGTAAACAGCTCGGCCCGCGACTCGTTCGATGCGGCCGAGGCACTCTACTGGCGCGCCATGCTTAACGAGGAAGCCCCGTCGGCCGAACTCGATTGGAAACGTATTGTTGTGGAGGTGCCATTTTCACCGCGGGCCAGTGAAGCGCTGCTCAAATTGGCAGAACTGGACATGTTGCACGCCAATCGCCCGCTCGCACGGCAACACGCGCAGCAGTTGCTGAACGACTATCCAACCGCGGCGGAACGACCGCGCGTCATGTTGGTTCTGGCGCGCAGCTATTTCGACGACCGTGACGCACCACGCGCGTGCGGTGTCTTAACCGCCGTGCGCAAGGAAGCACCGCTGAGCGCCGTGGAAGTTCGACTGCAGGCGGACGAGTTGCAGCAGCGGTGCCGAAACGTGCGCGAAGTCGCGATCGGCGCTGCACCCGATTCCACGGCAACGGTTGTACCAACAACAACGGTACCGCCCCTGGCCACACAAACAGCGGCACTTCCACCCGCAACGGTATCGCCTGCGCGCGCTGGCCGCGGTGCGCCACCAGTGAACACGGACAGCATTCGTCGTGACAGCGTTGCGCGCGCCACTGCCCAGCGCACTGCGGCCAGATTGGCTGCAGACAGTATTCGTCGCGACAGCATCGCGCGCGTGAGTGCGCAACGCGCCGCGGCTAAACAAGCGACGGACAGCACCCGTCGTGACAGCGTCTCTCGCGCCGGTGCGCGACGCATCACCGACAGTCTTCGCCGCGACAGTGTGACCAAAGCCGGATTACTGCGCGCCGCGGCGCAGCGCATGGCCGAAAATACGCGACGTGACAGCATTACGCGCGAAACGTTGCGACGGGACAGCATCGCACTCGACACGATGGGGCGAACCGCCGCTGCACGCAACGCGTCGGGCAGCAACGCTGGGCGGGGTGCGGCCTCGGCCGCCGGAGCGAGTAAGCCACGCGAAATACTGGTGTTTGTAGCGGACAGCATTCGCGCAGACAGTCTTTCGCGTGAGGCAGCAGCCCTGGAAATACGGATACGTACGGCGGTCGCCACACGCGATTCAGTCAAACGCGATTCGCTGGCAAAGGCAGCGGCCAAACGCGCCGCCGATGCGCGCGCCGGAAAGTGGACTGTGCAAATTGCCGCGTACCAAACCAAAGCAGATGCCGACACATTGGTAAAGAAGTTGGCCGCGAAAGACATCGCGGCGCGTGTGGTTGGTACGAAGAAACCGTTCCGCGTGCAGGTCGGTCGATATGCAACGCGCGCAGACGCAACGGCAGCGTTGGCGACGCTCAAAAAGCACGGACAGAAGACGGGTTTCGTGGCGGAGATTGGTAAATGAGTGCTGTTGCAACACCGCTCATGCAACAATACCGCGACATCAAAGCTCGGCACCAGAATGCGATTCTGTTCTTTCGCATGGGCGACTTTTACGAAATGTTTTACGACGACGCCGAAACCGCGTCGCGCGAAATTGGACTGACACTCACGTCACGCAACAACGGTGGGGCGGCCGAAGTGCCGCTGGCCGGTATTCCAGTGAAGGCGGCGGCGGAATATTTGCGTCGGTTGGTGAATCGCGGGCATCGCGTGGCGATCTGTGAACAGGTCGAAGACCCCAAACTCGCGAAAGGAATTGTGCGTCGCGAGGTGGTCGAAACCATTACGCCGGGCGCCGCGTTTGCCGATGACATGTTGGATGGCGCGCGCGCAAACTACGTATGCGCTGTTGTCACGGCGCGTGATACCATCAAGAATGGCGCGCGCGACGTGATGGGCCTGGCGGCCGCCGATCTGTCAACAGGCGAGTTTCGGTTGATGATTGCGCCGGCCAGTGATGCTGCAGCACTGCTCGCGCGAATTGCACCGCGTGAGTTATTGGTGGTTCGCAACGTCGAAGTGAACGATCTCGCATCGGCGTTGGCAACGCTGGATGGCGTGTTGCGCACGGCTCGCGAGCCGTGGGAGTTTGATGCGGCCATGGCCAGCGACGAACTCACGCGGCACTTCAACGTGCGCGGACTGGAAGGTTTTGGTCTCGACAACGATGATCACGCGGCCATCGGCGCCGCCGGCGCCTTGCTGCGTTACCTGCGCGAATTGCAACCGGCGGGGTTGCCACATCTGGCGCGTCCAACAATCGAGCGCTCCGGCGGCACGATGCCGCTGGACGAAATGACGCGACGCAATTTGGAGCTGGTAGAGTCGTTGCGCGGAGGAACCGCATCAGCCAATGGCGCGCCCGGCGGCACACTGCTATCGGTCCTCGATCGCTCGGCCACACCCATGGGGCAACGCCTGCTCAGGCAATGGCTGCTGGCGCCACTCCTCGATCGCATGGCAATCGAGGCGCGGTTGGATGCCGTTGCGGCGCTCGTGCGCGATCCCGTTGGACGCGCGGCGCTGCGTGACACGTTGAATGGTGTGCGTGATGTTGAGCGACTGGCCAGCAAGGCCGCGGCAGCGCGTGCGACGCCGCGTGAACTGCGCGCGCTGGGTGACTCGCTATCGCGACTGCCGGCGCTCGAGAAAACGGCGAATGCGATACTGAGCGGTGCCGTGAAGGATAGCAACACCGGTGGTGTGTTGGCGTCGTTGCTCAACGAGTGGGACAACGGTGCGGAGATTGCGCTGCGCATTATCAGTACGTTGGTTGAACGCCCACCCATTGCCATTGGCGACGAAGAAACGATTGCCGCGGGCGTCAGCCAGGAGCTTGATGACTTGCGCGCATTGCGGGATGGCAGCAAGGACGCCATTGCCACCATTCAATTAAATGAACGCGCGCGCACGGGCATCCATTCGCTTAAGGTTGGATACAATCGCGTGTTTGGGTATTACCTCGAAATTTCCAACGCCAACAAACATCTCGTTCCGGACGACTACCAGCGCCGCCAAACGCTGACCGGTGCTGAGCGCTACGTAACACCAGCGCTCAAAACGTACGAAGAGCAGGTGTTGACGGCAGCCGAGCGTATTGAAGCGTGTGAGCGCGAATTGTTTGAAGCCGTACGTCGTGAAGCGGGAGCAGCAATTGCGCGTTGGCAGCGCGTGGCGAAATGTGTCGCGACGCTTGATGTGCTGGCAGTGTTGGCCGAGGTGGCGGAGCGGGAGCACTATGTGCGGCCGGAACTGCATGACGGTTTTTCAATGGAAATTGTCGCCGGCCGACATCCCGTTGTCGAGCAGATGATGGCGCGCGAGAAGTTTATTCCCAACGATCTCGTGCTGACTGACGACGCGCGGCTCATCATTCTTACGGGGCCCAACATGGCCGGTAAGAGCACCATTCTGCGGCAGATTGGACTCATCCAGTTGCTGGCACAGGTGGGATGTTACGTGCCCGCGACGCGTGCAAAGTTGCCGGTGGTTGATCGGTTGTTCACGCGCGTTGGGGCAAGCGACAATCTCGTGCGCGGACAGAGCACGTTCATGGTGGAGATGAGCGAAACGAGTGCAATTCTTCACACCGCGACCGCGCGTTCCCTCGTGTTGCTCGATGAAATTGGTCGCGGCACCAGCACGTACGATGGGGTGAGTATTGCGTGGAGCGTGAGTGAACATCTGCACGATGCGGTGGCGTGCAAGACGATCTTTGCAACGCATTATCACGAACTCACCCAGTTGGCCAACGAATTGTCGTCAGTGCGCAACATGACCGTTGCCGTGCGTGAGGTTGGTGAGGAGGTGTTGTTCCTGCATCGGCTCATCGAGGGTGGCGCCGACAGATCGTACGGCATTGAAGTTGGCCGACTCGCGGGACTGCCCGCGGGCGTGATTGCGCGCGCGAAAGAAGTGTTGGCATTGCTCGAAGGGGAGGGCGAACAGATGGCAGCGCGATTAACCGCAGAAGGGTTCACCGCACCCAAGAGTGCAACGCGAAAAGGTCCGCGTATGGTGCGCCCGGGCTCGAACACGCCGTCGCCGCAACTTGGTTTCTTTGGTGACAGTGCGCCTGACGTTGATCCCGCGATGCTCGCACTCAAGGATCGTGTGTCGACGCTGGATACCGATCAGATGACACCGATGCAGGCGCTCACGGAACTGGCGGCGCTCAAGCAGTCGATGAAGAAAGCCACCAACCCGCCGGTGAAGCTGACCGCGTCATGAGGCGGTTGGAATTTCGGAAATGTAGGACGAACATCGCGTGAGCAAATCGAAAGACGTCGCACCGAAACGGAGTGATGCATCCATAGCGCCGCACACACCAACCAAGCCAACCAAGGCCGAGTTGGCAGCAGCCGCGCACAAAACTGTTCCCGATTTGATGCGTCCCGGGTTGCGCGTGTTGTTTTGCGGAATCAATCCGGGATTGTACACCGCCGCGATTGGTCATCATTTTGGCCGACCGGGCAATCGCTTCTGGCCTGCGTTGTACGGCGCCGGTTTCACGAAGCGGCTGTTGTATCCGTGGGAGGAGCGCGAGTTGTTGGATGCGGGCCTCGGTATCACCAACGTTGTGCCGCGTACGACTGCGACTGCGGCGGAGTTGGGGCCCGATGATTACGCGGCAGGCGCGAAGCGGCTGACAGCGCTCGTGGAGAAGAATCGGCCGAAGGTGTTGGCGGTGCTTGGCGTTGGAGCGTATCGTGCGGCGTTTGAGCGAAAGACGGCGGTGTTGGGACTGCAGGAGAATACGATTGGCCAGACGCACATTTGGGTGTTGCCCAACCCAAGCGGGCTGAATGCGAACTATCAGTTGGTTGATTTGGTGCGACTGTTTGGGGAGTTGCGGGGGTGGGTGGGCGCGAGTTCCGGATAGGCCAAGTTTTCAATATCGACCTATGCCGGACTCTGTGGCGCCACGCGGAATATGTCTGCTACCGGCCAATCTTGAGAATCGTGAACGATCCCGGAATCAACGGTGCCTGACCGGCGCGTCCGCCGCCCGCGGGTGCAGGTGGAGCGGGACCCCGTTCGACACTCATGACGTAGATGTTTCCGGTTTTCGTATCGAGCGATAACGTGCGCGCACCATTCATCGTTTCGAGATTCTGCTCAACTTCGAATGTGGTTGGATTCTTTTCCTTGATGACGGTGAGCGTTCCGTTGCTGTGCGAGCTGAACGCCTCCATGGTCTGCGGATTAAACGCCGCGCCGTCGGAACTGCCAGCCAGCGGAAGTGTTGTGATGATCTTTCCGTTCGTGGCGTTCATGATAACCATCACCGACTGCGGCGGCTGACCGGCACTTCGCGACTGCCCGCAGGCGGCAAACAAGATCTTGTTCTTCGCATCGAGCGTGAGGCCGTTGCAGCGACCAATGTCGCCAAACGGATATCGCGCCGTCACCTTCATCGTTTTCTGATCTACAACCGCAACGGCGCCCGCCGAGTCCTGCAACACCTGATACAGCGTGCCTTTGCCGTCCGATATTGATTGTTCCGGGACACCACCAAGATCGATCTTACCCAGTACCGTGCCGTCCTTGGCATCGACAACGATCAGTTCCTTTGTCGGATGACTGCCAATGTAGATGCGTCCGTCCGATGCATCGGAGTAAATGCCATCGGCACTGAACTGTGTGTTGGGCGCGGCGTTGCCAACGTTCGGATCAATCGACTTCAACAGCTGCATCGACTTCGTGTCGAACATGGAGAGATTTGGATGACTGCTGGCGAATCCATGACCGGATTTCGCATCAACTACTGCGCCATTGCCACCACCATTCAATATTTCACCGAGCGGTTTGAGCGTTTCCAAATCGAACACCGTCACTCGGCCCGGCACGGCATCGCGCGCAGACGTGCTGTCGGTTGCCGCAACGGCGCGCACCGCATTTCGCGTAATGTACAACCGACGGTCGTCGACGTTGGCATGGATGTAGTCAGTGCCGCCCTCGCCACCAACCTTTGCACGCATCAAGACCTTGTACGGACCAGCGGTGCCCGGCTGCTGCGCACCGGCCGCTGAAGCAACAGCGACGAACACCAGCGCGGACACGAATGTGAAACGCGTCATACGAGCTCCAGGAAAATTGAAAAACAAAGGGCGGGCATAGCAGCGACTCGACATATAATAGGGTGCGCCTACCCAATCTCGCCAGAAGACGGAATGTCAGCCGATTTGTCATCGTGCCGTCAGATTCGGTGTCTATCATTGAGTCCAGCTGTACCACTCATCTGGAGAATCTCTTGAGAAGGTCTATGTGTCTCGCCGCTGTTTCATTCGGCGCGGTGATGTTCGTTGTGCGTACGGGTGCCACTCAGACTGCACCGCCGCAGGGAGGAATCGCGCAACGCGCGCCTCAAACGCGGCCCGGTGACATTCACGGTCACGTTGTGAACGCTGTCACCAAGGCAGCTCTCGCGAACGTTACGGTCGAAGTCACGCTGGCGAGTGCCACTCTGCCAACCGCACGCGTGATCAGTATGGCCGATGGAACGTTTCGAATTCCGAATCTCGCCTTCGGTCGCTACCGCGCAACAATCCGTACACTCGGCTACCGATCAGTCGAAGTGCAGGCGATCGACATAGTTTCGGCTTCTCCGCGCACCGACATCGGCTCCATCGCGCTTACGCAGGCTCCGCAGGAACTGCAAGCCGCTGAAATCATCGTCCATCGCGCAGACGTGCAACTCGCACCCGACCGAAATACGTTCGTTGTGCGCGATATGCCGGCAACGCGCGGCGGCAATGCACTTGATGTTCTAAAGAATGTACCGGCAGTGGATGTCGATATCGACAACATCGTGAGCTTGCGCGGAAATGCGGGTGTCACCATTCAGGTAAACGGACGTCCAAGCCCAATGAAGCCGGCACAACTCGGCAACTATCTTTCGCAGCTTCCGGCCGACATGGTGGACAAGATCGAGGTCATTCCCAATCCATCGGCGCGCGACGATCCAACCGGTGTTGCGGGCATCATCAACATTGTGCTCAAAGAGAAAGCGGATGCTGGTACAAGCGGTGGCGTTACACTCTCAGGTGGCACCACCGGACAAGCAAACGTTGGTGGCAATTTTGGCTACGAGCGCGGTCCGCTCAGTTTTTATGGGAGTTACGGGTTCATGCACGACCGACGTCCGCGCACTGATTCAATCTTCCGCGCGAACGATTTCTTAACGCCTATTACGTATTTGGATGAATTCGGAACTCGGCTACAGAAACCGCGGGCTCATACGCTGATCAGTAGCGTCACGTACCAACCGGCCGAGCACGATGAACTCTCGCTGGACATCACGTACAGCACACGAACGGAAGATGAGACTTACGGCCTTACCTATCGCGATCTGAATAGCGCTCATGTGCTCACTGGCCTGAGTGACCGTGTGACGGCGGGCCGCGGTACCGAATCGAACTTCGAAACCGCCCTCGGCTACAATCACTCCTTTCCAACGAAGGGACATAAACTCTCGGCAGAAATGAGCGTGGTGCGCGATGCCGAAGGTGGGCCAAGCAACGTGACCGCTCGCACCCTGACACTCTCCGGCTTACCGACAGGACTTCCAACGCGCGAGATGCAAACAACATGGGAACGCCCACACGAATACGACGTGAAGGTGGATTACGCCCGTCCGCTGGCGTCACTAGTGCGCATGGAGTTCGGGTACAAAGGTACGTATCAGCAGTTTCATACAACGCTCGACACGAGGGTTTTTGACAGCGTGCTTGGCGCTTTCGAACCCGATACCAGTCGTATCAACGAATTCACATTCGACCAGATTGTAAATGCCGGTTATGCGATGATCAGTGCGCAACGCGCGAAGTTTCAACTGCAGGGTGGACTTCGCGCCGAACACGCGTTGACGCAGTTTCACCTCACGACGCGCGGTTCCCGATTCGACAACGGCTACAACAGTGTGTTCCCGAGTGCGTTGGTGGCGTACAACCTGAACGACTCGCATCAGGCAAAGTTGAGCTATTCAACGCGTATCAATCGGCCGGACGAACCTGACATTCTCGATCCCACGGCTCACTACGCCGATCCACTCAATCTCTCGCGCGGCAACCCGAAGCTCAAACCGGAATACATTCGCGCGCTCGAGCTGGGGCTGCAGCGAACCGGCGAAAAAGTCACCGTTCAATTGACGCCGTTCTGGCGCCGCACAGTGGATGCGGTACGCTCCATCCGCAACATCGACGCGGCGGGCGTTGCAACTCGCACCTACGCAAACATTGCGACCAGTGATGCATACGGCGGCGACGCAACGATCGCATTGGGCGGTGGCAGGTTAACGGGGTTTGCTGGAACCAGCGCGTTTCATCAGGTGAGCAACGCGGCCAACGTGACGCCGGGACTTTCCATCAACGCGTGGGGATGGAGGGCGCGTGCCAATGGCACGATGCGTTTCACCAAGACATTCGACGTGCAGGCTTTGTTGTCATATCAACCCGCCATGACGGTGGAACAGGGGCGGACGTTTAGCCGAACGCAGTTCAATCTCGCCGGGCGTAAGAAGCTGTTCGATGATCAGCTGAACGTCACGCTCCGCATCATTGATCCGTTCAACACATCACGCGAGAACTCCACGACCGTTGATCCGCGGTTCTCTCAGGTTACCAAGCGTGCACGCAAGGTGCAGGGGTTGCTGCTTGGATTCAGCTGGACATTTGGCAAACCGCTGAAGGAAGACAACGGGGACTTGGTGGGGACACCTTCGGGTGGAGCGTGAGTTCCCAACACGCGTCCTTCAACTGCGCAAGCGGCGCCAGTAGTAAATCCACACTCCTGAAAAGCTGCCGAAAATTAAAAGCAACACCCAGGCCATAGTCGGCGCGCCCTGAAAGATCGTTAGCGCAATTCCGAAACCGGCGGCTAAGGACCACAAGATCTTGAGCCGCAGCATGGTGCGGAAACTTTCCACCGAACCGGTGCGGCCAAGAAAAGATTCGACGCCAATTCCGACCAGCGCTGCGCCCACCAGCCGACTCGCCAACGGATCAATCGTACTCCATCCGAATGACGAGAGTGTAAATACCGGCGCAAGCAACAGTGGAATGGCGAACAAGATGTCGATGACAAAATGCAAGATAAACCATCGTCGCAAACCAGCCGGTACCGACGGTGTCATAAGAATTTCGCGCTTGTGTGCTTGTGTATCAACGAAACGTCGCAATTGCCGACACCGGTTTGCGCTGCAAATCCGGCACACGCACGTCGGCGGTCGAATAACCCACCACGATCATCATCACTGCGCGTTCGTTCACCGGGCGCTCCAGAATTTCATTGAGAAATCCCATCGGATTGGGCGTGTGCGTGAGCGTGGCAAGTCCGGCGTGATGTAATGCCGCCAACAAAAATCCCGTTGCGATTCCCACTGATTCATTGACGTAGTAGTGCGTCACGCGTTCGCCATTCTTCGCGAGCCCGTACCGTTCCGCGAACACGGCAATGAGATACGGCGCTGCTTCGAGATATGGTTTGTGTGCGTCCGTTCCCAAGGGCGCGAGCACGGCGAGCCACTCCGCCGGCGCTGATGTGTAGAAGTCCGCTTCCGCCTGTTCTGCCGCCTGTCGAATGGCGCGTTTCACTTCGGGATCGCTGACGACCACGAAATGCCACGGCTGCTGATGGGCGCCACTTGGTGCGGTGCCGGCCGCCTCAAGGCACGATTCGATGATGGCACGCGAAACAGGGCGGTCGCTGAATTGCCGCACAGTTCGGCGACGCTGCATTTCAGCGGCAAATGCGCGTGCACGATTCAACATTTCGTCAGGCGGATATTCGCGATATGTCCGGAGCGGAACGAATCCCGGTTGATCGAGTGTCGGTTGTGATGCAGCGGGTGGGCCGTTCATGCGCAATCCATTGGCGGATGGTCAGGACATCAGCCCATAACCTAACGCTTCGGAGAACGCGCTGCGCTTGGGTTAATCTTTTTGTCGTTCCTGCTGTCGCATGGGAAGAACGCTTGAGGTTGCCGCGACAATCGTTGTTGCGCGTGGTGATTGCCGGATCGTTTTGCTGCACCAGGTCGGTCGCGCCGGAACCGTCATCCTATGTGATGATGCGTTTGCCGGGTCGATGGCCGTGCGCGCGGCCGGACGGCGACGCCGATGGCACCGTACGTGAAGAGTTTACCGTCCGCAGTTGAACTTTTCGGTGTGACCCGAGTCGTCGTTCAGAATTCCGTCCGCAATCGCCGTCGACAGTGGAGCGATCAACGAATCAAGATTCACGCCCCATACACGCCGCCGAAATGCGCAAACATGAACACCGTCCGGTACGCGAACGACTTGTACGAACAACGTTGAGTCGGACGCGCGAACGGAAGCAGACAACACATAGCCGACATTGAGTGCCTGCCCGATCTGCGACGCCGAGCGGGGGTCGTTGGCAAATCGTTGAGTAGTGAGTGGACCCACCACGCCAATTTTTCCAGGGGCGGCAGCCGTCAGTTTTGTTATCAGGCGATCTGAAACGTCGGCGCCGATTTGCTCAATCCAGGCAGGATCTCCCGCGCGCGCGGTGACCGGCATGATAGCCAAATTCTTGTTCACCCCGCGCACGGCGCTCGCAACTGCCCACGCGGCCGCAAGCACACACACTGCAGCAAACGTAAACAGCAAGCTGCGTGGCAGAGCGCGCGCAGGGCGCGGTTCCACGTCGGGAAGTGCATCACTGTCAATTTTCGCGATGAAGCGATAACCACGGCGCGGCAACGTCTCGATAAACCGCGCCTCTCCCGCTTCATCGCCGAGCGCCGTTCGGAGCTGTAACACACAGAAATTCAGTCCCTGATCGGCCTCGACAACCGTGTCCGGCCACATTGCCCGCTTTAACTGATCGCGCGTGTGCAATACTCCGGGGCGCTCAACGAGCAGCCTGAGCAGCCGCGCCGGTTGCGGACCGAGGCGAATGATTTTGTCGGGACCCGTCAACTCGCCGGTGGCCGCGTCAAATCGAAAACCACCAAATGAGATAGTGCGCTGCGTCATGAATGCGAATGTGATGCGCAACCAACACGCGAGGAAGAGGGAAATTATCTTCTCATCAAGCGCTCAGTCCAATTCAATTGAAATTCGAAGGCACCACACGCACTCCTGCGTGCCAAGTGTTCGACGTCAACGCAAACCATCACGCCGAGAATCTACGCATGTCAGATCCAATGGAACGCCGCAACTTTCTGGGAATTGCCGTTACGAGTGTGATCGGCGCACGGTTATCGCTGGATGTTCCCCGACTGTCGACCGCCCACCAATCGCTACGGATAACGGATGTGCCGTCTGCTGCGGTCAATCCCACCTTTCCGCGGCAGGATGCAGCCATGGTGCAGGAGTTCGTCGGAGCAGCGCACCGCGATCTGGCGCGTGTGACCGAGATGCTGGACGCACATCCGGCGTTGGCAAAAGCCAGTGTCGACTGGGGATTCGGGGACTGGGAGGACGCGCTAGGTGGCGCTTCGCACACGGGCCGCGTGGAGATTGCCGAGTTGCTGCTTGCTCGCGGAGCACGACCGACCATCTTTTCTGCGGCGATGCTGGGACAGCTGGAACCGGTGAAGGCATTCATTGCGGCCGAGCCAGGTTATCCGCGAATTCTTGGCCCACACGGAATTACTCTATTGGCACACGCGCGCGCTGGTGGCGAGCGTGCCAAGACGACGCTTGCCTATCTCGAGCAACGTGGTGACGCCGACATTCCCCCGCCGGCCGTGGCACTCGACGCGACCAATCGCGAGCGGTACGTCGGTACGTACGCATTTGGCGCCGCGGAAAATGAAAACGTACAAGTAGCTGTTGCCGGCGCCGCCGGTCTTTCGATTACGCGTCCCGGACTTCCCAGCGCACGAGGGATGAAACATTTGGGGAACCACGAATTCTCGCCCGCAGGCGCGGAGTTTGTTCGCCTTCGGTTTACCGTGGTTGCCGACAAAGCGACGAAACTGGAAGTGCTTGATCCATTTCCAATGATCACCGCACTCAGGCGAGACTGATTGACGAAACGGCTCGACTCACGCACGCGACCCCCACAATCCAGCATGCGTGCCAGTAGTGTTGGCGAAGGAACCCGTGGCTGTCCGGGTGTAGTTAACAGTTTCCCGCAACTACCCAGACCGGAGCCTCTATGTCCGTAGCCAAAGTTACCGAAATCACGTCCACGTCGACCGTTTCATTCGAAGATGCGATCACAAAGGGAATTGCCCGAGCCAATAAAACGCTGCGCAACGTGAAGGGCGCATGGATCTCCGAGCAGAAGATTCTATGCGATGATGGAAAGATCACGCAATACCGCGTTGACATGAAAGTGACGTTCGTGTTGACTGACTGACTTGACGCGCGAAGGGATTGCCAAATCGTGGCAGTCCTTTCGCGCGACGTTGGCAATTCGCGCTATCTGTTTCTGCGTAGGATTGCATGCAGATTGGCCGGTGGAAAAAATGTGTGTGCGTTCCCTATTGTTCGCATTTGCAACAGACGTTGTGCGACGAGCTTGAGCAGATCACTTCGTAACGATTCGTACTCGCACAGGCAGTATTCTTCCCGCGCCAAGCGCCGGCATCTCATGCGAACTCCGGACCAGCGTAAAACGGACCGCACCACCTCACCCCAACTTCGTCAACACACCGGGCGTCAGCCCGTTGATCATACTTTTGTATTTCTGCGGACCAGCCACGGGCGACCAGACTTCCACCGTGCCGCTCTTCCACAGAAACGTGACCGCCCCCAACGCATCCATGAACCAGTACGCCGACCCCATCGCGCCAACAAGCGATTCCTTCGTTGATTTGGGAGCCCGCTTCACATACTGCGCGTGGCCGTTCTTCGTGACGAAGTAGAACTCGGTCGCACTGCCATACTCGAGCTTCCACCACCCGGCGATGGCGGCAGCTTTCGCGGGATCGATGGGTGGATCGCCTGCCGTAAAGTGAATGAGCGTGTACGTGTAGCCGTCGTGCAACCACCAACTATCCTCCACCCAGGAAAGCGGAGGAAAACGCGCTACGGTATGACATGTGACGCCACCAATACCGGCCCTGTCAATCTTGCCGACGAACATTGTGGAATGCGTGTACGCATTTTTACCACCAAAATCTCCGTCGGGACTGACATTGAAGTAACCAAGCATGTCGCCCTTCTTGAAAATCCCGGTGTCAATTACGCGTTGCGCTCTTTCCTTCGTCACTCTCTCGCAAAGAGTTTTGGTATCGGGCCGGGCCTGCAGCGTGTTCACGAGCGACGTAACACCACGCTCGTCGATTGCTGCGCCGCCTGCACTCAAACATCTCGAGAGATAGTGTGCACAGTCTGCCAGACCAGCCCAGTCGTTGATGACCTTTTCTTCGACGCCCGCCGCAACACTACGGCGGAATACGGCCTTTTCGGGATCAGTGCCGGTACCCTTCACAAACATTGGTTGCCAGCCATCCGCTTCTGCGGCTTTCAGTTCTTTGCGCTTGGCCGCTATCGAGATGCGTTCGTTGGTGAGCCAAAAAATTCCGTCGTCGCAGGGAATATTCCAATGTTTCGCCGCGTACTTAACGGCGTCGTCTCGGTTGTAGGGCATAAGAGTTACCGGGTGAGCTTTGCGATATTAGCGGCCGACACGATGCGATCTTCGAATTGAGTCAGACGCACGGCGTCCGCTCCACTGCATCCACGGAAGTGAACGATGGTGTTCGATCGTCCTTTCGCTGACACCGTCAGGATTGCCGATGGCGCATCTGACTTGGGCGTGAGGCACTCTCCCGACAATGCCGCTTCATTAACAGCTTCAACGGGAGCGTACCGTTGCTTGAGGCCATAAAACCGCAGCGCGTCCGCGTCGGCGAGAATCTTGCCAAGCGTATCGAGCGACATCTTTCCGCGTACGACGCCTGGTTTGGTGACGTAATGACGCCCTTCATAAATCGTCGTGCCGTCGGCAAAGATGACGATCTTGTACACGGGGCAACGCCGTTCGCAGGCACCCATTTGCAACACAATCAGCGCGTCTTGCGGCTGCGCGTTGCTCACGATGGCGGCCGATTGCGCGGACAACCGAGACGCGCACATCGGGATGGCCACGAGTAGCACGCACTGCAAAGCCCGATTCACGCACTGCCTGCCCGAGCGAACAAGCTTACGCGACGTTCCGCAGCGCCTCTTCCACCGCTCCCACGATCTCATCGATCTGTGCCCTCTCCACAATCAGTGGTGGTGACAGCGCAATCGTATCACCGGTAACCCGAATGAGCGCGCGGCGCTCGAAACAGCGGAGAAAAACCTCGGACGCACGTGCTCCAACTACACCAGCGCCTGGCGCGAGTTCAATGCCTGCCACCATCCCCATATTGCGCACATCAACCACTCCCGGCGCCGAGCGCAACGAATGCACCGCACTCTCCCAATACGGCGCCAACTCCGCAGCGCGCTCAAACAATCCTTCCGACTCGTAAAGCCCGAGCGTCGCAATACCCGCCGCACACGCGAGCGGATGCCCCGAGTACGTATATCCATGAAACAGCTCAATCCCGCGGGGCGCTCCGTTTATCACCGCATCATGAATGTCACGACTCACCGCAACCGCACCCATTGGCACCGCGCCGTTGGTAAGCCCTTTCGCTAACGTCATCATGTCTGGCACGACGCCAACAACATCCGCCGCAAACGCCGCACCCGTTCTGCCGAACCCCGTAATGACCTCATCAAAAATCAACAGAATGCCGTGCGTGGTGCAGATGTCGCGCAGCCGATTCAAATAACCAACCGGCGGCACAAACACACCGGCACTGCCCGACATCGGCTCCACAATTACCGCAGCAATTGTTTCCGCACCGTGCTCGGCAACAACGCGCTCCAGATCATCCGCAAACTCGGCGCCGTGTTGCGGAATTCCCTTCGAGAACGCATTCCGCCCCACATCATGCGTATGCCGAATATGACTCACACTCGGCAACAATTGCGCGGCGAATGCTTTTTTGTTGTTCTCCAATCCGCCAACGGAAATGCCGCCGAATCCAACACCGTGATATCCCTTCTCACGACCAACAAAGCGCACACGCCGTTCTTCACCACGCGCGCGATGATACGCGAGTGCAATTTTGAGCGCAGTATCAACGGCCTCCGACCCCGAACCCGTGAAGAAAATGCGATCGAGACCGTTTGGCGTGATCTGCGCAAGTTTATCCGCCAATTCAAACGCCAGCGGATGACCCATGTTGAAACCAGGCGCGTAATCAAGTTCGCCCGCAGCGTTGGCAATTGCCTCAACAATGGGCTCACGACAGTGACCCGCGTTGACGCACCACAACCCTGAGGTGCCGTCGAGTATCTGCCTGCCATCAACGTCGGTGTAATACATTCCCTTCGCACGCGTGAGCAAACGCGGCGCATGTTTGAACGCGCGATTGGCCGTGAACGGCATCCACTGCGCGTCGAGCGAAGTATCAGCAGTGTGGGTTGTATTCATCGTTGTCACGCGATGCGAGTGAGTAGGACCAGCGCACTACGACTTCCGGTGTTACGACTTCCGTGCTACGACTTCTTTTCCAACGCTTTGAGACGATCTTTTGCAGCTTGCACATCCGACTGCAACGCAGGGTCGGCCTTCGCGCGGAGCTCAATGTACGTGCGCAGCGAACGAATGGCTTCCTCAAAATCGCCAGTCTTTTCCGCAGCATTGGCGCGCACACGCAGAAACGTCGACGCGTATGCCGGAATGGCCAATTGCATGTCACGACGTTTCGAAACTCGAAGAGAAGCCTTGGCGTCGCCAACCTCGTCGTACAGACCCGCAATCATCAGATTTGCCAGCGATCGCACGTCGCGGCGCTCGAGACGGGGTGTTGCCACAAGTACTGAGTCGAGATCAGCGATCAGGCGCTTCGCCTCAGGTGCGTGCGCGTTCACTGCAAGGCGCGACGCCAACAGCTTTCCGTAGATCTTGAGCGGATATCCAAGCGACACATTCGACGCTGGTGCACGATACGCGCGAAACTCATTCAACACCTGCCGAGCAACTGCAGTGTCACCGCGCTCTACTGACCACAATGCAAACGCAAGACGCGGCAGATTGTTCGCCACCGTTCCGGTTGTATCACGATTCACCTTCTGCCAGCGGGCGATTCGCTCGAAGGCAATGGCAGCAGTAACGCTGTCGGCGTCCCAATACAATGCTTCCAACACAGAGTGCGCCCAACTGAGCGGTGTCGTATCGCTCACAAAGTTTCGTTGCGCCTCTGCAATTCTGCCGGTGTTGAGAAACAAGTCGTGCACGCCTTGAGCCGCAAACGTTCCCGGCACAAGCGAAGACAACGCCTTTTTCGAAACAAGCAATGAATCAACCACCGTCATGCCGAGCGGAAGCGGGAGGACAGTTGCTATCGTTTGGGACACCGCAATCTCGGCTGCAAGCTCGACCGCACCCTGCGCAATATCGTGCGCAATTTTTGGCAACTCGGCGGGTTTGGCCAATGCGATCCGCAGTTGCGCGTTCGAAACAAGATAGTAGTCGCCCGTGGAATCAATGCGTGCCTGACGTTGATCGGCCGCACGCGCATTGGCCGTATCATCAAGTGCGAGATACAACAGCGACTGATGCTCGATGCCGCCAACATACGACGAATCAATGGCCTCTGCGCGTTTGAAACCGTCGAGCGCGAGCTCCAGCGCGTTGGTGACACCGACCGCGGCACCATTGTGCATGTAGTTATCAGCGGCGAGATACCATATCTCCGCCGAATTCGCGCGCAGTGCGATGTTCCACACCCGCTTCAGATTATCGATGGGCGGCGTTCCGGCCGGAAATGCCGGATCGGCGTTTGCTTCGAGGAACATCGAGTCCGCGCCAGTCAGTTTCTGGCGATAGGCCTGCGCGCGTTGAATCCACGGACCGTTGATCGCTTCCTCTGGCACCCATCCATTCACAGTGGAGATGCGGAGCGGAACCAGGGGAAACGTTGAATCGGCCGCGTAACTTGCCGCGAACTGTTTGAGAGCATCGGAGTAGCGACCGCTGCGATAGAAGCGCTCACCGTTCAGAAACGACGTGATCGCCGCGGGCTTCGCACTCATCACGGTGCGCATTCGTTCCGGCGACGCATGATCACGCCCCAGAATCAGCCTGGTCGTGAGTTGCGCAGTCATGGCAACAAGACTGTCAGGAATTCCCGCGACAGACGCCGTGGCGATGCCCGCCGAACCCGTTGAATCACCCACGCGCGACAGATGCGCGGTAATCGTCAGACTCTGCTCATTTCCTGTTATTTCACCCAGGATAATTTGTCCGGCGCCGATGCTCCGGGCGAGGTTACGCGCTTGATCTTCAGGCAAGTCGACATCCATCGATTTCGCGGCACGCTTCCAGCTGTCGAACATCTGCCGCGAACTGGATGGACGGATGCCATTGATGCTCGCGAGCTGTGGCACCATGAGATCAGCGACACCTTCGCGCAGGTAATGCACGGATTGTGTCGCGCCGCTCACCTTGAATGGCGCAACTGCAATTACCCTTTCGTCGCCCTTGACCGCGCCCCGCGTGAATTTCCACACGCCAAACATGGCGCCTGCAGCGAGAACGAATACGGCAACTGCTGATGCACCATTGCGGAACGCGGCGGCAGGCAATGATCGAGACGCGCTACTGTGCGAAGTGTTCGTCGACGTACCGCGGTACGATTCGCCGGAGGAAACCGTGGATGATTCATCGAGGGCATCAATCAACTCATTCGCAGACTGCGGGCGTTGCGCGGGATCTTTCGAGAGCGCCTTCATCACCAGCGATGCAACTGACGGTGACAACGACGGTTCACGCGACGATAGCGGCTGCGGATCTGCACCCAGTTGCGCTTTCATCAACCCGGCGCCCGACAAACCTTCGAACGGATAGTGTCCGCTCAACACTTCGTACGCGACCAATCCCCAGGCGTAGATGTCTGCGCGATGATCGAGCGCCGGATCGGCCGCGAGCTGCTCGGGCGCCATGTACGCTGGCGTTCCGATGCTCGTGCCCAAACCAGTCATGCCAACGTTAGTTGCGCTGTTGGCATTGGGTTGCGTCGCGGCACTCAACGCTTTTGCCACACCGAAATCCGTGACACGTGCGGCGCCACCAGCGCACAGAATGTTCTCCGGCTTGATGTCACGATGCACCACACCGTGCGCGTGCGCCGCAGCCAGCGCACGTGCGACATCTCGAAGAATGAACACCGCCTGCGTGAGCGGCACGCGACCACGTAGCAAAACTTGCCGCAACGAATCACCGTCCACCCACGGCATGACAAAATACGGCGTACCTTCGATATCGCCGGCCGCCAGCACCGGAACGATGTTCGCGTGTTCGATGCGCGCAGCGGTCAGTATTTCGAGCCGGAAGCGTTCCGCGGACGCACCGCCAAACGTTGCATCCTCGGGGAGCGTCTTGATTACGACACGCCGGCCTAATGCATGTTCGAGCGCAACAAACACACGCGACATACCGCCGCCGCCAAGCTCGCGTTCGATCGTGTATCGATCGGATACGGCCGCCGTCAGTCGGGATCTGATGTTGTCGGTCATCCCGGGCGGAGAAGTATGAGGGTCGAAGTGGTCACGCGGGAAAGGTGCGCGGTCGTGGTAGTGTTACGCCAGTCGACTCACGACATCCAGTTGGTGCCCGCGTCCCGATTCCACTTGGTGGTGGTCTTCCGCATACGCGTCCAGAACTCGATTGAGCTTGCACCGGTAATCTCCCCCGTGCCATAACACGAATCGCCCCAACCACCAAAACCAAACGGCTCGCGTGGCACCGGCACACCAACGTTCACGCCAATCATGCCCGCCGTCGCACGTTCGGCCACATACCGCGCGGTCGATCCCTTCTCGGTAAACACCGCCGCCGCGTTT
The DNA here is from genome assembly GCA_040004335.1 of Gemmatimonas sp. Lineage (GTDB taxonomy): Bacteria > Gemmatimonadota > Gemmatimonadetes > Gemmatimonadales > Gemmatimonadaceae > Gemmatimonas. Next base: position 22,416 of record JBDUBA010000319.1, read on the forward strand.
CCGAAGGGAGATAGATTTTCAACCGCGATCGCATCGTCAAGCGTTGGCACACGCATGATTGCGAGCACCGGACCGAACACTTCTTCGTTCGCGATTGGCATTGCACTCGTGACACCATCGATCACGGTTGCGCCAACGTAAAAGCCGCCTTCGTGACCGGCGACGGTTGCGTTCCGCCCATCCACCAACACGTGCGCACCCTGCGCCTCGGCATCGTCAATATATTTGTGAATGCGCGCCTTGGCGGCCGCCGAAATCACGGGTCCAATGTCGCGCCCGGTTACGAGTGCCCTTGCTTGTCTCGCGACGTCCTGCACGATGTTGTTCATCGCCTCTCCATCGCCGACCGCGAGCATGACACTCGCCGCCATACAACGCTGACCCGAACAACCGGACATTGACGCCGCCACATTACTCGCCGTCATCTCAGGTTCAGCATCCGGCAACACGATGAGATGATTCTTGGCGCCGCCAAGAGCGAGGGCACGTTTGAGATTGCCCGTAGCTCTGCGATACACTCGCTGTGCGACGCGCGTCGATCCAACAAACGTTACCGCCGCAACATCCGGATGATCACAAATGGCTTCGGACGTTTGCTGCGCGCCATGCACGACGTTAAACACGCCCGCCGGGAGTCCCGCTTCCATTAACAACTCCGCAATGCGCATCGCCGAAAGCGGTACGTGTTCCGAAGGCTTCAGCAGCATGGTATTGCCGAGTGCGATGGCGTTCGGGATGGTCCAGTGGGGAACCATACTCGGAAAGTTGAACGGTACGATGGATGCGACGATGCCGACGGGCGTGCGCTCGCTGCGGCATTCGACACCGCGACTGACTTCGAGAATTTCACCGGTCGCGAGTTGCGGTAGCGAACAGGCGAATTCCGTAAGTTCGATAGCTTTGAGCCATTCCGCCCGTGCTTCGGACATCACTTTGCCGTGTTCTTCGACAATCAACGTGCTCAATTCGCCGAGATGTTTCTCGACCAGCGCGCGGTATCGAAAGAACACTTGCACGCGTTCCTTGATGGGTGTCGCACTCCACCCGGGCAACGCAACGCGCGCGGCGCGAACCGCCGCATCAACATGGGCGGCACCTGACATGGGAACGTGAGCAATCACCGCGCCAGTGGCAGGCGCACATACCGGAATTGTCTCGCCGTCAACGGTGACGCGTCTTCCCCCGACAAAATTGGGGAGTGTTCCGTACCGAGTTGCGGTTTCAGTTGTCATGACTGGCGCCTGGCAAAGCGAAAAAGAATATGATTGTTGAACGATGTTGGTGTTCTCGAACGTAGTTCTCCGCGACTCCGCGTGAAAAACAGCCTCACCACAATATGTTCGGAGTTCGTCGTGCCAGCACAATTCCTTTCGCGGAGGCGTCGAGAGCGCGGAGGAAACCAACGAATACTTCCTATACCGCGTGGAACGTTGTCGCACCACCCACCACCGTGCGCACGATGTTAATGTCCTTGATTGTCTCTGGTTTGGCCGTATGCGGGTCGTCTGACAACATCACGAAATCGGCGAGTTTGCCCACCGTGATGGAGCCTTTGTTCGACTCTTCGTGCGATGCATACGCGCCATGCAACGTGTTTACCTTGATGGCTTCGGCAACTGTGATGCGCTGATTCATGCCCCACGAAGTTTTGTCCCAACCGGTGCGCGTCACCATTCCTTGAATGCCCATCAACGGCGCGAACGGGCCCGGGCTGAAGTCGGAACCGGCGGCCGCGTGAATGCCGGCGTCAAGCAACGTGCGATACGCCATACATCGCTTCATCAGTTCTTCGCCGTAGAATGGAAATTTGTCGGCGTTATAATACGCGTACGATGTGAACATCGCCGGAATGGCATCGAGGGCCTTGATGCGTTTCACAAGATTGTCGTTGATGAGCGTACAATGCGTGATTTTCGGACGGGCATCGGCACGTGGCGCTTTCTGCTGTGCGCGTTCGAATGCACTGAGATACATGTCGATTGCGACGTCACCATTCGCGTGACAGTTCACCTGAATGCCCGCGCGATGGACACGCTCTACCCACGCGTCCAACACTTCCTGCGATTCCGTAATATTGCCTTTGTAGGTTGTGCCCGCATACGGTGTGCTCATGGCCATCGTACGTTCCGAAAACGACCCGTCAACCGTGTGTTCGGCCGTCGCCCCAAATCGAATCCAGTCGTCGCCAAAGCCGCTCCGAATGCCGTTCGTGATCATGGCTTCCAGCACGCGACCACTGGCTTCGTAACTCACGCGATGTTTCAGATCGCCACGTGCGCGCACATCCTGAATGGCCGCGAGATCGCCGCCCTCATGATGGACGGTCGTCAAACCGTACCGCGCGAACTCCTTTGAAATGTGTGCAACACCGTCGCGCTCGCGTCTATCGGTTTCGGTCGCATCCAATGTCACACGTCGGCCTCCGGCATTCATCAAACCCATTGCGTTGTCTGTTACGCGTCCGCTCAGTTCGCCGTTTGCATCCTTGTCCAACGTACCGCCAGCCGGATTCGGCGTTGCTTTCGTAACCTTCGCGAGTTCGAATGCCTTCGTATTGTAGAAGTTCGTGTGTCCGCCGCGATGACGTACGACAACCGGATGTTCGGTACTGACCTGGTCCAGATCGCGCACCGTGAGCTGCCGTTTGTCCGTGAGCTTTGTGTCGTCGTGGAAATATCCCGTCACCCACATGCCGACCGGCGTTGTTTTCGCGCGCGCACGCAGTTTCTCAATGATGCTGGCAATGCTCACAAACTCGACCTCAAACGGATTTCCGACTAACACTTCGTACAACAACGTTGTACCGCCGGCGTGATTGTGTGTGTCGATGAAACCCGGCACTACCGTCATGCCCTTCCCGTCAATCACCTGCGCGCGTTTGCCCGCCACCGCGCGTATCTCGGCCGAACTTCCAACTGCGACGAATCGCCCGGCGTTCACGGCGAATGCTTCGGCGCGCGGGACCGTGGCATCGACGGTGTAGACTTTCGCGTTCACGACAATGAGCTCGGGGTCGACGGCGGACGGAGCGGCGGCGTACACGGGAAGCTCTGCGCCAGACAAACGCGAGGGCAAGAATGCTCCGGCCGCAACAATAGCGCCGGCCTCCAGAAATTCGCGACGGGAACGGTGACTGGCCATGATGGCGTTAGGCGAAAGGGACGTACGCGTACGGTCAGTGTTTCAGCACCACACCAAACTGCGCTCCCGAAACGCATCCGTCGAGCGCGCGCGCACGGAATTGGCGATACCTTTCGCGCCTGACGTCCGTCGGAGGCCTCTACCCGCATATCGCCACATGAAACTTCTCGAGGTCGCGCGCATGGGCTTGCTCTCGTTCGTTTTGGGGTGCTTTTCCGGCACAGGACCGTACAACAAGAAAGACGGTTCCTGGTTCTGGAAAAAGGACCGCATGGGTGTGGACGCCAAGGAACCGTTGACATATCTGAGCGAAGATTTCGCGACGGCTACAGGCAGCGCGTATTTTCGCGGCGACCGGATTACGAACAGCGACGGCGCCACGTTTCAGGTGCTCAACGAGTGGTTGACCAAGGACAAAGATCGCGTCTACTACTCCGACACGTACCGGAAGGACACGGAAGCCTGGCTGATCAAACGCGGTCGGACCGCCGAGATTGCAGGCGCAGACGTGTCTACATTTCAGGCGCTCAAGTCGCGGTACGCGCGCGATGCAAAACGTATCTATTGGGAGGGACAACCAATATCCATTCACGATCCAGCCTCGTTCGAAGTGCTCGAATCGAGTTACGCGCGAGATCGCACTACCGGCTACTATCTGCAGGTTCCGGTTTTGGGGAGTGACGGTGCAACATTCGCGAGCGTGAGTGATTTCTACGCGAAGGATGCAACCCACGCCTGGTATTCTGGAGCACCAGACAGCAGCGAAAAATACAGAGGCGTGATTACCAATACGATTCTCGCGGATGCGTTGCCCGCGTCATTTGTGTCGGTCGATATCTACTATGCAAAAGACGCAGCACACGTGTGGTACAAAACATCGCTCCTCAAGGGCGTCGATCCGGCAACGTTTGAAACGTTCGGGTCATACGCGAAGGATGCAACACACGTGATTTACGAGGGGCGAATTCTCAAAGACGGCGATGGCGCCAGCTTTGTGTGGCTTGGTGCGGAACGCACGCCCACCGCCGACGCGAAAGACGCGCGCGGTGAATTTCTGGACGGCAAACGGGTCAAGTAGTAAAACGATCGTCTAACAATACTTTTTTCGTGAGAGGTGCGAAGTATGTTGCGGTCAGCTCTACGAAGAGCAGTGCTCAGCGTGTTATTCGGCAGTGTGGCAACGGCTGGGGCATACGCGCAATCGCCGGTGCCCGAATGGGCGCGTGCACGGTGGGAACTGTTGGCAAAAGCGCGATCACTACAACTTTCGTCGCACGTCAAAACAAACACGTTGAGCGGCGACTTTGATGGCGATGGAACACCAGATGTTGCCATGCTCATCGAACATCGCACGACGCACAAAATTGGCATTGTGTTTGTTCACCACGACAGCACCACGCCGCACGTCATTGGCGCGGGAACGGATTTTGGCAACGGCGGCGACACCTTCGATTGGATGGACAGTTGGAAAGTGCAACCTCGTACGAAAACGCGACTGACTGATGCCGTCGTGATTGAACGCGAGAGCAGCGCGAGCGCGCTGATCTATTTTGCGAACGGAAAGTACCGGTGGAAGCAGCTGGGCGACTGACCAGGCCCTCGAGCTTTTGCACCACGTTGCGCTTGCCAATACATCTGCCGACCCATTTGACTCGTACGAAAAGATATTGCAGTCATCCTCATACCCCGCCGGAACATGAACCGAACTCAAGGCATCGCCGCACCATACGCATTGATAGCTGGTGCATTCTACCTGGCCGACGGAATCTGGGGATTCTTCAGCCCGATCACGTTTGGCGTACTTTCCACCAACTTGTTGCACACCATCATCCACACGGCAATGGGAGTGCTGGGCATTTATGCGGCGCGCGCGACCGGAGCTCGCCTATGGTGCATTGGCGTTGGTCTGATCGTGCTCCCGGTGGGCGCGCTGTATTTTGTGCCCGCAGTAAATGGCTTGCTGGTGTCGCTGTTCAACCTCAACAGGACTGTTTCAATCATGAATATCGTGCTTGGTGTTGTGTCGTTGTTGATGGCGCAAATGTCGCCGAAGACGAGCAGGATTTGAAAAACGCCGTTCCCAAGCAAGCTTCTGCTCGGACACGGCGTGGACTTGAGGGCCAATCGGGTTATTCCCCAACCACCACCCGCGCCTTTTCCGCCAACGCTTCAGCTAACACAGAAAGTTCAGCGTCGTTCCGGCGTCGCAACCACGTCAACACTCGGCGACCAACTGGAATTGACGCGACCACAGTCGCAAAGGCCGCCGAGATCGCGATGGTTTCGATGGATTCGCGTGAGAGAATTTCAAGCCACGCGGGCCCGGACGATCTCAGAATCTCGCTCACAAGCCAACCAACAAGCGGAGATACGACCCCACCAACCACGAATGACGAAATCAACGTAGCAATAGCCATGCGACGCACACTCTGCGACAGCCGAATTGTCGTCACACCCTTGTCTGGCACCACAGACGCTTCGAGACGATGACCAAACCATTTTCCGCGCCACGCCAATTCGCGTGAACGTGCTGAAGTTGTGCCAAGTGTGCCTGTCGCGTCGCGCAATGAGTTGATGAAACGTTCGAAATCGTGTGGACTCACCTCGCCGTCAATGCGCGCTTCCTTCACAATGTCCAACGGAATACCGGCCCACAGCGACGAACGCGCGCGCGTGGGACGCACAGCGGCCGACGGTGCAAGTCCATGTTCGGCCAGCGCGTGATCGACATAACTTGCATCAATTCCCGCTTCGTTCGCGGCCGAGCGAATGTCTTCGATGCGGAAACCCGATGTGTGCGGTTGTGTTTGCTCGCGACTACGATCACGCGGAATGATCAATGGACGCGGTTGAATACCCGTGACCGCCTGCAACTCGGCCGCACGTTTCCAGAGTGCGTGCGCCTCGGTGTTGGAAACCACAGTGGAGATGTTCTGATTGCCACCTTGCTTTGCCTGTTTGGGTGATTGCACTGACGTCGCAGCGCTCAATGCTGAAAGCAGCGCATCAGCACTCTCGAAACGATCGTCAGGATCTTTGGCCAGACAACGCTCAACGACGCTCACGAGCGACGGACTGAGCGCCGGCACCAACACACTGAGTGAAGGCACTGGTTTAGTCACATGCGCAACGAGTACGGCGGAAGCCATTTCCGAATCGAACGGGAACCGGCCGCTCAACGCGAGATACGCGATGACACCCAATGAATAAATGTCGCTGCGCGCATCCACCGGTTCGCCCGTGACTTGTTCCGGACTGACGTAATGCACAGTGCCGAGCAGTTGTCCGGTGGCGGTGAGTGGGCCGGCGGCAACAACACGGGCGATGCCGAAATCGGTAACCATCGCTGAGCCGGTTGCGCGCTCGATGAGAATGTTTTCGGCCTTGATATCGCGATGGACGATGCCGCGCCGATGGGCGTGGGCGAGTCCGGTCGCAACGTCGCGCAGAATTCGTATCACTTCATTGGCGGGCAAACGATCGCGCCCGCGAATGTGCGCGGCCAGTGATTCACCATCTACAAACGCCATCGAATAATAGACGTGTCCGTCAATTTCATCGCCGCCAAGTACGGGCACGATGTTGGGGTGCGCAAGTTTGGCAGCGGTGCGTGTTTCGCGCAGAAACCGCTCGCGCACCATTGCGTCGGCAGCGAGTTCGGGAAGCAGCGTCTTGATGGCCACAAGGCGATCCAGTCGCCGATCGCGCGCGAGGTAGACAACGCCCATTCCCCCGCGGCCGATCACGCGCTTGACGGCGTACTGCGCGGCAATGGCTTCCGCGAATGGACGAGCGAGGTCGTCAAACGTGCGCGGATCGGGCGTTGGAATTTCGATGGTGGTCATGTCTGGATCTTCCTGGGTCGGACTTTTGGGACCGGCGAGCGCTGATGTGAGGATTTTCCGCTTCGGGGCAGCGGGACACAAGATGTTGCACTGGACTTGGTTGGAATTGGGTTGGTGTTTAGGCTGAGAGTAGATTCGTTGGATCGCTTCCTATTGCTTCCGATCGCGTCGGATAGCTCAAAAGCAAAAGCTTTAACCGACTAACTGCCTTTGGACTTTCAGGGACTTTTGCGGACTTTTCGGACGAAAGCGATCTGCAATTGAAGGCGGTTTTTGGCGAGCTGGTCACACTTCAATTTTCACTCCGGGTCAAACGTTGCAGCGATTCATTACGACGGTTGCGAGAAAGTTTCTGGTGTTTGTTGCTGTTTGGGCAACGGTAAGTGTTGCGCGATTTACGCACGCACAACCAAAACCGACACCAGCGGCGCCGGTGGTTTGTGCCGCAACTGTTTATGTGAATGATCCGGATCCGAAAGGCGCCAACGTTCGGAGTGCGCCAGATGCCAAGTCCAAAATTGCATCAACGATTACCGATTCTGATTCCGAGCTCGACATCACGGGTACGTTGGGAGACTGGTTGCGTGTTCGACAAGTACGTTCGGTTGACGGAACCGCATCGTTCAAAGGTGAAGGCTGGGTGTTTGCGTCGCTTGTGGCCGTACGGGCTCGTGGTGCGGCAACGCTCCGTGCAACACCAGGTGCGTCCGGCGTAGCAGTTGTCAAATTGCGTGACGAAGAGCAAGTGAGTGTGGTGAGTTGTCGCGGCGACTGGCTGCAGGTGAAATACAAAACGAACACGGGATGGATTGCGAAGAATTCGCGCTGTGGCAATCCGGTGACGACGTGTTCGTGAGCCGCGTGCATCTGACAAGAGTGTGCACGTGCGCAACCTCTCTCGCGGCAGCGGTCATCGGCGCGAGCATTTCTGCAGCGACCAATTTCGTTGCGAGCGTTTTCGCCGCGAACGTTTTGGTTGCGACTGTTTTCACCGCAATCTTGCTTGCCGCGCCGCGCGTTGCCGGAGCGCAAGCGACAGTGCCTCGGCCCATCATGCAACGCCTCGCAAAACAGCTGCACGCTGATTCACCGGCGATGCGTGAGTGCACCACGAAATCGGAGTTCAATTTCTACGCGCGCGCGGTTGACTTGAACGGCGATAAACAACCGGAATATTTGCTGACGTCGGCCAACGCCTGCGAATGTGGACAGGTAAATTGTTCACAGTGGGTGTATCGCACGCGCGACGCGAAGCTCGAGTTGTTGCTGCAAGCGGAAGGATACGTGCTATCGGAGACGAAATCGTCGCACAACGGCTATCGTGACCTCACCGCAACCGCGCGCGACAACGCCGCCATTGTTGATCACGTTGCGTATGCGTATACCGGAAAACGGTATGCACGGACTGGCAGCACGATTGAGAATCTGGAAACGCACGAAATCAAACCGACGCAGCAACCCATTCGATTTACGCGGGGTGCGTCATCGGCGACGGTCACCGGTAGTGCGGATCTCGCATTTCCGGACAGCTGGACGTTCGATGCCCGAAGCGGTCAAACACTCACGCTGAACTTGCAACGCACGAGTGGTACGCCGGCGACGTTTACAATTGTTGGACCGGGCGGAACCGATGGCGGCGCGCGCGTGGTGGCCGACTTGCAAGTCAGTTGGAGCGGTCAGCTGCCGGCCGATGGCCAATACACCATTCTCGTGGACGCCAAAGGAGATGGTCGGGCGAAGTACGCGTTGACGGTCGGAATCAAGTAGGGATCTTCGTTCGCGGTTGATTGTATCAACGGTCACAATTGCTTGATTGTTCGTGCTTCGCTTCCCGCCCACCCTTCGCCATAAGACTTCTTGAATCGCGCAATCACTTCCCGACTGATTTCGGCAGGCCTCGCTGTGTTGTGTGCTGGCACTGTCTCTGCGCAGACACCCGTTCCGGTGCGCGAGCTTTCTCCGCCAACTGCGAAGTCAGCGGACACGTTTGGGACCATTCTCGGTGTGCGAGAGATCGCGAATGGAAAGTTGTTGGTGAACGATGCGCGTCGGCGACAGCTGTCGGTGCTCGATTCGAAGTTGACGAATAAATCAGTGGTGCTCGATTCTGTGTCAGCTGGCCGACAGGGATACGGACGATTTGCGGCACCTATGATTCCGTATACTGGCGACTCGACATTGTTCGTGGACGCCGAAGCGCTGTCGTTGCTGGTGCTTGACCCAACGGGAGTTGTGGCGCGCGTGGTCGCGGCACCAAAGCCGCGTGATCTGAGCTCTCTTGCGTATCGGGCAAGCGGCACGGACCCCAAGGGAAACTTGTTGTATCTGGGACAGGCACCAGATGCCCTGGACCGAAAGACGGGTGAGACTGTGCAGCCGGATTCCCAACCGTTGGTACGTGCGAACTTTGAGACGCGAACCGTCGATACGCTGGGCCAGATGTTGCGCCGGATAAGCAGGCGTACTAGTTCGGCGAAAGTCGGCGACGAATACGTAATGACGCACGTAATCAATCCGCTTCCATCATTTGACGAGTGGGCGCCGCTCGCCGACGGATCGGTCGCAATCGTGCGCGGCAATGACTATCACATCGATTTTGTTCGGCCTGATGGCTCGCGTTTCTCCGGGCCCAAAATCCCCTTTGACTGGAAGCGCCTCACCGATGCGGACAAGCAGGGACTGATCGACTCATTGCGCGCCGCCCGTGAAAAACGGGAAAAGGATCCGGATGCGATGCCGCTGTTGGTTCGCTCTGTACCATCATCAGGGGCAACCGGCCCGCCAAACTCGAAGGCGAATCAACCAAAGCAGCTCGAACGTGAAGTCGAGCCCCGCGAAATTCCAGACTACTACCCACCAATTCGGCAGGACGCCGTCAAAGCCGACGCCGACGGAAACATCTGGATACTTCCGTCAACTTCCGCACAATCGAAGCACGGCGAACTGGTGTACGATGTCGTGAATAACAAAGGCGTGTTGACGCATCGCGTACGCATGCCACTCGAACGATCGATTGCAGGTTTCGGCAAAGGCGGCGTCGTGTATCTCATGTACCGCGACGCCGATCCGAAAATTGGTTGGACACTTGAACGGACGAAAATTCTGATTCAGTGAAACAACAGAGTGGCGAGCGGCATCAAACAATTGTGTAGTCAGCGATCGCTTTACTGAATTCCGGGGCACCGCCAGTGCAACTCATGTTCTCACCCTTTTCCGCGTTCATCACATCACTCGTACTCGCGTTCGCGGGTACGATCGCAGCGACCGAGAACATGAGTGTGCCCCGCGCTGTACATACAGCGACGACGCTCGGAGATGGACGTGTGCTCGTAGCCGGAGGATTCACCGATAAAACGAGCGCGTCATTGGGTGCGCAAATCTTTAACCCCGCCACTGAGCGCTACGTAGCAACAGGTGCCATGATCAACATACGGCACAGCCATTCGGCAACTCTACTGAGCAATGGAAAAGTGTTGATCGTGGGTGGATACGGCGATGGAAATTCCACGACGTCAGCGGCCGAACTGTTCGATCCTGCAACGAATGCGTTTACTGCAACGGGCCCGCTGCAAACACCACGCGCCGGTCATGTCGCGGTATTGCTCAACAATGGAAAAGTGCTGATCACAGGCGGCGTTGGCACAAATTGGACGTTTCTCTCCAGTGCCGAACTCTATGATCCCGCAACGGGGAGATTCACCGCCACCGGTGACATGACAGTCGCGCGGGAAAGTCACGTTGCCGTTCGTCTCAACGACGGACGCGTCCTTGTTGCGGGTGGGCATCGCGGTCGTCGCGCGGATATCACGTTGTTTGCGTCCGCCGAAGTGTATGATGCATCGACGGGTCGCTTTAGTCGCGTCGGCGACATGCGGGTGCGCCGCCACAAACACGATGCACTCTTGTTGCGGGACGGACGCGTGATGATCACCGGCGGTTCCGACGAACGCGACGACCTCGGCGTGTACAACACGACCGAATTTTTTGATGCGAAGTCTGGCACCTTCACCGCCGGACCCACAATGCAACATGGCCGGTACAAACATGCGGGCACCATGGTGCAGCTACCCAATGGCGAACTGTTGTTGGCGGGCGGTGCGCCGCAGGCCGAAACGTACAATCCGCGCACGAATATGTTTGTTACAGTCGGCGGCGATGCACGAATGGCGGGTCAGTTTTCAGCGGTGGCAATGCTGAGCGGAAGTCGCGTGTTGATAACTGGTGGATATGGAAACGGTACAGGACCGCGAGCGTCGTCGTGGCTGTATCGGCCGTGAAAAGGTGATATCGCGATATCGTGAATCGTGAATCGTAAAATCGTAAAATAGTGAATTGTGATTTCGTGATATCGTGATATCCTAACTTCCTGGTATGGCCCTATCGACGTCCCCGCAAACGGCCGCGTGCCCGAGTGCAGTTCTCC
>JBDUBA010000207.1:0-33812 GCA_040004335.1 Gemmatimonas sp.
GTCAACTGCCCGTCGCACGGCATGTGAATGCGATGATAGTCGCGCGGGCTCAGGTAGATCGTGGCGAAATGGCCATCAGCAAATTGCGCCGCGAGTGACGCATCGCCACCGATCAACGCAGTCGTCGAGTACGCGTGCCCCTTGGCCTGCACAATCTGGCCGCCATCCAGCGGGCCGCATTGGCTGATGGCGCCGTCAACCGGACATACGAGCGCCGCATGCGCGATGGGTCGCAGCCCCGCCTTGAGCGCTCGCGTAAAGAATTCGTTGAAGCTTCCGTAACGCGTGACATCACACTCGGCCGCCTCGTTCATGTCCACACGATATTTGCGAACGAACCATCGGATCACCGAAGTAGTCAGGGCCCCGGCTTTGGCGGACGCGAGTTTGCCAGCGAGCGCGGTCAGCACCTGTTTTGGCAACAGGTACTGCAGGAAGACCGCCGGTGGTTTCATGATCGCAATCTGCTGCAGAGGCAGGCAATCTCCAACCTGTACACTGGGTGCCTCGTGGTTATTCGTAACTCAGGCGATGCCCCTTCGCTTCTTCATCAATTTGTCATGTATTCAGCATTCTGCCGCAATGACGCCGCCGTGATTTGATTCTATCGTGTGCACAACATGACCAATCAGACAACGGCCCTCGTGTTTTCACCAGGCGCGTCACTGGCGCGCCGAGCGAAGGTCACGCTCGGTCTCACGGCGTTGGGTGCGTTTGCGGGCGCAGTCGCTGGCGGCCTGTCTGCGGTTGCTGTTGCGGCGATTATTGACGGAACAGTACGCAGTGTCTTCAGTGGATCGTTGTTTGTTATTGGCGCGGAAATTGGTGCGCCGCTTGGCGCGTTCCTCTTGCCGATCGCCGGGTGGACACTGCTGCGCCGCGTATCGTTTGGCCGAGTGATGGTGGGCACTGTGTTGGGCACATTGGTAGGCGGATTTGCGGGTTGGTTCATCACGATGGATACGAACGCCATTTTTCGTTCAATTGCCGGCGGCGTCATCGGCTTCTTTACGGCGGCGGTGCTCATGCGATTGCGGGCGCGCGTGGCATCTCCGGCGGCAACATATAGCTCAGATGGAGCGTTCAAAAATTGAGGGAGCGTCGGGCGAGTATCGCGTTCTGAACATTACGGCGCGAACTCCGGACTTGTGGCTGTTGCTGGTGCACGCCTCAGCAATTGCACGAAGCTCGCGGTGGCGAGCAGGCCCTCATCCGGCTCGCCGTTCGCGGTTTGCACGAAAAATGCACGCACGGGCACGTCGGTCGCCTGATCGCGCTGGAAATCCTTGATCCCCTCGCAGAAGAACCAGTTGCATGTGTCGCTGCGGAGGTCTCGTGGCAGCGCGCATCCTGTTTCCTGCTGATACACGCAGCCCGGGTCGAGCGTGCGCTCGGGGACGTACGACTCGTACGTCGCAATGACTTCATCGGCGGACTGCCGCGGGTTGTCTGCGAGATGCACAAAGACTGTCCGCGATGTGATGAAGGCGTGATTGTATCCTGTGGTACAACAGCTGCCGCGGCACTGCCCGCAGGCCGCACCCACGACCGCGTTCACCTCCGGTATTTCGGGCTCGACTGGAAGGCGTGAATACGGCTCTGCCTCATTGCGCGCGACCTCGTCACGGTACGCGAACGCCGCTTGCGTCACTTCAGTCAGATGCGCGCGAAAAATTTCGCGACGTGCGCGCGGCAGCTCGTGTGCGATCGCGGGGTTCGACGGAATTCCGGTAATGCGGTACGACATGGCGTCGGGCGCGACGGACGTATCGTTCGCGTGCACGTTTGCGTGTACGTGCGCGGCCAGAGCCGGCGCAAACCAGACCTCGACTTGCGTCTCGAGCGCGTGCTGCCGCTCGGCCTTTGCCGCCTGCACGCGATCGACGTGGAACACACGCCAGCATTCCGCACGTAAACAGACAGGACTCGGGTTGATGGGCCCGGCGAGTGGTCGCGCGCAGACTTTGCATCGGCGATGTGCCGGTAGGATACGATACTGCCACTGGCATGACGGTCTCTCACACAGAAATCCGGCGCGCAGCTCGTGCGGAGCAAGCGGTGTCGCGCATATCTGGCATTGTTCCTGAGTGCGCATGTCTTGGTGGATTCGGAAAGGTGTGAATCGGACCACGTCGGTGTGGGCGCTAACTTCGTCCTTCCGATAGTGCCAATATCTACCGATCTCCTCAGACTAAAACTCGCTGAATCCCTTTCGGCAACCCCTCCCCTGTTGATGTTGATACCGCACGCATCGGCGTCTTGCTGGGGGGCGCAAATTAAGGGTGCCGAAGGTAGAACTGTCGCTACTTGACGCGCGAGCGGTTACTGTTGCCCGGGCATGGCACCCATTTCTTGCAACGTTGCGCACCCAGATGAATCCGCATGAACCGACGTGATTTTCTGATCACCAGCGCGGCCGCGTCAAGCCTGTCGCTGGCGAAGTTCGATATCACTCGCGTGAACGCTGCGTCGCACTCCGTTGCAGACGCATTCGGCACGGCAGCAGCCGTCGTCGAAGAAGAGATGGCGCGACTCAAAATTCCCGGCGTCGCACTCGGCGTTTTCAAGGACGGTGTGTTCACGCATCGCGGGTTTGGTGTAACCAACATTGAAAATCCGCAACCAATTGACGAAAACACAATCTTCTCGCTTGCCTCAATTTCGAAAACGGTAACGGCTACTGCTGTCATGAGCCTTGTCCAGCAAGGCAAGCTCAATCTCGATAGTCCCGTGCGAACGTGGTTGCCGAATTGGAGTGCTGGCGGTGAAGACTCGAGCCGAGCGATGTTACTGCGTCATCTCGTTACACACTCAACTGGCCTTAACGGACCTGTTCCGGTGCAGGATGTTGGCGTGGAAACGCTCACGCGTTTTGCGGAGTCGATGCAGAAACTCAATTCGCTGGCGCCTCCGGGAGCAGTGTGGAGCTACCTGAACGCCGGCTTTGCATTGGCCGGACGGATCGTCGAGGTCGCAGCGGCAACTGACATTCACCGCGCGTTCCGTCAGCTGGTGTTTACGCCACTCGGACTCGTGCAAGCGTCAACACGACTTGATCAAATTGCAACGCGCCGACTGGCTGTTGGACATCAACCGGGAGCGAACGGTGCTCCAACGGTAATTCGCACGTTTACAATGGGGTCAACCACTCCCTCGGGCGGCGTCGCCATGGGTATTGCAGAGCTAATGCGTTTCGCCGCGTTCCACCTGAACGATGGGCCCGCAAAAGAAGCGCCAGTCATTACTCCGCAAAACCGTGCGGTGATGCGTCAGCCGCAAGTCGTTAAGGCTCCCACTGACGACTGGATGGGAATTGGCTGGCACCTTCGAAAAGTTGGCGGCGTGATGACCGCGACGCATGGTGGTACTGCCGTCGCGGGACATCGTCTGTTGCTTGAACTTGTTCCGGAACGACGCTTGGCGTTTGCAGTGCTCACCAATCACACCGATGGGTGGCGGTTGAATCAGAAGGTGGAGAAAGCTCTGCTCAAAGCATACGAGAATCTCGAACTCACGCCAAATCAGCACATTGCTTATCGCGGCATTAACGAAGATTTGTCGGCGCACACAACGCCGTTGTCAACGCAACCGAAAGCATCGGAGTACATCGGCAACTATCTCGGTGATACCAATCCGATCGTTGTGGGTGTGGCCAACGGTCGCATCGTGGTCGGTGTGAATGCGCTCAACTTTTATGCGCCCGACCTCGCGTTCTCGGCACAGGATGGCACGCCAGTCGAGTTTATCCGGAATGATGCGGGTATTGTCACATGGATTCGCGTTGGAGGTCAGGGCTTTGCGCGGAAAGCCGGCTGAAGCGATACAGCGCGCCTCGTGTATTCCTGGACCTTACACGGAGCATTGGATGAGTTCCGCCGCTGCTTGCCTGGAACGCTACAGACGTTCCACGTCAGCAAGACTGCCGAGTTGCCGATCAAAGGTGCCGAGCGGAAGGTGATGTGACTGCCACGGTCTCCAAAGAGTCAGGCTATCAAACCCTGCGCGAATTGCAGCCGATCGTTCACACAACACTCGCAATGAAACTCATTCCCCTCACAGTTACGCTGCTCGTCGCCGCTTTGTCCCCGGTGAATTTGTCCGCACAGATGGCATTGTCGCTCTCCGTCGGAAGCAGTGCTCATACCTCGGAGTGGACTTCGATCTCGGCGACGGCCACCGTGACCGGTAAACATTTTGGCGGACGCTTCGGGTTTGCCGGAATACCCGACGCCCCCGAGACGATGGACTTCAAAATTCCACACTCCGACTACGAGGATACCGGTAGAAAATCCACTACGCCGCTGCTCGGGGGAGATTTGCTGCTCACGACTAACGGCGGCAGGCGCGTTGTTGCCTATGTCGGAGGCGGTGGGTATTTCGAGCAAAATGACCGCATTCTCAGATCAAACGCTACTGGCTGGTCGTATCGAGCCGGAGATCCGGAGTTCCGCGTACTCCCTGACGGTCTGGTTGGGCTCACCCTCGATCTTGGCACTGTTGATAAGAAAACAGCGGCGACCGTCGTTGGCATTGGTGCAGAGTGGTCTTATGTAACCGGTCCCGCTGCGGTGTTGCGGTTCAAGTTTTAGCGCACGAGCGCATGGCGCGGTGAATTCCGCGCCTCCAATGGTGCGCTGGTCCCAACCGGTGCAGCACGTAACGCACTGAAAGACGCCGCGCTGCGCACTGCGCAGTTGTCATACGTGGTTCATCGTCGTTTGTAAACACCACCACGTTCGGATGGGCGCGCAGTCGCGACCGCCTTACCGGTGTCGGCGAATCCAAAACACATAACGACGTTGTTTTCATGGCGGCGTTTCGTCTTGCGAAAGGTTCGAGCCACTGAAAATGAAAATGCCGCCACTGGCACATTGGTTTACGTGCAGTTCAGGTCGCGCCTGGATTTCGCCGCCGAGTCGCGCCGCGTGGCGGCCGCGCCACACGTAGTTCTGTATCGCGACACCAACACTTTTGACGCTTGACACTCGCAGAAATGCATCCTCATCGCTGCGTTTTCGAGCAACCATCACAGAGGGGACCATGAACGCACGCAACCACCTCGCGTTCACCGTCACAGCAAACATTCTTTTATCACAACGTGCGAAAGTATGCCAGACGTGATCGATTTTGATGTTACTCGGTCGTCCTACTTGTGCCAGCGCCTTGGTCGATCAGAGCCCCCCGCTTGATCGCACTCTGTAGAGAGACTCCCCATGCTTCCGTCGTTCTCACGCCCGCTGTTGTCACGTTTCGCACGCACGTTCCGTATCGCTCGCAATGCCGGTGTGGTTGCTACGCTTGCCCTCACCACGCTTACCTCAGCCTGTTCCGACAGTTCAATCACGGCGCCCGACGTCACGCCCAAGAACGGATTGATTGGCGATCTGATTAGCACCGTGACCGGCCTGTTGATTCCGGCCAAGGCACTTGAGCGTGATCGTGCAATTGGCGCCATGACGCGGACCTTCACCGTTACCCGGGCAAACGGTGGCAGACTTGAAATGGAAGAAGCCGGTCTTCGCATTGATGTTCCATCGGGCGCCATCGCTGGTACATCATTGGTCATTACCGTCAATGTTTTGCCGGGCAAATCTGTCGCGTACGACTTTCAACCGCACGGCACGAAGTTTCTCAAACCACTGTCATTCCGCCAGGATCTCGAAGGTACATCGTGGGATCACTCCGGCTTCAAGGGAACGCTCAACGGCGGCTACTTCAAGGATCCACGCCAGCTCAACCTGTTGACCGGTCTCTCGCTGCTGGACGAACTGTTTCCGATTGAAATCAAGACGCATGAAGCGCGCTTTGACATCAATCATTTCTCGGGCTACATGGTGTCCGGTGGTCGGCAGGGCAGCGCGTATTACGACGCCGGCGCGTTTTGACCCATGCAACCTGCAACGCAGCTCCCTGAACGTCTAGCGACGCACACAGGTACACGAAGCGTTCAACAGTTACGGACAGCATACACGCTGGTTGTCGACTGACTTTGACAGGACAGTATGACTGAGAAAAAAGGCAGAGCCTGATTCGAACTTGCGAATCAGGCTCTGTTTCATTTGTCGTGAATCTTTCGCCTGCCGAAATCGTTTCGTTTCGATCGGCTGCGAAACTGACTTGCTAACGCCGCACGCTCATGTGACCATCGCTGCGTCGCTGTTCGATTCCACCGATCGGCGCCGCAACATGGCGAGCAGTGCAACGGTGAGCACAAACGCGTTAGCTGCCCACACGCCAACAAAAGGCGAAACCGTCTGCTGGTCGGCCATTGATTCACCGGTCATGATGAAGCCGTAATACGCGCCGAAGAAGATGAGGCTTCCGCCAAATACGAGCGCCGAACCCCCGCGCGGAATGCGGAAGGCCACCGCCATACCGGCGATCGCGAGAACCAGGCAAGCCGCAGGCAGCGCGTATTTCTTCTGAATTTCTATCTCGTATGACTGTGTCAGTGAACGAGCACGTGATCCGTCGCGCGGCTCGACGTTCTTTATGGCCGCACGCAGCTCGGCAATCGTCATCGAACGATCACCAGGCGCCACCGCGGCGCCGGCGAGTACACTTGCCAACCGTTCGTTTGCGCGAGGCACAATCTCCGCAGTCTCCACAAATGCGATTGCCGTAACTCCTGTGGCCGCCGCAATAACCGGAACAACCAGCCGACGAACACCGTGTCGCACGCGCCGCGCGGCAGCGAGTGTTCCGTCTGCACCAAGGCGAGTGAACTCGTAGAGCACGCACACCAGAACGGACATCGGGATAGTCATCGCCGCGGTAAATGGCAGCGCGAGCAGCAAAGCCTGTGCGATGCTGCCGGCCGAAGCACCTCTCGCATTCAATGGCAGAACTTGCCGACTCGCGAACGGGAACAGCAGCAAAATGGTCAGTACCACGAACGCCGTAGAAAATGAAAACGCGTGACGACGCAACAGCTGTCGCGTGGTGGGCAGTGCCATGTGCAAGTCTCCTATTTGAATTTCTCCCGGACGAACTAATTCGTACGTGGAACGCCGAACCACATCCCAAGTGCCCTCTACAGCAACAACAGCGACGTGTATGTTTCCGAGTGCACGCACGTGTTCGAGTTCACGCGCGAACAATGTCTCCATTTCCGCGCCATGTTTGCGACGCAATTCAGTCGGAAGCAGACGCAGTGCCAAGTGATAAATGCTGGTCAGCATTTATGCCTCATGCGCCGAAACTCACTCAGTGCCGAGCGATACTTGCGCTTCATCATCTTACGCCTCACGTAACGCGAGACGCGTACGCGCGACCCGTGCCAGCGATTCCATGCGTGCAGCTTCACGCTTGAGTTCAGCACGCCCAGCGCGCGTAATGCGGTAAAAGCGCTCGCGCCCGATGATTCCTTCGGGACGTTCGTCGTCGGGCACTTCCTCAAGCCATTTCTGTTCGACGAGTTCCTCCAGCGAACCGTACAGCGTGGCGGGCCAGAGGCGTACGCTGCCGTCGCTCAATTCACGCACGTCGTCCTGTATGGCTGTGCCATAACGCGGCGCCGCGGAGACGGAGAGGAGGATAAAGAACCAGTGCGCCTTCATGACGGGGCGGGTGGAAAGAGACGATGAAGCGCTAACTACATTGTCATACTATTAAATGATAGTTTAGAGCGCAAGGGCCGCCTGGCGTTGTGTCTGCCTGGATATCACGATTGCCGATCGGCCTGTCGAACGGGCGCTACACGAACAACACCGCCAACGGCATCACCAACCCAGGCAGCACCGCTTCGCCCTCGAGCGCCGAGTCGTCATGCGCAATCGACTCCGTTCCATCCGCGCGATACACGCGCGCCACGCGACGCGCCGGATCGATCACCCACACAAGCGACGTGCCGGCATTCAACCAATCAGCAACCTTCGCAAGTACTTCACCCGCGCGATCACCCGGCGACAACACTTCCACCGCGAGATCGGGCGCGACTTCGGCGAATCCCGCGCGCTCGATTGGTATCCGCTCCCTCGCCACGAACGCGACATCCGGCGCGCGCACTGTGTCGGGGCGGCGCTGCAGCGTGAACCCCGTTTCTGCCGCGAGCACATCGCCAAGTGGATGCGCGGCCGATCGCACGCGTTGATCAGTCTCAAGAAACACCGCAATGCGCACGAGCACGCGTGCAGCAATACTCCCGTGCACATAACCGGCGGCCTCTTTCACCACCAACCGACCACGCACCAACTCCGTGCGCTGGCCGCGCGCATCGTACGTGAGCAACTGTTCGGCCGTCATCAAATCGGTCGCTGGGAGCATGCGGGCCGGCCTCAGAGAATGGCGTGTCTTGGTCATGGAGCGAGCATAGTTCGGCGCGTCAGTGCACCGTCACCTCACTCCATAACAACCTACGCTCGGCACCCGCGCCGAGTCTACTCGGCGCGCACAGACTGGCAGAAAACCGGAACTAACGCACCCTCACTATTTCCGCGTGAATGGATTCCGCGCCGCACGAACCAGAAGTCGTCGTCCGTTCTTGTCAAAGCCTACGATCTCGTTATCTGCGACATCGTTTACGAATTCCATAGCGCGCATCGTCGACGCTCGCTGGGCAGTCGTGAACGTAAATGGATCGGCCTTTGTCAGATCGACTGTGTATCCCAAGTCAGCAAGGGATCCTACCGTCACGGCACTCATGGGCATGATTGGAAACGAAAAACCTTGCATCAATTCATTGTTGAACACACTGCGACGCCAATGTGTATCGCGCGTGCCAACATCGCCGGTATTCTCAACTGGAACCGCGTTACCCGCATATGCACTGAACAGCTGCGCGAATTGTGCGCGTGCGGACACGCCCGTAAAAAACGGATCTCCACTTCCCGAGCCACTTAACAGAGTACGCGCACTGGAACTCCAGAGTGTGCCGAAACCCAGCACGTGACCGAATTCGTGCGTCACCATGTTGTCGAGCGTACCCTGCCCCAACAACAATTCCATGTCGGTGCTGTCGAGCTGCAACACTCCCGACTGCGTGAGCCCCGATGGAACATGAATCGTGCAAGGACCTGCATGTGCGACCACGTTTCCAGGCCCATCAATCGCTGTGATCTGCACGAACACGAGCAGATCTTCCACAACTTCATTGATTGCTGGAGCACCAGTAAAGCAACGGTTCGCGGGCTCAGTGATTGGTGTTGTTTGCACGTGTCCGGAGATCACTCGTTGCCAGCGTTGCACAGCAGTTGTTACGGCCTGTCGCTGACGCGGCGTACCGCCGGGACCGAGAAAACGCGCACACACCGAATACGCGGAGCCGGGCGCAACGGTAGCGGTGAGTATCGCCGACAAACCGGGAAGTGAAGGACTCGTGACCACCAACGTTTGCGTAGCACTACCTGACAACGTCCACGTGCCCACCGTTGCGTAACCGGTGCCGTCGCTACTCACAACTGAACCTTCAGTAACCGCACCACCTTCGGCACCGGGGGTAAACACAATTGGAACTTGTCCAATACCGTTTCCAAACTGATCGCGTACCGCAATAACAGGCGACGTACACAACCGCTTGTCCGCTTGCCCCGTTTGTGCATTGCCGTCAATGATGACAAACTGGGTTGCCGGGGCTGGCAACGCAGTCGCAAACATCATCGTGGTTGCGCCGGTCCGGCTATCATCTGCGCGAATTGATTGCGTGCCGGTTTTCGGGCCCAATTTCCACGAACCGACCGTCGCAATACCGTTTTCATCTGTGGTTTGTCCGCTGCCAGT
The DNA here is from genome assembly GCA_040004335.1 of Gemmatimonas sp. GTDB lineage: Bacteria > Gemmatimonadota > Gemmatimonadetes > Gemmatimonadales > Gemmatimonadaceae > Gemmatimonas. The sequence goes on from JBDUBA010000207.1 coordinate 9,718, forward strand.
AATACTGCCGTCGCCGTTCCATTTCGCGAATTGCACGAAAATTTCCGGCACCCCGTTGCCGTACACGTCGACCGCTTTGACCGACGGTGGTGTGGCGACATTACTCCCGACGACGCCGGTGATCGTCGGGGAAACGGTCACCAATCCAGTCATGCGACCCGGTACAACCTTGGCCTTCATCGCGACTACTGAAATCCCTGCGGCCAGTGCGCTCACCGTTTGCAGGCCGGACACAGTGCCCAGCGTCCACGCGCCCGAAGTTGCCTTGCCGCTGCCGTCCGTCAGCGATGAGTCGCTCTCAACTCTGCCAGAAGAGACCGACCACTTGACCCAGATGTTGGCCATGACATTCCCGTTCTGATCTTTGACAATGACCGATGGCGCCACGATCAGAACCGAACTCAGTTCGGCATCAAACACTTGTACGGTGCCTGCCACCAGAGTGGTCGGAACGGGAGCCGGCACCTCAACTGGTTTCTCACCCGGCCCGTCAACTTTTCCGCTGCATGCAACACATGCCAATACTGTTGCGAAGCGTATCAGGAATTTCACAGCAGTCGATGAAGCTTTGAACATGCAGAACCTTGGGTGTGGTTGCGATTCCCGGGCAGTTACGGCGTTGCAACAACAGGCCGTGCAGCTGACCAAAATTAGTTCCACCTGAGAGGATAACATGCTGGCGTCACGGACACTCGCCGAGCGTCATTTTATTACCCCGGATTTCAGCATCGGCTACCGGCGTCTCGGTAGAAAGTGTGACATTTGCGGATCGGTGCCGAAGTCATACTCAACAATAGGATTGCCACACAATTGCTGCGTTCCTGCCGCCGAGCAGCGTCACCGAATTGCCAATTTAGTGCCGCCAGGTGCCCCGTCGAAATGCATCGCAGCGTAGGTCGGAAGCATCGCTCCGCACTGGCGAATGTACGCAATTCGGATCGGTAGATTGCGCGAGGATTCAGAATTCTTCTCGGTATTTCACGCAATTCTCCGCGGTTCTCCACGGTTCTCCGCGGTTCTCAGCGGTTCAGCAGTTCGAGGCATCTTGTCGCGTATCTGAATTCGGTATGCCGCAGAGTTTTTGCGCGAGGTGCGAGATCGATTGACAACGGAACGCTGAGCACCACCGAAAAAACTGAGAAGGACTGAGAAATGCGGAACAATCAAATGGGCTCGACGGACGCGTGAATATTCGACTTGATATACATCTCAATTCCGTCGAGTACGCACTGCAATCCAAAGGCGAATGACTCTTCCATACTGCGTGCTTTGCCATCGGATGGTGCGGAAATGAGCGCTGCAAATTTTGGAAAACGCGAATCACCAATTGCGCGACCAAGATCGGCACCAACGGCAGCCGCCCACTCCGCTTCGGACACGCCGCGCGTTCGTGCGCGTGCGAGTGAAACCGCCGTGTCAGACGCGCCGCGTGTGTAGCCCTCAACGATGCTGATCATCTGACCAATATCCGCGGCGCTTAATCCGGTTTTCGAAAACGGATCGGTGATCGCCTCCAACCACCGCAGCCAATTCGGCCCGTGCGGCGCGGCCACAAACGGCAACTCGGCCATCCATGGACGCGCGCACATCATCGCACGCTTCGCATGCGCCCAAGCGGTGACTTCCGCACGCCAATGTGCGCGTGGTTCGGCTGGGAGCGGCGGACTTCCCATGCCCGCATCCACAATCGCGTCGGTGAGCGCCTCCTTGTTCGGGAAGTAGCGGTAAATCGCCATTGTGGTGAATCCGATCTTCGCCGAAACGGCCTGCATGGTTACGGCACCCAGGCCGTTTTCCTGGGCAATCTCAATGGCGGCCTGCACGGCGTCTTCCGGCGTGACGCCTCGCTTTGGGCCGCGAGTGGGCGTCGAGCGATCCTCCCATAGTAGCTCGCTCCGGCGACGAAGCTCCGGGTCAACGCGGGCCGAGGCCTGCATGATGTCGTCGTGAGTGAGCTGTACGGCCGCGTGCGACGTGCTTTCGGCGTCCTCACTTCCCTCATGACCCGCTCGTTTTTTTCGTCCGGCCATATCGCCCCGCCAAAGAAACTGTTGACAAGCGTGAAACTGTGTATATGATACACTCTCACTGTGTACATAATACACTGATACACTAGCGAGCAGACCGGCTGAGCGAAAGTGCTCATCCGCGATCTGCCTCACACATTCAAGAGGAATCTGAACATGTCCATCTCATCTGCATCCTTGGTCGTGCGCATCGCGCATCTTCGCGGCCGAGTGATCGTTTCAGTCGCCGGAACGCTGGCTCTGTCACTGGGAATATCTGCCGCCTCATCGGCTCAGACAAAGGACACATCAGCGACATCACATGAGATTCGATTCACAAGTGGCGCATTCGTGCCAACGGGCAATCAGCGAAACTTCCTAAAGGATGCGCAGGTCACAGCGGTTCAGGTGTCGTGGTTGGTGCGGCCTAAGGTCGCCATCACCGGCACGTTCGGATGGGCGCGCAGCCGCGATCTGCAGTCGGCGGACAAGTCCAAGCTGGACGCCTTCACGACAGACATTGGTGTTGAGTCACGTCCAGTGCAGCTGTTTGCCGACCGCCTCGTAACGCTTAGCCCGTTTGTCGGGGCCGGTGCCGGCGTGCGCTCGTACAACTATCGGCAGCTCGATGTGAGTGCCACCAACAACCTTGCCGGCTACGGCGCGATGGGCGGTGAGCTCGGTCTGGGGCGCGTGGGGCTTCGCCTCGAGGTGCGGGATTACGTAGCCGGCTTCAAACCACTTATTGGCGCGGGCAAGTCAGACCAACGCAACGACCTCGTGATGATGGCGGGCATCCGATTCAACCGTCACCGGTAGCATGGAATTGATACTGGGGTCAGAGCGAGCTATCGGCGGGTGATCCACATGGTGGTGGCGGAGTGGGGGGTGCGGGTGAAATCGCCAGACGCGCCCCGCCCCCTACAATTCTCTTCGATCCTCACCGCGTCGAGCCGAGCAAGTCCCGCCCCTTACGAACTCACCTGCTGATTCGTATCGGCCCCGCGATGCGCACGCGAATCGGAATACACCTGCACAACCTGCTGCACGCGTTCGGAGCGTGAATATCGAATAGTTATGTCGTTGGCGCCGGCCTGGGAAAATTGGTCCTGCGCATTGGCGCAGTCTACCGGTTGCGATTGCTGATCCATAAAATGATCCAAGGGTTAGGTGTGGCCTCTTCTAACCCCGGTGGTGCGAACGAGATTTTGATCAGTGACAAATGCCACGAATAGATTTTGATGCGATTACGAATTGGCTGCCTTTAGCGCGAGCGGGGCCGCGCGAGTGGACAATTGGCGCGCGTTTTTCGGCCGTCACTCACTCAAACTGCTTTCGAAACTCCTCCAACTGTCGGCGAATATCACCAACCTCATTCTTTAACTCGGCCACGGCCCGCTCCAACACCGCCACGCGATCATCATTTGGCGCGCCGTCCACCGCAACGGTTGTCGTTGACAGCTCGGCACTGTCGACCGCCACCTCCCCCGACAACAAATGCGCGTACCGCAGCTCTTTCTGCCCTGCTCTTCGCGGTAGTCGGACAACGAGTGGCTCAACTTCGCGTTCGATCAATGCCGTGAGCGTGGACTCGATCTCGGCGGGATTGTCAAACTTCGCCAACCGCTCAGTGCGGGTGCGCAATTCGCCCACCGTATTCGGTCCGCGCAACATCAACACACACATAACCGCCGTTTCGCGTTCGTCCAGGTTGAGCGTGTCATCGGCCGTGTGTTCGTACTTGGTCACACGCGAATCGATGCGCTGAATTCCGCGCAACAACGATGCACGACGTAGTCGCGTGATGGCCGCGAGCACAATTTCATCATCAAAGGACACTACGGGATTCCGGTTGCTGGACTGATTACACGCGGCCACGAGCGCGTTTAGCGACAGCGGATAATTATCCGGCGTGGTGATTTGTTTCTCAATGAGTGCGCCAAGGACACGCACATCGGTGTCGGTCAGATATTGATCCATCGGTGTGTCGAACGTTGCGATACCAATGCCGCGACTCGATGTCGCACAGCTTTATGGAACCCGTAAACGAGGAAAGCAATCCGCATTTTGCAGCGCCGCCCGTGCAGCCGTCGTGGTTTCCGCCGACGTTGTTACGCTCACATGCACGGTCTGACAGTGCGCCCCGCCGTTTGCTATCGCGCTAACATCCGGAGCGCTACCCCGTCGCGGGTCGCGTTGCTGCTGTTCGAAAACGGACTCGTCACCAAATGCCCAACCAACGAAAACACCGTGGCGAGAGCGACCGCGAGAACTACCCCCGGCACGATGAATTTCATCTCACGTTTGAAGTACTGTTTCATCGACGACCGCCGCATGCATGCCCTCCGAAAATTTGCTCGACTGCCTCGATCGTAAATGACGAGGACCACCCCGTCCACCCGGAGGCGTTTTCCGGAACTGCTTGTGCGCGTCCATCTGGTCCATGCGCAGCCCCGCCACCAGCGTCTTGGCATCGTCCATTTTGCCGGCCTTGAGTGCGGCATCGAGTTTCTCGACGTCGCCAATAAAACTCTTGAGCGTGGTCCGGAAATCCGACACAAACTTCTCCTGCTCGGCCGCCGGGACATCTGCCTTCTTGACGGGTTCGAACGTGAGCGCTTGTTCGGCGGCCTTGTGAATGATCGCTACTTTGGCAATCGCGGAGTCGGCGTTGCCCGCGGTGATGAGTGGGTTGAGCGCGCGGTACGCCGCGTTGATCAACTTCATCTGTTCGCCGAGTGGCGTGGTCGGTTTGTCGTCTGTTTGTGCGTTGGCACTGGACGCGAAAGCCAGAGCGCAAAAAACAGCAGCGAAAATGTGGCGTTGCTTCATGGTGTGCGTGCGAGCAAAAGGTTGACTGAGGCACCACGTGAATTACGCGGCCACAGAGATAAGGCGCTGCGGAAAGTTACCGGGCAGCGGTGCGTAGTGTCAAATGATCGTGAACTGCTAAACAGACATTTTAACAGCGGTCCTGGCGTGACCGATGCGCGCGTAACATCAACATCCTTTCTTCACGTCGTGTTTTTTGAATTTCACTGCGCCGGTCAACTTGTCCAGGCTGATGACTTCAATTGGTGAGGAGAGAATTTGCAAACTCATGCAGCGCCCGCCAGGTGATGTCACCGTGTAGTGCACCGTGACGACATTTGTCTCCTTCACGACGGAATCCACGCGCACCGAATGACCATCCGTGTTTCGAATACCGGTGGCCACAAGCATCACGGTAGTTTTTTCGAAATTCACCTCGGGCATGGCCGCTTCGGGGTCGCCTTGCAGCACGCCCTTCCAGCGTCGCGCGAATTCGTCGGCGTCCTGGATGACGAAGTCGGAATTTCTAGTGAAGCCGCTATTGGCGCCGTTGTACAAACGCACGAACGCGAGGGAACGCGGCGGAGCAGCAACAGCAATCGCCATCGTCAGCGCAAAGATCAGAGGGTATTTCACTTGGCGCTCTTCCGAAAGTTCTTCCAGCTATCGAGACAGCGCTTTGCGGTCTCAAACTCGCTGTAACGACTGCCTTCCTGTTCCATGAGATAAAATTCAACGCCACCTGTGGATTCAAGCGCTGCAATGAGTGGCTGCCACGGCGATGTTCCCTCACTAAACAACACGCGAAACCCTTTCTCCTGTGCATCCGGGCCCGGTGCCCAATCCTTGAGATGTACACTCCGAATGCGTCCCTTGTGCGCATTCACCCACGCGACGGGATCGCCACCAGCTTTGACACACGTGCCGACGTCGAGTTGCAGCATGAATTCTGCGGGCGTGTTATTGGCAATAACGTCCATCGGTCGCGTTGCGTTCGCTTGCACATCCCATTCTTCGTCATGGTTGTGGTAACCCGCCAACAAACCGTGCGGTGCGAGAAGCGTTGCTGCGGACGCCAATTGATCCGCGAGTGATTTGTACTGTTCGATCGAACCGCGGGTAAACGATGGTGACGCGAGCACGAGGTAGTGGGTGCCGAGTATCTGATTCAGTTCGATGGCTTTGGTCATGGCTTCGCCGGGCACCAGTGACGTGAGTGCATTGTGCGTCGACTTGCACTTGAGGCCAACGTCGTCGAGCATCATCCGTACGTCTTTGGCGTAGGACAACGACCAGTTCATGTACGGTGCGTAGAACTCCACGAGTTCGTAGCCCTGCTGCTTTGTTGTGCGAAGTGTGTTGGGTAGATCGCGCGCGAGTTCTGTGCGCACCGAATACAGTTCCAGACCAATTGGTGGCACGGCCGCGGTGTTGTTCGAGCGTGCGGATTGCACCATCGCGCTCAGCAGCGCGGGCGTTGACGTTAGCAGGGCAGCAGCGGCACCGCCGTGCGCCAGGAACTCGCGTCGGGAGAGGGAGGAAGGTGACATAACCTAATGATACGAAATTGAGTGGCGATTAGCACCCACACCCCGATGGTCTGGCGCAGGCCAGTCTTGTGGCCTATTGTATTTACACGAGCGGCAACTTCTCTCCGATGACGTGTACCTCATATGCGCAAATCTTCCGCACTTGTGATGGCATTGGTTGTGTCTATCGTCGCTCTGTACGGTTGCGACTTGTCAAACCTTGCGTTTGCGTGTGCCGGCGTTGGATACGATGCCGTGCGCGTGTCCATTCGCGACCTGCAGGGAAACCCGCAAGCGCTCAATGCAGTGGTGACACTCACCGACGGATCGTATCGCGAGCAGGACAGTTCGGTTTACGATCCGCTCAACGTGAACGGAGCGCAAGAACGCGGTGGTCGCACGTACGATGTGCTGGTATCGAAGCCACACTACCGCGACGTGTTGGTGCGCAAGGTGAAAGCGCCTGGAGGTGGCTGCGTTACTGGACACGAGAAAGACCCGGTGACAATTACGGTACCGGTCGTGCTTTCACTCTTGGATGGCGCCCCTGCAGTACGGTCCGTTCGTTTGCTTCCACCCCATATTCTGATTGATCGATTGCGCCCTGACGCAGTATCGTTCACACCGTACGTTGACGTAAACGTTGGTTTGTCCCGCGCCGTGTTATGGCGCATCGAAGGAGATACGGCGTCGGTTTCATTTGATGCATCGGCCGGCACATTTCGCTATCGTTGCCTGCCCAAAAGCGGATATATCACAGTTACCGCACTGTCTGTTGCCGATTCAACTGTAGTTGGAAGGGCGAATCTTGCAGTGCAAGGACATCCACCGGCCGTGTCCGATCCACCCTGTAGTTGATTCCAGGTCGCGCGATCGACAAGGTTTTACATTCGGCCGAGTCGCGTGAACGACCAGAATTGTCCCGTCACGTTACCCGTTGGCAACATCCGCGGCGCAAAAAGTCCGCTCGTGTCTGGTGAAATGTCGAGTGAACGTCCGGCGCCAAAATTCAGGTTCTGCATGTAATACCGACCCGGTGAAAACGGCGCGGCAGATGTTGGCTTCCACAATGTGCCGGTAAACAGGCCGGGGGTGAATGGAGGCCCAAGCATGAAACAACGGGAAGGGGCAACGGCTCCTTCAAGTCCCTTGGTGGTTCCACTGACAACGTTCGAAAACGTGGAATAGCCGCTCGAGCCAAACGGCGTGAAGTAGAATGCCTGTGAAAGTGCAGCGCTATTGGCGACCATGAAGCAAGTCGAGGTATTCGCTAATACATCCAGCGATTCGTTCGGTCCGCGGAGCGCGTTTGTGAGACGATAGGTGTAGTTGGGATCCCAGAAGGCAGTCGTGAACGTTGACGTACTGTTCGTAGCAAGCCGATTTCCGGAAACGCTTCGCACGCCGGTGGTGACCGTGAGCGTATATGGCGAAGCAAATTCGGTGAGCGGCGCGCTCGGTGTAAGTTCAACCATGTTGCTGGCAGTCATTCGAATGGCCGTGACATCAACGCCGGCACCATTCAGCGTGAGCCGCACCGTGGCTGGCGTGACCGTCAGTGGATCGATATTCTCAGAAAAGATAACGTGCACCGTGGCTTCGATGGATACGTCGCTGGCCGCGGACGCCGGCGAAACATTCTGAATGGTCATGTTTGGTGCGACCGTGATATTTGCGGTACCGATCGTCCCCTGCGAAGTTGCCGAAATTGTCGCGACACCTGCGCCCACCGCCGTCGCGCTTCCGCTCGCGCTGATCGCGAGCACTGCCGGATTGTTGCTCGTCCAGGAAACAGCGCGCCCGGTGATGACCTGATTTTCGCGATCGCGAACAACGGCCGTCACTGTTGCGACGTCGCCGGCGAACAGTGAGCTGGGAGCAGTCACACTGACAGCGCCGACAGCGCGCAGCGTGATTTGTGGCAGATTTTCAATGGCGCCGACGGCGACGATGATGGGGCCTGCAACTGTGCTGTCGAGCGTTGTGCCGTTGCTTCTGAGCGCCACCGCCGCGACGATTGAACATGCGTTTTCGCGCGGGGCAACGCGGGACGCATCAAGCAGGCAGTCCGTGAGGTCGATTGGAATGGTGACCTGTTGATTGCCAGCTGTTGTGACGCTGAATGACTGTGTTGTCATCGGCACATTTGGTGCTGCCACGCGCTGATAGGCGATGTCAACCACGACCAGCTCGCCGGGAGCGTTCGACGAAGCGGAAATGGAAAGTCGCGCGGCCCCGCCATTCACTCCATAGAGTGTCCCGTCCTCGTGGCATGCTGACGTGAACAGAAGCACCGCCGCACACAGTGCGCGCGCTTTCTGCGTTTCGATGCGTGTAACCAGAGAGTGCTTCATGTTAACGGGCCGTCAAAGTCACGCCAGCCGAAAAACCTGCCAGCGACGTGGATGCGAGTCCGGTATCAAGTGATCCGAATTGCGCTCGAACGTACGGTTGTATGGCGTTCGTGCGATATGGAATGGACACACCAAACAGTGCGCCGACGGTGGTGACGGCGGCCGTCGCAATAGAGTTGTCAACCTCCTGCCCCGAGTCGAGGTGCGCGTCCACGCCGTACATCAAACCGAAATGATTCGCGACGCCCGACACGGCGCGCACGTTGGCATCGAGAAAGTTTCCATTCGACCCTGCGACCGAAGCGCCATCAATCCCCCGGAACGCGGAGCGATATCGATCAACAACGGTCAACGAGAATTCACGAAATCCGCGTACCCCAAAATCAACCGCCATCAACGCCGAAAGAGACGGGCCCAATTTATAAGTACCAGTCACGGGGGCGGAACCACGTCGTGAAATTGTCAATTCGTCTTCGCCGTACACATCCGCACTACCCAGTATCGAAACACGCCCAGACCGCACAATGCGATCGGCACCAAGGGTGATGTGAACGGCGTCAGCCGGATTGAGATCGGTGGGCAGTGCGGCACCGGCAATGGACGCCTCTATTGGCGAGTAGTTGCCACGCAATTCGTATGATGTGCCCGCCGCAAGTCCCCAACCGGCGGCTTGCGTCGCGAACACGACACCCACGGTTCCGCCAAAGCCGCTACCAAGCGACGCGACGGGTAAACGCAGCGCCGGCGCACCGATGATACGGATTGCATCAACGTCGGTGCCGGCCAACTTCGTTGCACCAGTAGGCGCGTTCACGCCAACGGTGAGTCGCACGTGATCACCTTTGACGCGACCCACCAGGCGCAGCTTGAGATCGGTTCCGCCCTTGAGCGTGAGCGTGCGATCGACTCCGTTGGCGTCGGTCACGGCAACGCTGCCAATCTGATACGCGCGCGACGCGTCAAAGACCCATCGCGTACCGAGTGCCAGTGACACGGTAGCCGGAATTGCAAACTGCGTCACGCTACGAACCGTAAACGAATCCTGCGCAATAGGAGTCTTGAACGACCAGGACGTAAACGATGGCGAGATTTGCACTGTGCCTAGTAGTTCCACCGACGTCTGTGCAACGGTGTTGTCAGCAAAGACGAGCTGCGCCACCAACAACGCCAGCGAAATATATCCGGCACTCGGCCGTGACAATGGCGTCGATTGTTTCATGGAACGCGCACCGTGATGATGATCGTGGCGCCCTTCTGCACGCTATTGGTAAACGCTGCATTTGCGGCGTCGGCGATCGGTACCGTCGGGCGGTTGAGTGCATCGCCCGCCAGAGCGGCGATTCCGCTCAGGCGATTCGTGACATCACCTGCCGCGCTCGCCACAACTGAGGCCGCACGCGCATCGGCTTCGGTCGCACGAGTTTTCGACTGATCAAATGTCGGATCGACTCGAGCCGCATTTCGATAATAGTTTGCGGCTTCCGCAAAATTTCCCTGCGCATCGGCACGAACGCCTCGACTATAGGCCAATAGCGCTGCAATGTTTTTGGTTGGCCGCACCTCAATTTGCGCGCGCTCGGCAGGCGTAAGCGTGACACCCATTTGCTGCAGCACACCAAACGCCAACGCTTTCTCCGCGTCGAAGACACTGTTTAGAGCTCCCGTGTTTTCAATCGCGGGAGAAACGACGCTGCTTTGTGTATCCGCGACACGCGTGGAGAATCGCAGTTGCCCATTTGGCAGTTCGAAGATGGTACCGACAACAATTCGCCTTGCGCGTACAAGTTTCCCGACCCGGGGAGCCGTGACAGAGTCGACCCGGCCGGAGGCGGCAAGTTGCAATTCGCGTATGATGGCGTTCATGCGCAGGCGGTCGACTACAATCAGCTGTTTTGCGCGCGTGAGGTCTGTGATCAACAGGTCGGCAAGTCCAACACCCAGCACCGCGAGTGAGGTGTCGCGCACTGAAACATTCATCGGCACAACGGCCACTGATTGCGTGGGAAACGCAGACGCATCAATGGTCCGTTCGTTGGCAATCGCAACTCTCGCGGCTGAGTCGGCGGGCGAGGGTATTCCCGGCCGTCGCGTGGGCGCGACCGTCGCGCACGATACCAAAAGCGTGACACCTGCAGTTGCAATGGCGGCATTTGCCGTGCCAAAGCCGCGTCCCATTTTCCATTCGAGTTTCACGCGAGGTCTGGCCGCATATGGGGGATCGGAAGTAGGGGTACGAGGCCCACATGAAACGTGTGTGGACCCGTTTATGGACATTGGTTTCGGTAATACTGCGCCCCAAGCCGGGCCAGCGATAGCCCGACATTACGCACGGTAGCGACCTCATTGCATGCGCTGTTGGTAGAGGCGAACATTCCGGTTGTCACGGTGGGAGCGCGACCGGCGTTCTCCCCCGCCCTCCGATGAGGTGTGATCAACGCTTGATGAGTTCTCTCGAACCGCAAAACGCCCAACTGCACGCCCGCTTTACGCGCGCGCTCGACGACCTGATCGCCGAGGTTCGCGACGACCGATCGATATTGGCCGCCGCGTTGTGTGGCAGTCTGTCGCACGACTTGGTGTGGAAACACTCCGACATTGACCTCGGGCTGATCACCATCGATGACAAGAAGATCGAGTCGGGGCACATTTCCCTCAACGCAGACGGGTTGAATGTGCACGCATTCCTTGTGCCCCGTGCGGAGTTCCGGCGAATGGTTGAGGGTTCGATCCGCAACTCGTTCACGCATTCACTGCTGGCCAAGGGCCGGCTGTTGTACACGCATGATGAATCGATTGCGCGTTTGTACGACGACCTGCGCGTAATCGGCGCCCGCGACACTGTTGTTCAACTCTTCCGCTCGGCATCACACGCACTTGCCCCATTGTACAAGGTGCACAAATTCTTTGTCACTCGTGGCGACCTGCATTATACAACACTGTGGCTTTTGCACACCGCAACGCCCCTCGCGCAAATCGAAGTGCTCAACGCGGGCCTGCTGGTCGATCGCGAAGTGATTCCGCAGGCGATGAAGCTGAATCCGGACTTCTTCCGCATCATTTACACCGACTTGCTCGACAAGAAACGAACGCGAGTCAGCATTGCGGCTGCGATCGAAGCGGTTGACGATTATCTGCGCAGCCGCGCACGCACGCTGTTTGCGCCGCTCCTCGACTACCTGCGCGAAATGGGTGACGCACGTTCGGTCACCGAACTCGACTCATACTTCAACAAGAAGTTCGGAATTGAAAGTGCCTCGGGCGCCTGCGAATATCTCGCCGACCTAGGCCTCATCCAAAAAGTGTCGATCAGCTCCCAACTAACGCGGCGCAGCAATCTTTCGGTGCAGGAGCTCGCGTTCGTGCATGTTGAGGAGCAAGGTCGATGACTGCCAGGAAGACAGCGAAACCGGCCACCAGCAGCGGTGTGTCGCGCTCGATGACCGCAAAAAAGACGGCCAACACGGCGACCAGCAACGGAGCGCCCCGCACAACCATCGCGGTTGAAGGCGCCCGCGTGCACAACCTGAAGAACATTTCGGTTGAGATTCCGCGCGACAAGTTGGTTGTCGTGACCGGATTGTCCGGATCGGGTAAATCAAGCCTTGCGTTCGACACGATTTACGCTGAGGGACAGCGGCGCTATATGGAATCGTTGTCGAGTTATGCGAAACGATTCGTGGCGCAGGTCGCGAAACCGGACGTTGATTTTGTGTATGGGTTGTCGCCCGTAATTTCCATCGAGCAGAAAACAACGGGCAACAACCCGCGCTCGACGGTCGGCACAATGACGGACGTTGCCAGCTATTTGAATTTGCTCTTTGCAACCATCGCCGAGCCGCACTGTCCACGCTCGGGTGAGATTGTGCCCAGCCGGAGTTCGAGCCAGATTCTCGAATCGATACTCTCGTTGCCCGAAGGCACCGAAATTGAGTTGCGAGCGCCAGCTTTTCCTCTGTACGGAGAAGAACTGGAGGTCGTATTTGCCGAGACGCGGAAGAAGGGGTGCCGACGCGTAATCATCGATGGAAAGACGGTCGACCTCTCGCAGGAAGTTGATATCGATGAATCGAAGGTCAGGCACATGGACGCCATTGTTGATCGTTTCGAGGTAACGCGCAAGAAAGAGAAATCAATCAAAGCGGCTGTAGCGGGCACCCTGCTGGTTGGTGATGGCCTGATTCGCATTGAGATACTCAAGAGCGCAAACAAGAGTGTTGCGCAGAAGTTCTATGTTGGCAATACCAGTCATACGCATCATTTCGTATATGGCGACGTTGCGCCTGAATTCTTTCAGTTCAACAATCCCGAGGCTGCGTGCCGCACGTGCGGCGGTCTTGGCGTGGACAAGCTGACACATCCCGATCTGCTTGTTCCCGATCCGCAGCGCAGTATCATCGGCGGTTGTTTTGTAAAGGAAGCGTTCCGCTACAATCCGGACACGTGGGACGGGCACATCATGTACAGCCTGTCACGCGAGTTGAAGTTTTCGCTCGATACTCCGTGGAAGGAATTGCCAGAAAGTGCACGCGCCGCGATCCTGTTCGGTCTCGAGCAGCGGCGCATTTCGATATCGGCGCCTCCTGACGCGAAAGTCAAACGTGATGAACGCGTAGGGCATACGGTAATGTTTCACGGAATTGCACGTCGCATTGAGCGCAATTACCGGCGTTATCGCCAGCGCGGCGAGGCGGACTCGCGAATGGAAGCCTGGTTGGACAAAGTGATGGTGGAACACACGTGTCCCGATTGCCGCGGTTCGCGTCTGCGTGCGACCCGTTTGTTGTTCACGATCCATGGCAAGACAGTACACGACGTTGGTCAGATGAACTTCGACGAGCTGCTGGCGTTTCTGGCGACGGTGAAACCTGCCGGTCGCGGTGCCGATGCGGGTCGTCATGTGTTGAAGGAAATTGAAGGCCGCGTTCGATTGCTGCTCGGAATCGGTCTCGATTATCTGAGCTTCAATCGCCGTTCGGGAACACTTTCGGGCGGAGAATCGCAACGCATTCGCCTGTCAACACAAATCGGCTCCGGCTTGATGGGCATGTTGTACGTATTGGATGAACCGAGTATCGGGTTACATCCCAAGGACAACGTGAAGATGATCGCCACGTTGCGACAATTGCGCGACATCGGCAACACGGTCATTGTGGTCGAACATGATGAGGACACGATTCGCGCGGCCGATCACATTGTGGAGATGGGACCTGGCCCGGGCGTACACGGTGGCCGAGTCGTTGTCGAAGGGTCTATTGATCGCATCATGAAGTGCGCGACCTCTCCTACCGGACAATTCCTGTCTGGCAAACGTGCGATTGCCGTGCCGGCGAAGCGTAGAAGGGGGAATGGCAACACCTTGAGCATTCGTGGCGCACGCGAGAACAATCTCAAATCCATTTCCGTTGACTTGCCACTGGGCACGCTCATTGCGGTGACGGGTGCCTCGGGGTCGGGCAAGAGTACGCTCATCAACGACATCCTGTACAAGGCACTGTGGAAGCAGTTGGTGGACACCCGCACACTTCCTGGCGAGTTTGACGAGCTCAAAGGTGGTGAGTTTGTGCAGAAAGTGGTGAACATTGATCAATCGCCGATTGGGCGAAACAGCCGCTCGAATCCGGCCACCTACATTGGCTTTTACGACACCATTCGCGATCTGTTCACCGAAGCGCCGCTGTCGGTCGAGCGCGAATACAAGGCGGGACGATTCAGTTTTAATGTGAAGGGCGGACGCTGCGAGGAATGCCAGGGCGAAGGCACGATTACCACGCAATTGTATTTCATGCCGGATGTTGAAGTCACGTGCAGCGCCTGCAAAAGTGCGCGCTTTAACAGCGAGACGCTTGAAGTAACGGTGCGTGGAAAAACGATCGACGACATTTTGAAAATGTCGGTCGAGGAAGCGGCCGGATTCTTTTCGAAAGAGCCCGCCTTGCAAAAGAAGATAGCGGTCCTCAACGAACTCGGCCTCGGGTATCTGACACTCGGTCAGTCAGCAACAACGTTGTCTGGCGGAGAGGCCCAGCGCATCAAGATTGCAACCGAGTTGAGCAAACTGCAGCACGCTCGGCACACCTTGTACATCCTCGATGAACCCACGACCGGTTTGCATCTGGCCGACGTTGAACGCCTGCTGGAGTCGCTCAATCGATTGGTGAACGCGGGGCATACCGTGCTGCTGATTGAGCACAACGTGGACGTGATCAAAACCGCCGACTACGTGATTGATCTCGGGCCAGAGGGTGGACACGCTGGCGGAACTGTCGTTGCACAGGGAACTCCGGAGCAAATCGCGCGCGTTCGTGCGTCGCACACAGGACGTTTTCTCAAACCACATATCGAGGTGCGCAAGTGAAGGTTTGCCGAGTGTGTCGACGTCGATTGCCTTTGTTGATTCCAGGCGTAACCAGCGCAAACGTCGCGGCACGCACCGGTTATCCAACTGTGACTGTTCCGTCGAATTTGTGCGGTTCCGCAGGGAACGGGTGCGAACGCGTTTCCGGCTGGTTTCGACCCCAAGCCGGTGCCGTTCAACGTGAGTTATACTGGAACTGCCTGCAGTGAAGCAAAGTTGCTCGAACTCGCATGCGCATTCGAGCAGGTCACGAAGCAGCGTCGGCCGCCGCCGCTGTTTCGGTAAATGCGGACATCGCCATCAAACGGTAACGCGACAGGGACAAAGAACAAATTGTGTGATTCGCAGCGCACGCTGGAAGGAGTCGAATGGGTATAATATGTTTCTGTCGGGTTACTCAATTCATTTTTTCATTCAACTGGGAGGTACCGATGCGCTCGTTTCGACTAGTCGCTGCTGTGGTTCTTGTGCAGGTCATTTCGGCAATGCCCTTGTCCGCGCAGCGACTCTTCATCTCACAACAAGCATTGATTGCCGTGGTTGAAAACCACAAGGGCGCCGTGTTGCGCTACATCGAGGCTGCTCCTGAATCGATGTTCACCTTCCGACCCACGAAGGGAGTGCGCACCTTTGCCGAGCAAATCGAGCACGCTGCGGGGAGCGATGCGTTGATCGCACAGCTCGCCATAACGGGCGCCGCAAAAGTTCCGGCAATGGGCGACTCGGCCGTGTATCTCCACAACAAAGTCGCGCTCAAGAAATACGCGACCGAGGCGATGGATCATACCATTGAGTTACTCAAGGGTGTAAGCGACGCTGCGATGGGCGAAAACATTGTGCAGTTTGGAAACAAGGTCACACGTGGCCGCGCCTTGATGGAGCTGCTTGATCATTTTCCCTGGACGCTTGGACAGACGGTGCCGTATCTACGGCTCAATGGAATCACGCCGCCGGAATATTCGCCGTTTTAAGCCACCGTCGCTGAAGTGCGGCGTAAAACGTTACGGTGACGTTCGAGATTGACGAAAAGCGCGAACCCCCAGTGCGTGGCTGTTCAAGCGCTGGGGAATTCGCGTAGTGTTTGAATTGGTGGCTTCCGCCATCAAACTCAAACACCGCCGTACGTGCCTGCTGGTAATGCAGATCAATGCCTGCCTTGGTGCCACCAACCGCTGCAAGAATGTTGTCTAACAGCGAAAGTCCGGCAGACCACACATAACGTCTCCTGTTGGAATACCAACGTAGAATGTGGCGTTTTGAAACTGCGTTTGTGTTTCGGTACTCTATGCGCGGCCGGTGAACACCCTGACTATTGCTCCGCTCCATCCAACACCCGCTTCAACGAATCCACCACCCCGTGCAAATTGCCGATGCTTTTCCACAATATGCGGCCGTCCTTCCCAATGATAAACGTGTTCGGAATGCCACTCACCTGATACAACTGCTGCACTCGGCCCTCCTGGTCGTGCACGATGTCAAACGTGAGTTTTTCGCGCTCGACAAACGTTCGCACGCGCGCCACGTCGGCTTCGTCCACACTCACGCCCACCACACGCACACCTTTCGCCTTGTACGCATCCTGCAGCACCTGCAAGTCGTGCATTTCTTCGCGACACGACACGCACCACGTGGCCCACACATTCATCACCGTGATGGGTTGATTGGCCAGCCCAATGTGTATCGAGTCACCCGCGAGTGTAGCCGTTTCGTACAACGGCGCCTGATCGCCCACCGCAATCATCTTGTACTTCGCAGGCACTGGCAAACCCTTCTCGGCCATGTCGCGAAAGTGATCTTTCGGTGAACTACACGCGCACGATAACAACAGCGTGCACACAACTCCGCCGCGGGCAAATCCGTTCGACAAACTACGATGGACGCGAACCATGCGACTACTTGTCCACCAGCGCAAACATTCCGCCTGGATATCGTTCACCTGATGCCGCATGCGCTGCCATAATGTGCGCGAGTTGCGCGAGATCCGTCGCGCTCAGTCCCACGTTGACAGACGCCATGTTTTCCTCCAATCGCGCAATCTTCGTAGTTCCGGGAATGGGCACTACATCTTCCCCACGCGACATCACCCACGCGAGGGCGAGCTGCGCCGGCGTACATCCTTTCGAGGTTGCCATTTCCACCACCGCATCAACCAACTTGCGATTGGTGTCAAAGTGTTCGGCCTGAAAGCGTGGCGAACTACGGCGATAGTCACCTTCGGGAATGTCCTCGATTGCAGAGAAACGCCCGGTAAGAAATCCCCGGCCGAGTGGGCTATACGGAACTATGCCAATTCCCAGTTCGCGTGCGACGGGAAACGCATCAAGCTCCCAATCGCGCGTCCACAACGACCATTCCGATTGCAACGCGCTGATGGGGTGCGTAGCAAACGCTTTTCGCAAATTTTTCGGACCAGCTTCGGACAACCCGAGGTAGCGCACTTTTCCTTCGGTCACGAGTTGCGCCATCGCACCAACGGTTTCTTCAATTGGCACGCTCTTGTCAATGCGGTGCTGATAGTACAGATCGATGTAATCGGTGTGCAATCGTTTTAGCGACGCCTCACACGCAGACCGCACGTACTCAGGTCGTCCGTTCGCGCCGCGCTTGTTCACGTCGTTCGGATCACGCCAGATGCCAAACTTCGTCGCCAACACGACGCGATCGCGACGATCACTTATGGCGCGCCCGACCAGCTGCTCGTTGGTGTGCGGTCCGTAGATGTCGGACGTATCGAGAAAATTCACACCGTGATCGATCGCGTGATGAATCACCGCAATCCCTTCGGTCTCACTCCGCGTCGCGGCATCGCCGTAGAAGTCGGACATACCCATGCAGCCGAGCCCGATGGCGGACACCTGCAGGCCTTGTCGGCCAAGCGCGCGCGTTGGAAAGTTGGTCATGACGTGAAGTTTAGTTGAGCTCGCAACGCGCGTTACAATGACCGGCTTTTATCACAATTGCGGACCGAAACCGATTGCCCCGCGTACCAGTGCTCTTCACGAACTTACCTTTCTTCTCTGCCCGGAGACTGCACATATGGACGGCAACGGTTTGATCTGGTTCCTGCTCATTGGTCTCGTCGCTGGCTGGTTGGCCGGTACCCTTATGAAGGGTGGTGGGTTTGGAGTAGTTGGCGACATCGTCGTTGGCGTTATTGGCGCCCTGCTTGGCGGCTGGATCTTTGGGAAACTTGGGATCTGGCCGGGCGGTGGTCTGATTGGCGCAATCGTGACGGCAACGGTTGGTGCCATTGTGTTCATCTTGCTTCTGAGACTGGTAAAGCGAGCTTGACGCTACCGTAAGTTGTTGCAGTTAAACGCATTTGCGCCCCGTTCGCCACCCGTGCGAACGGGGCGTTTGCTTTCGGCTCCCCGCCGAAAGTGTCAAAACGATGACAGGCGCCGTCGCCGTGTTGCAGGAATTCAGCCGGGGCTTTAGTGTGTGGCCAGACGCCCGCCTACCCATCTCACCGCAATGACGAAGCCGCCTCGCATACTGGTTGTTGACGACGGACATGACGCCGCAGATAGCCTCTGCATGGTGCTACGCATGTTCGGCGCCGACTCCGACGTTGTATACGACGGTGAAGCCGCACTCAAAGCCATCGAAGCGCAGCGTCCCGACATTGTGCTGCTCGATCTCACGATGCCGGGCATGGACGGTTACGAAGTTGCACAACGCGTACGCATCAATCCCGACTACGACAACATTCGGTTGATCGCACTGACGGGTTGGGGCACCGACGAAGAGCGCATGCGCTCAGAAGCCGCCGGTTTTTCAGAGCATTGGGTAAAACCCGTGCCGGCCACTACGCTGCGTCAGCTGGTCTCAATGGAATTGGAGCGCAACGGTTAACCACCGTTATTCGATCGCCAGCTTCCACGGGTCGGTCACGCTGTTCCGCTTCCACACGGTCAGATACGAAACACGCCTGGGCGCTCCGGTAGCCTGCGCAATGGTGATCATGCCAAAAGTGATGCCGAGATCACCGCTGCGTGCCACGTACACAACATCCGGCGCCCACTTGATTGAGCCGAGCGGTGGTTCGCCGCCGGCGCTGATGCCGGCACCAATGTCTGCCGGCCCGCGACGAAAATCCGCGTCGGTTGCGCCGCCCGTGTGATGTGCGTCGGTCGCGGAATTTTTCGTGAACGCAGCGCCCAGTCCAATCACCGCCGCCTGATCGGAAAACCCGCGTTCGGCCGCATCAAGCTCGTGTGCGAATCGCGTTGAATCGGCCGCGGAGTATTGCGCGTTTCCCGGAGCAGGTTTGACTGGCGCGGCTTCTTCGACGATTGCCACATCGCCCGCAGCGCGCGCCGTACGTTTGTACACCAACACGCGCCAGGCACCGCGCTGTTTGGCCCAGAATGCAACGTATTTGCCCGGAACTTGAGATCCATCTGGTTTCTTCCACGTGGTAAATCCCATGGTGTAGCCGATGTTTCCGTCGGCGGAAACGTCCCCTTGTATGGGCGTCCACGTGATGGTCGATTTTGCATTGTCCGCATTGCGACCGAGTGCTTCGCGCGCCGCACTCACACCGTGAAATTGTTCGCCGAGTGCGATCAGTGTGACGCTGTCCGCAAACATGGCGCTCAAGCCCGAAATAAGATCGGTGTTCGCGCTGTTGCTGCCGAATGTTTTGTCGGCCGTTAACAATGCTGCGCGATTCTGCGCGGGTGTTGCTGCTGACGCGCCAGCGGCCGCTTGTGCAGATGCAGTCGGAAGCGATCGTGTGTGCGAAGTTGGCGCTGCCGCAAGTGAAATCGATCCAGCAAGCGCGAGCACGAAATTGTAGCGCAGCTTATTTCCCACGAGTTCTCCAGGCTGCCAGGATTTCGGCTTCGCGTTCAGGTTTGAGCACGAAGCGATTTTTTTCCTTGCGATCGGCGGGCAATGTTTGCCACCACGCCAGCGTGTCCTTCACGGTTTCGCCAATTGGGCGAAAGGTCAGGCCCGCGGCTACTGCATGCGCGTTGTTGATGCTCATTTGGCCAAGGTCGTTGCCTTTTGGAAGCCCCCACGGACACGCGAAGTCAAGTCTTTGTGCGATCAAAAAATCGTAGTCATCAACCCAGGTGAGACGCGCAGTTGGACCAACGGCTTTGCACGCTTCGTCCAGGAAATGCGAGAAGGTGAGTTGTGCTTGCGGTCCCGCCACATTGAACGTGTCGCCGCGTTTGTCTTCGACAACTTTCACCATGAAGTTGGCAAGATCACGCACGTCTACAAATTGTGATGGATCGGTTTTTTTTCCGGGCGCGAGCACATCGCCGCCGCGCGCAAGACGAACGGGCCAATACGTGAAACGATCGCTGGTATCGCCGGGGCCTACGATGTACGTTGGTCGAATGATGATGGCGCCTTTCCCGAACACATCGCGCGTCATTTGTTCGGCTTGCGACTTGGCGACACCAAAAGAATCGGCGGATTCTTCGCTCATCGCCATGCGCACTTTCATGGTCTCGTCAATGTTGGTGGTGCGATACGGATAAAACACGCCTGTTGACGAAACAAACACATAGAGCGGTGTCGCTGTTTTCAGTATCGCGGTTGATTCACGCACCCACGCCGGATTGTTCGCCGAATCATCAAACACCGCGTCCCATTTTTTGCCTGTGAGCGATTCGTAATTGCCCGCCAGCTGTCCGCTCGCGTCTTTCGCGTCACGATCCCCAATCAGCCGCGTGACCGCGTCCGGAAGATCGGCTTCGCGACGACCGCGCGTAAACGTTGTGACGTGATGGCCACGTTCGACCAGCCGCCGCACGAGATGCGGTCCGATGAAACCGGTGCCGCCCAGTATCAGAATGTTGAGGGGTGCGGGTCGTGAATCACTTGCGCGACGTGATGTCACACCGACGAGCGCGTCGTTTTGCCGCAGGACTCCAGTAAACGACACGCCGCCAGCCAACGCCGTTGCACCCTTCAGAAAGTCGCGTCTCGAAAACTCGCGGTGCGCCGTTCCGTTCGCGTGCTCCGACAGCGTTGACGTCGATGGCGTGGTTACTCGTTTGGTCACGACCTACTCCGTGGGCGGAAATCCGGTTCGACCTGGCAGCGTCTACATTGGGACGAGCGATGCCCAAAAGCGATTGTGGAGGGCCCATCGGCGATTGCCGGTTCCGAACGCGTCGGTCGCGAGGACGAACTTCCAACCACCGCGTAGTGCTCTGCGAGAACCAGCCCGCGAATTTTTCCCAGTTCGAACTTGTGAGTGTCTCTGGCCGTCACGAGAAATGTCAGCGTTCGACCGTATGCGTGTCGCTCGGCGTCACCGTCCGCGTTCGGCCTATGAATGCCGCTTGCCATGACGCGCCTTTTTCTGAACGTACTGGGTGGAACTCAGCATCGTTGGATCGAAATTCGCGCTGCGGCGCAACACTCCTTCCCATTGGCACTCCAAACACCAACTCCGACGAAACCTCGGCCCCAACACACGCCACCATCCGTTGCGTTCGATGGGCAGCGTGTAGGCGTCACATAGCGGACACCGATCACCGTCCGGAATCATCAGGATGAACAACCGCGTGAGAAACCAGACAATGATGATCCGGGCAGCCACAAAGAAGCTGATGAAGACCAGCGCATCGAGCCAGTTCAGACTGCCGGGCACTGTGAGTTCCGATGGGTTTCCGCGTGAAGTGCTGCAACGACGCTGATGAAGTTAGCAACGCCGAACGTCTCACAACTTTCCTGCAAAAGCGATAGGGACTACTTCCGCACGAGCGACAGCTACACCTATCCGGGCATAGCGGCGGCTACAACCGTTCTTCTACTTGCGCCCACGACTCGACGAACGCGACACCGCCTTCCACGCGGTCCATCACAACTTCAACATCCAGTGCCAGCAATGCACCGGTCAGTTCGCGCGCTGGCAAGGTGTAGGTGACGTTGTCGAGCGTGTATTGCAGCTCGCCTTCGCCGTTGGCCGGAACCTCCCGAGAAATGCGACCAATTGTGCCCTGGAGCAAGTAGCGCTCATCAACATGATCGGCGCGGGCGCTGGGAATGGCCCATCGCGCGATCAGCAGCGACTGCACCGTAATTGCGGCACCCCCGGAAATTACGGCGGCGACGACGCGCACGGGCACGCTGAAGGTCGAGAAGCGCGTGAAGAGGTAGCCGGCCAATCCGAATGCGAAGGCAAACGCCGCGGCCGACGCCCAGTTGAACAACGCCGACGGCTCGGCAGCCGTCACGTGCTCGCTGGTGCGTTCATGGGGTGCCGGCAATTCAACGCCGCGCGGGAGATGTTCGGTACCAAGCAACATCGCACGCACGCCCGCGATTAATCCGAGCAGCAAGACGGTGAGAAACAGCGCGTTCACGATTGAATCACAATTGAAAGGTGTTGACGGTGAGCATACCAGCCGACGGCCGCTTACTGTCTCGATCAAACGTTTTCGACTGACGTGTTGCGGCGGTCGCAATAGTTTCCGGCGTCACGCTTTGCGCTTCCGGAACAGATGGTTTAAGAGCGTGAAAGTGCGACGCCAAAAATTCTGAGGCACGCCACTCAGCGTAATAAAATGGGCGCCATGGCCAGGGACCTCCAACAAACCCAACGTGCCCACCGTTCGCGGGAAACTCGATGCTGATATCAGCGTTGTTTGCCGCTGCGACGCGGACATCGTCGAGTACCTCCGGCGGCAAAAACGGGTCGTCCACCGCGCTCAGCAGCAACGTAGGACATCGAATGCCAGACAGGAACTGCAGTGACGATGACTTCGTGTAGTAGTCGGCCGCATTCGTAAATCCGTGTACCGGTGCTGTGAAGACGTCGTCGAAGTCCCAGATCGTACGCACACGACCAATCGGCATCAACGATGAAAGTTCCGTATGACGCGCAACCTTCTTCATCGCTTTGGGCTTGAGCGATCGCAGGAATGCGTTCTCGTACACTTTGCCAAACCCCCGCCCGATGTAGCGTGATGCGCGCGCAAGATCGTATGGCGCAGAAATTGAAACCGCCGCCTGCCACTGACTTGGAACCGCGTCACGCAATTCTCCCAGCAACTTGCACAACACGTTTCCGCCAAGGGAAATACCAACGACCCCGAGTGGTGCGAAGGGTTGCTCGCGTATGAGTTTGTTGATGATGGCCAGCGGGTCGGTGGTCTCGCCGGAATGATACGAACGCTTCAGTCGATTGGGCGTTGGGCCGCACGTGCGGTACAACATCACGGTCGCATTCCATCCGCGGCGGTGCACTTCGTGCATGATTCCGCGCACGGAGTTTGAATTGATACTTCCTTCCAACCCATGCAGGACCAGCACACGCGGAGTGCAATCCGTCGCGAATGACTCGACGCTGCACGACGACGCGTCGTACCGCGCCAATTCAACAAAATCCCCGTCAGGCATTTCCACCGTTTCCCAGCGCAAAGCCAGCTCGGGCTCATTGCGCCCAAACTTGCCCCACAGCGTTGCAGCGTGCGGGCCCGGCAACCACCAGGCCGACCGAAACGGTTTCATCAGCATAAATTGGGTGACGCGCGCGTCTCTCGAAAGCGAACCAGCCTACAGATCGCGCGCAATCCTTACATCACTCCTGTACCCACGCCTGTCAATTGAGCCTGGACGTCAACTCGTTCGCCGCCGTTGTGTCCGCGATTACAGGCACGACCTCCGCCATCGTTGCGGGCGGCGTCGTGCACGGTGTGCTGCGTCCGCAGCTCGAGGGGCGCGGCGTTAAACCGTGGCGTCGCCGAGATACTCTCGCGTCGACTCCGTTGATTTTGATCGGAAGCGCGGGTGTAGGCGCCGCCGCGTCGCTGATCGGGGTGGGCGTGGCCACCGTGAAGGGAGCATCACCGCCGTACACGATGCTCATCATCGGCGGCGGCGGGCTGCTACTCTCGGCCTTCGTGTTGTTGCAGGGCGTGATGGCGCTGCGGAAACTCGCGCCTGAGTGAACGGCGACGGTTTTGGACCTACAGGAACGCCCCGCGGTGTGTCCTCTCCCGAACGGAATTTGTGTGAGCACGTTTGGCAGTCCTCGTCTTCGAACTCCATCCAGTAACGACTTTGCTTC
>JBDUBA010000138.1:0-10900 GCA_040004335.1 Gemmatimonas sp.
CTTCACCTGCGACAGCTGCGCCGCATGCGTCAGCCCCGAAACTTCAGACACGTGACGATCGAGTGACGCGTTCCCGGTTAATGCGCCGCTGTTCTCCGCACTTTCGGCCAGCGCCGCAACACTGACGGGATCGGCCTCGGGCAACATGTGATATCCGCGCAGTCCCTCGTACGAACCCAGAATGTTTTGCAACTCAGGTGGCAATTCATGGAGCGCGGCGTTCTCGCCTTCCATCATGTGTTCGTAGAAATCGGGCGGACGCCGCACCGTTTGACACGCGTTGTTGACGATGTAGTCCAGCCGATCGCGCGTACGGATCAACTCGCGGCAAAACGCTTCGACACTGGGCGTATGTCGCAAATCGAGTCCGAAAATTTCGAGACGATCGGACCACTGTGCAAAATCCGGCTCACGCGCGTAACGGGCGGCCGAGTCGCGGGGGAATCGCGTGGTTACAATGAGATGTGCGCCGGCGCGCAACAACTTGAGGCCGGCCTGATAACCGATCTTGACGCGTCCACCAGTCAGCAGCGCAACGCGCCCCGTGAGATCCGCCGTTTCTGTGCGTTTCTCGAAGTTCAACTTCGCGCAGTCGGGACACAGCTGATCGTAAAAGTGATGCAGTTGGAGATAATCCTTCTTGCACACGTAGCAGTTCATGCGTTCGACCGCTTCGCGGAATTCTTCGTTGTTCACAACTTCGTGCTGCTCGAAATGTTCGGGCGGGAACACGTTCGGCGACGTGAAGACAACTTCCTTGCGAAGTTTTCGAATGCCGGTTTTGCTGAACGCCGCTTCGATGCGCTGCACCTTTGTTGCCTTCAGGCGGCGCTTCGTTTCCTTGAGCAATTGCCGACGCAGAATGGCATCGGGGCGCGACACTTGTCCGGCCAGCAGCAGAAAACGGTTGCGGTCTTCTTCGGGAACCGAGGCCAGCAGCGTGCGATTTTTCGCGAGTTCTTCCAGCAGGCGCGCGGCATTATTGATGCGCGCAACCATGGCCGGATCGTACGTTTCCGTCGTCGCTGAATTCGAGGCGTTTTTTAGTGCTTCGTCGTTGGGCATAATGCAGAAAACTAATGCCCTGCCCCCTCGCGCAGCCCTCCAAACGCCATCGTGGTGCCGGCACCCGTGGATTTCGCCTTTTCGTAAATGTGCCGTACTGCCGCAACATCCTCGACGGCCAATCCGAGTGACTTGAACAGCGTCACCTGGTCGGCACTTGTGCGCCCGTTCGCGCGCTTGAGCAACAGATCACCCAACTCGCCCAGAATGTGCTCGTCGCCCAACAGCCCTTCCGACTTGGGTACCAGAAAATCGCCGGCTTCGGCCATTGCCGATTCACGTTTGTCAACGAACAGGCGCGAGCGTTTGACTGCGGCGCTATCCAGTTCGCGCGCCGTTGCAATGGACGCGCCAACGGCGTTGATGTGTGTGCCCGGTGACAACCATGCGCCTTCCAGCACGGGTGTACGCGACGAAGTCACGGTGCAGACGACATCAGCAGCACGAACCGCATCACGTACGGTGTCACTGACGACAATCTCGACATCGTGTTTCTGGCGTGCGCGCTCGGCAAATTCAACAGCGCGTGTACCGGAGCGGCTCCACACGCGCACACGTTGTATCGGGCGAACAGCTCGTACAGCGTCCAGATGTGTCATGGCCAATACACCGGCGCCAAGTATTGCGAGTTCGCTGGCGCTTTCATTGGCCAGCAACCTCGTTGCCAAACCACTCACGGCTGCGGTACGAATTGCGGTAATCGACGAGGCATCGGCAATTGCCTGCAACGCGCCGTGTTCGGCATCAAACAACAACACCACGCCGATATGCGAATCAAACGGCGTGGCGTCGTTGCCTGGAAATACGGTAATCAGTTTCGCGCCAATCGATGC
Source organism: Gemmatimonas sp. (assembly GCA_040004335.1). Classification (GTDB taxonomy): domain Bacteria; phylum Gemmatimonadota; class Gemmatimonadetes; order Gemmatimonadales; family Gemmatimonadaceae; genus Gemmatimonas. The sequence continues at coordinate 1,899 of JBDUBA010000138.1, forward strand.
CTCACGGCCACGGCCGAAAACTGCCGGCATTGATGCAAATGCATTCATCGTATCCGGCAACCGAATCACGGTGCGGAGCGGAAGGATGCTGTCTCCCTCCGCCACGCTCCGAAGCGCCGACGCCATCACTTCAATGCACTCGGACATCGGCAACAGTTCTACGACATCACGATCGGACAACAGCAGTGTTTGCATCATCTCTAAGTCGAAGTACGAAACGTGTTGACGCGTTTGTTCAGGTCGAAGACCGGAACGTTTTTTTTTGAAGCGTGTTCAGGTCGAACTGCGAAACGCGATGCCGCGTGTTACGGCAACATCAGAACGTTCGTCAGCCACCGCGGCGCCCACCTTTGGCTGACGTGTTTTGCGGTTTGACCATCGGGGCCGGTTTTGCTGCGGGTGTTTTTGCGGCACCGGCTTCCGGAGCCGCACCTTTCTTCGCTGGCGCCTTCCGCGAAAAGTCGGGAATAGCACCATGTCCTTTTTTCTGCATAGGTCCTCCTCGGTTGAAGAGTGGAGATGTGACTGAAAAGTGCCGAAGTGCGGTTGTTGGGACAACCGACGCCTCAGTAATCGTCGAAACCGCTGCAGTCCCACCCTCACTTTCGTCCCTTGCACTCCATCCCGTGGGATTGCACTTTGTGCTTACAATGAGCCAAAAAAGCCGCCCCCTCCGCGGCCTCTTCCCCAGTGCATGGATTACCGGCTCGGGCATCTTTGCGCTCCTGTGGCTGACCGCCTCTTCGACGTCGAAGGCGCAGTCCTCGCCTGCCAATGCGGTGGCGGCAATATCAAGTGTGTCCGCCAAAGCCGTCGGAAAAATCGAAGGGACAGTGTTTGACAGCCTCACGAAGCGCCCGGTCGCCGGAGCCTCCGTATGGATTGAGGGCGCGACTTTTTCTGCCGCTTCCGACGCCAGTGGACGTTTCGTTCTCGACAGTCTGCCAACCGGCGTCCACTCATTGGCATTTTCCGCGCCTGCCTTCGACTCGGCTGGACTTGGCACGCAGGGCAGGAGCGTTACGGTAACCGCCGGCGCGAACGTGCATGTGCAGCTCGCTTCACCCTCGCTTCACACCCTGTGGAATGCTCTCTGCAAGTCCGCAACGGCCGACGACAAAAGTGTTAGTCTGGACAGCGGCATTGCCTACGGCACGATCTTCGATGGGGACAACAAAACGCGACTCGCAAAAGCACCAACAGTTTTTACGTGGGTCGACATCAGCAAGGTCAACAAGAAAGTTGCCTTTGCAGAAATGACGTACCGAGCAGAGTCTGATGGTACGGGCACGTATTACGCGTGTGGGCTGCCAACCGACGTCGCGGTGAGTGCGCGCGCGTACGGCAACAAGGCCGCCAGTGGTGAAATCGAATACACTCTTGGCGAACGCCAGATTACGCGACTCGATTTTGTTGTCAGTCGAGAACTCGTGGACGGCGCGAAATTGCGCGGCACTTCAGTGTTGCATGGTTTCGTGCGTGACGAACACGGCAAGGCAATTGGAGAAGCCGTTGTCACCGCAGTTGGCGCGGACACCAGCGTTCGGGCCAACGCTGACGGTGAGTTCACACTGCGATTACTGCCTGCAGGCACGCAGGGAGTGCAGGTGCGAAAAATTGGCATGGGCGTTGGAAACAAGATCATTGATTTGCAACCTGGACAAACGACAGAGACCTCACTCATCATGCCGTCCGTTCCTACTTTGGCCGCGGTTAAAGTGCGTGCGGATGTAAAGAAAGTGAGTTTCGAACGCGCCGATCTTGAAGAACGCAAAAAAATTGGCGCTGGCATTTTTATCGATATGGAGGAACGCGTTTTTGCGACGCCGGCAAGCGCGCTCAACATGATCCCGAGAGTTGCCATCAAATACGGCCGTGGTGGTACGCCAGTGGTGACTATGGCAAGGGGAAACGGGAGTTGCACCCCGATTGTTTTTCTGAACGGCATGCCCATGCCGCTCGAACGCATCGCAGAAATGTCGACCGATATGTTCAAATACGTCGAAGTGTACAACAGCTGGCTCAAGGTGCCGGCCCGTTTCATGACCAAGATGGATTGCGGAGTCGTGCTCTATTGGACGAAAGACAAGTGAAGCAACCCAACCCCGGTGAGCATGCCATGATACGGTTTCTCCACAACCTGTCGAAGCGTCGTCGAAGCTGCAGTGCCGAGAACGCCCCTCCACATCGCTCCAAAGCCTGAAGTATCTTGCAGGATGACCATACGCTATCGCGTTACCGTTAACACGCTTATTCTGGCCGCCAGATTGTCCGGCGCTGCCGTCTTGATTGGACTCGTCGCCCCACTGACGGTTAGCGCGCAGACTCCGCGGGCCAAAGCGGCCGCCACGACGCTCGGTCGACTTGAAGGCACGGTTTTCGACAGTCTCGCCAAACGCATCGTGGCCGGAGCAACGGTCTGGATTGCCGGCACCACCATTTCGACGGCGGCTGACGAGAAGGGTCACTACACGCTCGACAGCATTCCACTCGGCAAACAAGCCGTCGCATTTTCTGCGCCCGCGTTTGACTCAGCGGGACTTGGCACACTCGGCCGCGCGATCAATGTCCGGGCAGGCATCGACTCGCAGGTGAATCTGGCGTCGCCTTCACTGCGCACGCTGTGGACCGCGCTGTGCAAATATCGCGCTTCCAACGGCAAGGACAGCGGCATCGTGTATGGCACCGTGCACGACGCCGAAAGCAAGACGCGATTGGTGAAAGCGCCAACGATTTTCAAATGGTACGACATGAACAAGCGCGAAAAACGCGTGAGTTTTGCCGAGTCGGAAAATCGGGCCGAGTCGGACAGCACCGGCACCTACTTTGCGTGTGGGCTGCCCACAGACGTTGCATTTTCCGTGCGTTCATATGGCAACAATGCGGCCAGTGGCTCCGTTGAATATTCGCTGGGCGAACGCAGCGTCACGCGCATTGACTTTACGGTCAGCAAAGAATTGGCGAAGCTGGAAAACACGCGAGGCACTGCAGCGTTGCACGGCGTGGTGCGCGATGGAGCGGGCGCACCGGTTGCGGGCGCGGTCGTCACCTTGATCAGTGCGGATACAAGCGTGCGCACCAACGAGGCTGGAGAATTTACGCTCCGACGGCTCCCGGCCGGCACGCAGGGACTCCAGGTGCGAAAAATTGGATTGGGTGTGGCCAACAAACTCGTTGACTTGCGGCCCGGAGAAATGGTCGAGGCTTCGATCCCCATGCCGCCGGCTCGAACACTTGCAACGTACAACGTGCGCGCCGCGAAGACGCTGACCATGGAAGAGTCAGACTTCGAGGACCGTCGCAAGATTGGTTTTGGTACCGTGGTTGACTTTGACAAACGCGATTTTGCATCACCGATTAACGCACTGAACAACATTCCGCGCGTAACGCTGGCGCGCGGGCGAAACGGCTCCGAAACGGTCACCATGTTGAACGGCAAGAACTCCTGCAATCCGACGTACTACCTGAATGGTGGAAAAGTGGATGCGGACCAGATGCGGGACTATCCCGCCGATCGCATCCGTTACGCCGAAGTGTACACCAGTTCGTACACCGTACCAGCGCGGTTCATGACCACTGGAATTAACGCGTGTGGCGTGGTCCTCTATTGGACCAAAGACCGGTGGTGAAATAATTCGGCTCAACTTTGGCGTGCGACCACCTACTTCCCAGTGGGCGCCGATACGTTCGCCGCGTTTGTTACACGCCAAACCACGTTGCCCACATCATCGGCAACCAGCAAGGCGCCCTTCGCATCGATTGCAACACCAACAGGACGCCCCATTGCTTCGCCCTTGCCGTTCACAAAACCTGTCAACATGTCTTTCGCGTCGCCTGACGGTTTTCCGTTCGCGAACGGAACAAAGATCACCTTGTAGCCGCTCCGCGGCTTGCGATTCCAGCTGCCATGTTGGCCAACAAACATTCCATTTTGAAATTGGGCCGGCAACGAAGTGCCTTTCGACGACACCAGCCCTAACGAAGCGGTGTGCGGTCCAAGCGCATAGTCCGGGGCGATAGCCCGCGCCACCAATGACGCGTCCTGCGGCTTCACTCGTTTGTCCTCGTGTGGACCAAAATAACTGTACGGAAATCCATAAAACGCACTGTCGCGCGCGGCTGTCATGTAGTCGGGCACAAGATCGCCACCAATCTCATCGCGCTCGTTGACCGCGACCCACAACGCACCGCTCTCCGGTTCCCACGCCATTCCCACTGGATTGCGCAGACCCGTCGAGTAGTCGCGATGTGAGCCGCTCTTGATGTCGAACTCCAAAATGCGCGCACGTCCAGCTTCTGCTTCAATTCCGTTTTCTCCCGCGTTGCTGTTGGATCCGATCGCGATATACAACTTCGACCCATCCGGCGACGCTACGACGTTCTTTGTCCAGTGATGGTTGCGTGTGCCCGCAGGCAAATCCAACACCTTCACCGCTGCAGCAGAAATCTTCGTTTCACCGCGCGTATAGGGAAATTTGAGAATCGCATCACTGGCCGCGATGTACAAATCGTTTCCAACCAGCGACATGCCAAACGGGGAATACAATCCCTCGAGCAGGACGCTTCGGGTTTCGGCAACACCATCACCATCGGTGTCACGCAGCAGAGTAATGCGATTCGCGCTAGGTGCGGCGCCGCCACCCTTTTTGAGGAATCGCTTGAAGAACCATCCGCGAACGCCCGTGTTATCATCGGGACGCTCGGGCGCGTTGGTTTCAGCCACGAGTACATCGCCGTTCGGCAACACATACAACCAGCGGGGATGATCGAGATTTCTGGCAAACGCTGAAACCTGTGTGCCGATCGCTGTAATTGGCGTTTCGTTGCCGGGCCACGGTTTTGCCTTGGCCACATTTACGGTTGGAATGAGCGAGCCGTCAGGTTTGGGAAGCACCGGGTTCGTACCCATGCCCTGCATGACCGCCAAGCGGGCGTTGCTTCCGCAATCGGCCACCACGCCAAGCAGTGCGATAGCCGTTACGATACCGACTGATCGAAGAATGGCGGCAGTGCTGCCGCGCCGAGTGAAACGTTCAAGAATGGAATACAAAGCGCGCTCACGAATGACCATAACGTACCTACACGTGCTCCTTATATCCGTTCGCGAAAGCAGCACGTTCGAATCGCTCGTGCGTCACAGAAAACATGCCAATTCGTCGTCGATGTTCATGAGAAGTAACCGAGTGTGAGCTCGGGGTTTAACGGTTGGTGCTGACAATGTGGTACCCGCGTCACAGACTGCGCAAACATCGTCACGTTACGATGTCCGCCTCTAGGTTGCTGGCAATGGCGCTTGCAATGTTCACTGTGTCATTTGCGTTCTGCCGCACCATTGCTGCAGCCCGCGTGACCGCGATTCGCTCAAGGTCCATCGGTTCCGGAGGTTGCATGCTTCGTTCTTCTTCTTCGCGCGCCCACACCATTCGCGCAACTTTGTTCGCACTGTCCCTTGCGACCGCGGCGACTGCCTGCGAACCCGCTCGAACAACGTCGGCCGTTGAACCGATCGATCCGGGTTCTGGGCCGTTAACAAGCATCATCAACAATCCGCCAATCGGTGGTCGCACATCTGTTGGTGTTGGTGATACGCTCAAACTCGAGGCCGGCAGTGAGACGCGACGCGGCCGGAATTTTCATTGGGGCACCAACAACGGTTCAGTAGCGAGTGTGAATGCGCAAGGCCTCGCTGTCGCGACGGGTGTCGGATCGACCGTTGTCTACGCGACCAGCAACAGGCACACGGATTTGTGGAATGTCGACGTAGGCAAGGCGGTGTCCACGATATTTGTGTCGCCCGATTCAGTCGTGGTAACACCAGGCAGCAGCGCGCAACTCGCAGTCGTGTTGGGCGCAAGCGACGGAACGACAGTGACGGGCCGGAAGGTGACGTTTCGCAGCCTGAACGCTGGTGTTGCAACCGTCACCGACAATGGGCTCGTCAAAACTCTTGTTGCCGGCAGCACGTCGGTAATTGTGTCGGCGGGGAACATCAACAAAAGTGTTGTCGTCCGCGCTGCGGTCGCCACGCCGCCTACGACACCACCAACCACGCCACCCGGCACCGGTGCACTCGGCCTTAATGCAAGCCTTGCCGGGCGTTCGGTTTTCCCAGCCAACAACGCGTGGAACACCGCCGTCGATAATGCGCAAGTTGACCCCAACTCCGCCGCAATCATCGCGAATATTGGGTTGACCAAGTCGTTCCATCCGGACTTTGGCGCAAACTGGAATGGCGGACCATTTGGAATTCCGTACTACGTGGTGTCAGGCACGCAGGCGAAGGTCAATGTCACCTTTGACTATGATGACGAGAGTGATGTTGGCCCGTATCCCATTCCGGGCAATGCGCCCATTGAAGGCGGTGCCGCGTCGGATGGTGATCGACACGTCATCATTCTTGATCGCGACAACTGGAAGTTGTACGAGTTGTACTATGCCTTCCCGAACGCGAATGGAAGCTGGCGCGCCGGTTCCGGCGCAATTTTCGACTTGTCTTCGAACGCCTTGCGACCGGCCGGTTGGACGTCGGCCGATGCCGCCGGTCTTCCAATCCTTCCGGGATTGGTACGTTACGACGAAGTGAGTGCGGGACTGATCGCGCACGCGTTGCGGTTCACCGTGTCACGTTCACGTCGTGCCTACATTGCCCCGGCACGCCACTGGGCCAGCAGCGACACATCATCGCTCCGTCCACCCATGGGAATGCGCGTGCGGCTCAAAGCCAGCGTGAACATTGCCAGCTACCCCGCCAGCGCTCAGGTCATTCTGCGCGCGCTCAAGAAATATGGAATGTTCGTGGCAGACAACGGCAGCGACTGGTATGTCTCGGGCACCGCCGACTCGCGCTGGAACGACAACGAGATCAATTCGCTGAAGGCGTTGAAAGGAAGCGATTTCGAGGTGGTGCAGATGACGGGTATCGTGAAGTAGCGAGGCATCGGCTGAAACCACGGCAGCAACTGCAATAAAATCCAGCCGCCGCTCTGCGCGTGGCGGCTGGATGGGTAGATATGCATCCGGTTGATCCGTTACGTACGAAAAATCCGTGTTACTGCTGTTGACGAAGCGGGCGCGCCCATTCGGACCTCAATCCCGCACCAGATTGTCCGTCAAGGCCGAAAAGACAGTGCGGTTCATTTGATCCACGTTCCAAGCCGCCCCCACCGTATCTCCGTTATCGCACGAAAATAGTCGACGCCCTGATCCATGTCGAACGAGTAATACACGAACGTAGGACGTCCGCGAAAATTCTCGCGCGGCACCAATCCGTAGTAGCGACTATCCACCGAGTTGTCGCGATTGTCACCCATCATAAAAAAGAATCCAGGCGGCACAACGAGCGGCCCCCAATTGTGCAGCGTCAATTTTTCTGGTGGATCACCAAATCGCGTGCCTTTTACTTCGTTTTTGTGTTCCCACACAAACAATGGCTGTTCGAGGTTCATTCCGTCGGTTGCAGCAGGAATACTGTCCTTGCCTTCTTCCGGCACGCCATTCACGAACAACAGCCCCGAACGCATGTACAACGTGTCGCCGGCCACGCCGATGATGCGCTTGACGAGTGTGGGCGCAATCTGGTCCGGCGTAATGCGAATACTAACGTCCTGATCCGGCGAGACGAACACCGCCACATCCCGGCGCTTTGGTTCAGCATACCCCGGTAAATTGATGTTCGTGAACGGAATGTGCGGACCAAAACGCAGTTTGTTCACAAACAGCCAGTCACCAACCAACAGCGTTGGCTCCATGCTGCCACTGGGTATGCGGTAGGCTTCCGCCAACGCCACGCGCGCCACCAGGAACACGATGACAATTGGGGCAACGTTGACAATGAGCGCGCGTATCGCCTGCGCAAAGCCAGGCTTGGCCGATGACTTGGTCACTGCTGAACTCTCTTTTCGTAGTTGAATTTTCCGTGTTTGTCTTGCGCCGTTGCGCCTTCACCAGTAACCGGGAGCACTACGAAACTAGCGACATCCGCGGCTTGGAGCACCGCCTCTCGACGGAACACGTCCGTGTGCGCCACCACGCGTAATCTGCCCTCCGCGTAGAACGCCGGATTGTGATCGCCCAGTGCCGTACGTGCGGCACCGGCGCCAAGTGCCGCTCCCGCTACCCAAAGTTGATGACACGCGCCAATTCGCCCGTAAATCACCCCCGATCTTTTCCTTTCCGAGCGCCGCGCCAGCAACCTCACTCCCCGGCCGTCCGGAATTCGCCTCGAATTCAACGGATATCGCGTTACTATCATCATGTAATTACTGGCCCATCACAAAATAGCCCGCCCCCGTCAAACACCCCATGACTCGCGCGCCGAAGCACCAATTTCTCCGTGGCCGAATCGCCTGGGGCCTCCTCTCGGCGCTTCTGATCGTTTGCGGTTTCGCGGCCGAGCACGTGTACGCGCAGCGCGGGCGTCGTAGCATATACCAGGACCCGAACGCGCAGTACGATGGCCGCTTTACCTTTGTGCGGCTCAGTTACCAGGTCTACAGTCGGAGCGGTTGGGAATTCGATTATCCGGCCATGGAGCGCAACTTCATGACCATCATTGCCGACCTGAGTACGCTGCATCCACACGTTCGCGAGAGCAACATCCACTCAATGGATGATCCCATGCTTTCGAAATATCCGGTCGCATATCTCTCAGAGCCTGGTTGGTGGATTCCGGACCAACCCGAAGCCGAAGGTTTGAGAAGGTGGATCAAGAAAGGCGGCTTTTTGATCGTCGATGATTTCTACGGAAATCAGTGGGACAATTTCCAACGTTCAATGCTCGCGGTGTTGCCGGACGCAAAAATCGTTCGCCTGGATGTGTCGCATCCCGTGTTCAACTCGTTCTTCAGGCTCAAGACACTCGACGGCATGTATCATCCGGACTATCAGGACGGACGATATCCCGCCGAGTATTACGGCATCTTTGAAGACAACGATCCATCCAAGCGGCTGATGGTTGTCATCGACTACAACAATGATATTGGCGACTACATGGAGTGGTCGGG
>JBDUBA010000273.1:0-3230 GCA_040004335.1 Gemmatimonas sp.
TTTGGTACTGGGGTCAGAGCCGTCATTCTGACCGCACGATTTTGGTACTGGGGCGATTTTGGTACTGGGGTCAGAGCCGTCACGGTATTTCACGATTTTTTTCGATTCGAAGTCAGTTGTTGGCGGTACCGCTGTCAGTTCGGCCGCCATCTGACGACATTGCCCATGCACGCCGCGCATACGCGGCCCAACCGGAAAATTGATGCAGCGCGATAACCTGTCACTGGGCGGTCTGTTAACGCGCTACCTCGTGGCTCTGCTCCTCGTCTACGGCACCTGGAATCCCGAAGGCTATTCGTACGTCGATTGGGTGTTCGGTCCAATCCTCTTCGGTAAAGCCGCAACTGCAGGGTTGCCCGCGGTCAAGTTTCTCGTTGGCATCGTACTCGTAGGCGCGTGGGCCGTGTTCCTTAACGCCACTCGACGCTCACTGGGGATGGCCGGTGCGATCATTTCGCTCGCGATCGTTGGCGGTGTGATCTGGTTGCTGATGAGTCTCAACGTCGTGCACGCTACCAGTGGACGCGGAATCGCACACGTCGTCCTGATTGCGTTGTCGCTCCTGCTTTGCGCGGGCATGTCGTGGTCGTTTATCTCTCGGCGACTGAGTGGACAGGTCGACACCGACGTCACCGATTGAATGCGATGACTGGGATAACGACCGGCCCATTTTCGTCAAGCGCTTCCAACAGCGCGGCGAAACGCAGTGCTCCGAACGAACGGAACATCGATCTCTTCGGCATGACACACAGCGGAGTTGTACGCACCACCAACGAAGATCAGTTTCTCATTGCGTCGCTGCATAAATCCCTGTCGGTGCATTCGTCCAGTGTGAGCGCCGAGCAATTGGGGCATTTACGCGGCAGCGCGCAGGGATATCTGTGTATGGTGGCCGACGGTGTGGGTGGCCGTCCCGACGGGGATGTCGCCAGCGGAACCGCGGTCCGAAGCGTCGCGCAATATGTCGCGCATTGTCTGCACTTTTACGACGTGCACCAGAGCGAACAAAAAGAAGAACATTTCCTCCACGAATTGCAGAAGGCAATGCTGGATGGCGACAAACATGTGCGCGAAGAAGCGGCCGGCACCGCGACGACCCTCACGATGGTCATGGCGATCTGGCCACGCGCGTACCTCATTCACGTAGGCGACAGCCGGTGTTATCGACTGCGGAACGATGCGCTCGAGTTACTGAGCACCGATCAAACGATGGCGGCCGCACTGGTCGCCGCTAACGCGCTCACACCACTGCAGGCGGAGAAGTCGCAGTGGCGTGATATGCTGATGTCTGCATTGGGTGGCAGCGAGACAACGCCCATTACCGTACCCACGAACATTGAATGGAACGACGTCATGTTGTTGTGCACGGACGGACTGACCAAACATGTCACGGACAGCGAGTTGCAGGCCGCGTTGCAATTGAGGCATTCGGCGGAGCAAACCGTTCGTGATCTGGTACAGCTGGCGTTGGATCGTGGTGGCAGTGACAACATCACTGCCATCGTCGGCCGTCTGCAATAACTAGAATTCGCGCTTTTTCATCTCTTTGAAAATCTGTTCGGCATCGGTGCCATCAATGGGCTCCTTGCCACCACGCGTTGCTTCCAGCGTTGAATCGAAACTGGCGCGCGTGGGCTTCTTGGGCTGTGAAGCCTTCGCTGCGGTTTTCCGAATCAGTGCTGCAATCTGCGCGTCTTTCATGCGTCTCTCCGTCCAGTGAAAAGGGAACTGCACCTAGCGAATTTCCTTCATGTCTTGAGGTTGTCGTTTCGTGGGCAGCCTGTAAAGGCTTGGCATTGCCCAGTCTGTAACGGTCCCTCCTATAATTGACGAGCCAGTATATCCCGCGTTAGCGGCAGTTGTGTCGAAAACAGCGCACCGCATAAAGATGTTAGCTCGCCAAAGGTGATTCGGGTCACAACCGTTCGATCATCGGACACCGAGCAACCCCTTGGCCTGCGCGAGCGCCGCTTGGCCGGATGCGCGAAACGGCGCCAGTACATCGAAATGCCCCTCTCCCGGTGAGGTGAACACCTGAACGCGGTCGCCTTTGAGTCGGGCAGCGATGGCGTAGGCGTTCATCGAAGTCAGCGGTGCGATTCCGTCCCTGTCACCTGCAATCAGCACGGTAGGAATGCCGAGCGGCAGCAGTTCAATGGGAGAGACAAGTGCGACGCGATCCGGCACCGCGGCAGGTAACCCACCCAGCACCGACTCAACCGCCGAGTTGCCGCAGCTGGCCTGTTCGCGCGTTTGGTATTCGCGCAGGTCGGTAATAGGGCCAAGGGCGACGACGCCGTGTATCGGCAACGGTGAAACACGATGGAGTGGCGACGAGGGTGCTGAGTTTTCATTGGGCCGCGGCGCGTGTGCCAGCCAAAGGGCGAGTTGCCCGCCGGCCGAATGTCCGATCGTGATCACGCGTGAGAGGTCGAGTGGATGGAGTTTCGCCAGGAGTCGTACGTAGTCCGTCGCGGCCGCCGCATCGGCAAAGGTGCCGGGCCAACCGCCGCCCGGATTGTCGTAGCGCCGATATTCGACGTTCCATGTGGCGACACCCGCGCTCGTGAGTGCGTCGGCCAGCGCGGCCGTGTTCCGGAGCGTCGCGTATTTCGAGTAGTAGCAGCCGCCGTGAATCAGGATGGCAACTGGAAATGGTCCACGTCCCTCTGGAAGGCGCAACTCTCCGAATTGAAGCGAGTCGGACCCGTAGGCAATGCGTTGTGCGAGGTGGTGCAGAGTAATCGTGTCGATATCGGAGGCCCGCAGGCCCGCCGTTTGCGCGAGTCCCGATGTGGACCGCGCGACACTTGCGCAGCAGAGGAGAATGCCAAGTGTCAGGGTGCGTGCGGTCATGCGCGCCGACGGCCAGGGGTTGTTAGAGGTCCCACATGCTTATGATACGTTTGCCGGCGTAGATGCCAAGTCCGGTACCAATCATGCTGATGGTGAACGCGGTGAAGATGCCGCCCACTTGTTCGCCGAGCCACCAGCCGGCGGAGGCCGCCAGGAAAGAGCAGAGGGAAACGACGACTTTGTTCATGGGGAGAGTGTAAGGGTCGAGCGGTGAAGGGGCGTCATCAAACGCGTGCGGGGCGGTTCAATTCATCCCGGGTGAGGTGGCGCCAATCGGCGCCCTCATCGGTGAGAGACGATCGAGCGGTGGGTTGGTCAGCGGACCGGGTGAACGGACCGGGTGAACGGACCGGGTGAACGGACCGGGTGAACGG
>JBDUBA010000330.1:0-3229 GCA_040004335.1 Gemmatimonas sp.
TCGCAAACGTGCGCACCATCGTGAGGCGGCCAACCGGCATCATCATCGCGCCGCCAACACCCTGCAGCAACCGAAACGCTACCAGCATTTCGATGCTCGTGGAAATACCGCATAGAAACGAGCCGAGCGTGAACAAACCGATCGCTGCTGCAAACACGCGTCGCGTACCGAACCGATCCGCCATCCATCCACTGATCGGAATAAAGACGGCGAGGCTCAGCGTGTAACTCGATAACACCGACTTCATGCTGAGCGGTGCAACTTTCAACGCCTCGGCAATGGTTGGAACGGCGGTGTTCAGGATCGTCGTGTCGAGCGATTCCATGAAAAACGCGACGGCCACGAGCCACGGCAGCAGGCGTTTGGTGGCGTCTGCGAGCATGAGCGGTGCGGGCTCGGCAATTGCCGGGCTTGTTTTTGGTGGGGTTGCAGAAGGCGGAACAGTGGTCACGTCCCAAAGTACTAAATCGCACCGTGGTTTTGTGCTGATTTTGCGATGGATGTACGCCTGCAACACAAGAACCCAGCGAATTTGACGTATTGCTACCTCATATTCGCCACGTGCTTGTGCATCGAGTTTCGCGAAGATTGCTCCAGCCCCGGCAACAGCGCGAACACGTTGCAGTTGGGGGCTGTCGCTGGAGGAACAGTGATGCGCGCCCATGTGATGATCGCCACCGTGATGATCGGTTCCAAAAGTACCGAGCACCGGCTGTGCGACACGTCTGACGCCGCCGAGGGCCGCGGCGGTGAAAATGAGGGTGTTCATTGGTGCGCCGTAGGTAGCTTCGGGCGCAAGCGAGCGCTACTTTCTTCTGTCCGCAAAAATTGTACTTCTCTCGCCTGATAACACGGTGCCCTCCACTGCCTCTCTAGAAGATGCCTCCGTACGCGCGGTGTTTGCGAAAGTGTCGCTACGTTTGTTGCCGTTGCTGTTCGTGTGCTACATCATCGCGTATCTCGATCGCGTTAACGTGGGTTTCGCGAAATTGCAGATGGCGTCCGCGCTGCACCTTTCCGACGCGATGTACGGATTTGGTGCCGGGATTTTTTTCATTGGTTACTTTCTCTTCGAAGTTCCCAGCAATCTGATTCTCGAGCGTGTTGGCGCTCGCGTGTGGATTGCGCGCATCATGGTAACGTGGGGACTCGTCTCGGCGGCGTTTGCGTTTGTGACCGTCATTCCATGGGGCCCGTTGCCACGATTGTTCGGACTCCCGCACGACGAGTTCAGTTTTTATGCGTTGCGACTGTTGCTGGGTGTTGCAGAAGCCGGCTTCTTTCCGGGCATTATTCTGTATTTGACCTACTGGTTTCCGGCGGCGCGGCGAGCACGCACGATTGCGTTGTTCATGACGGCGATTGCGGTATCGAACGTTGTTGGTGCGCCGTTGTCGGGTGCCATTATGCAGTATCTGGACGGCGTTGGTGGATGGCCGGGATGGCGCTGGTTGTTTGTAACTGAGGCGGCGCCGTCGCTGATTGTTGGGATTGCGTTGTTCTTTCTGTTGCCCGACGGTCCGGAAACGGCGCGGTGGTTGTCCGCCAGCGAACGTACCATCGTGCGCGATGAGCTTGCCGCGGACAATGCGCTCAAGAATGCGGGCAGCAGTCAGGCATCGCACAGCGCCAGCGCGGCGCTCTTGAGTTGGCGCGTGTGGTCGTTTGCGGCAGTATATCTGGCCGGCACGTTAGCGTTGTACGGCGTCAATTTCTGGATGCCAACGTTGGTGCAAGAGTTAGGTTTTGGGCGCACCGAATTTCTGCGCGTTGGTTTGGTGACGGCAATTCCGTGGGGAATTGCGGGATTGTTTATGGTGTATGCGGCGGCGCACTCCGACCGAACGGGTGAGCGCCGCTGGCACGTGATCGGGTCGTTGTTGTTGGCCGCGTGTGGGCTCGTGTTGCTGGCCAGTGTCGGTCGCGCGCCAGTGTTGTCGGTGTTGGCGCTAAGCGTTGTCACAACGGGCACACTCTCATTTTTCGCGACGTTCTGGACCGTGCCAACCAGTCTGTTGCGTCAATCGGCGGCAGCGGCGGGCATTGCGTGGATCAATTCTGTCGGAAATTTGGGCGGATATCTCGGGCCCGATTTGATTGGGCGCATTCGCGCGTCCACGGGGTCATCCAGTGGAGCGTTGCTGTCGCTCGCAGCAATTGCCGTGGTTGGAGCGGTCGTGATGTATGTAGCAACGCCGGACGTTGTGCCGGAGCGATCCGCAACTTTGTCTGGCAAATAGAAATTCCCGTTGTACGTGGGCCAACCGGTTGGCATTAGAATCCGCATCATACGTCGCTCACGCGCTTGGCGGGTGTAGATTCCCGTTGTGCGTCACCCAACCGGCTGGCAATTGAAGCTGCCCCTGATGCGTCACCCAACCGGTTGACAATGGAAGTTTACCGTTGTCCGTCGCTCAATTGGTTGGCAACGGAAGATTCCCATTGGCCGTCACCCCCGTGTTCTGCGCGTTACTTCGGAACAGGACTAACGAGTTGTTGTTGGGAACCTGGCCACCACCGCTTTCGCGAGTACAACGGCATGTCGCCGGTGATCGGTTCCGGTTTCGCGGTCGCCAAGAATTGTTCGGTTTCGTGCAGGAACGAGCGTTCTTCGGTGTACGCATAAACTTCTCCGAGCAGTGCTCCAACTGGAACGGCCACCACAAAAACCAGCAGCAGGCGAATGAACGCGGGACCAAGAATGTTCAATGCATCCACCGAGCCGCCGCGAATCTGCGTGAAATACAGCGTGACGCCGGTAATGAGAAAAAAAAGCAGGTACAGCACGCCAACGATTGCAAACGTGAAATTACAGTTGTTTGCAACCATGTCCCACTTGAAACCGGGACCGTTTCCCGTTCGAGTGAATACGTACGTCATCCACGCCAGAAATACGGTGACGAGGAACGCGATGGCGGCGGTGCGGATCACGAGTGTCGGGGCGGGAGGACGGAATTGGAGCGAACGCGGCGTGGTGGACGACCACGAGCAACGATAACAACCCGCTCAACATAGCTCGGCAATTGACATGAGGACACAGGCAGCGAGCAGGCTAACGACTGTCGGGCACGGGCGTCTAATTGTCAGTGACCCTGCGTTGCAGGCGTCTGAGGTTGTGACTGAGATGGTCGCCCGCACAGAACGGCGGTGTGGATTTGATTCTTGGGTCAGACCCCAGTACCCAAAAACTGCACGCAGGTTTTTGGTATCGGTGTCTGACCCCAGTACC
>JBDUBA010000458.1:0-10844 GCA_040004335.1 Gemmatimonas sp.
CACCCGGTCCGTTGACCCGGTCCGTTCACCCGGTCCGTTCACCCGGTCCGTTGACCCGGTCCGTTGACCCGGTCCGTTCACCCGGTCCGTTGACCCGGTCCGTTGACCCGGTCCAACCGTCGCACGCGTCGGGCACAATCAGTCGTCCACCGCCACCGTATACCGGAACGTCCGCGACTTACCCCCCACCACCAACGTTCCCGAAATCTCACCCGTGCCAGGGTACGTCACCGGCGGGACAATCGTCCACTCGATGGACGAAAACGTTGTGATTGGAACACCACCACCAATCGTGATGGGACCCGTAATTCGCATCGTCAACTGAGTCGCGGAGAACGTGTCCCACGCCTGCTGAAACGTACCGCTCACCAACACGCCCGGCTCCATCTGACACGACGTCCACGTGTTCGTAACCCGCACATATCCGGCCGGCTTCTGCGCGTCAGGCGCCACGTCCGTCGTCCCACAGCTCAACACGTGTTGATGCGCAGCACGCGCACTCTCCTGCGTCTCGCCGAACAGCAGATTCGCCAACAACATCAAATCGCGAACCGCCAATCGATGCACATCCGCTTCCGTCAGGACATCCACAGAATTCGCCGCGTTCGCCAAGCGACCAATCGTGATATCTACAGGCGATAGCACAATCGTTGATGACGTGCGCGCATCGAGTGGATTTTCGACATCACCCGCACTAACACGCACCGCCGACGTGATGAGTCGCAACGCGAGCGGCGACGTTCCCGCACTGAATCCAATGCTCTTGATGGAGAACTCGCGAATTGCCTCCGTTACGCCGAGGCTGCTCTGCGACGCTAAACCTCTCGTGACCGTCAGTGACTGATTCGTTGACGCCTCATTGAGCGTCCCCTTGATGACGACTTCCCCATCCAACACGATGTCGTTGCCGGTATCACACCCGGTAAATTTTGCGCGCCGGCCATCCGTGTCGGTTGAATATTCCACAACACCGCGCCTCGGACAGGCGATCGCATTGTCAAAAAATCCTGCGCCCTGATGACCCGACATCACTGCAATCGCCATGATCGCAGCGTTCGAATATGCAAACGAGTTCTCAGTCGGCAAAATTGGCGCGACATCGTTGCTGCATCCAACCACACACCCCAGCAACAACAGCGCAACTCGGCGTGGCATAATGCTCTCCGTTGACGGCTTCTGAATGACCAAACGGCGCTACCACCATTCAACTGGTGTGAGGCGCCGTTCGGAAGGCCTTGCATGCGCTGGGGTGACGAGACGTACTACACCGTGACGAAGCGCTTCGTGTTGCCCGCTACCGCTTCGACCAGGGGCGCCACGCGGCCTACAG
Organism: Gemmatimonas sp.; assembly: GCA_040004335.1. GTDB lineage: Bacteria > Gemmatimonadota > Gemmatimonadetes > Gemmatimonadales > Gemmatimonadaceae > Gemmatimonas. The sequence continues at coordinate 1,331 of JBDUBA010000458.1, forward strand.
ACGCCGCAAATCCACCAATGGAAAGTCGCCGCCTTTCGCTATTTTTTTGGTGCCACGTACCAGTCGCCCCGCAACCAATCGGCAACCATCCCGAGCTCCTGCAGCGTCAAGGTTTTTTCCTTTCCGAACGACGGCATGCGATCGTTATTGTCTCCAAAGAACCGCTCGTGCGCTGGATCAGAAATGAAATCCATCATCCACGCGCGCGACCCGTACCCCGTGAGATCGGGGCCGTCCTTCTTGCGTTCGTGGAATGTGTGACACGATGTGCATCCCTTGGTCGTATCGCGAATGAACGCGAGTCCAATCGCAATTTTTGCACTATCGCGCCCATCCGCTTCCCGCTGCGATTTCAGCCCCGACTCGGCCGATAGTGCCCAGGCGGCGTACTGAAGCACCTGCTTCTGCTCGGGCGTGTAATCCGGCACATGTTCGGTCAACCACGACACCATGTCGCCGTCTTTGAGCGCCGTCCCGCCCCAGTGTTTCGGCGACACGAGCGAATCGGGATTGAGGAATCGGGTAATCCACTCGCGACTTCCAAAACCCTTGAGATCGGATGCCGAGATGGAGTCTTTGGGGAGCTCGCCGCCTAAACCGTCGTGCCCATCGTAACGATGACAGGCCGAGCAGTTTCGCGAGAAAATGCGCGGTCCCTGCGTGTACGCGTCAGCCCGCATGAGCGACACCGCCCCGGCAATCGGGATGCCTCCGTTCGCGAGTTCAACCGCGCGTTCCGCGTCCTGATCCGCCGCTTTGGCCGATGCGATGTAATCCGGGTCGTTCCGGTCCGCACGCATCGCGAGATATGTCAGGAGCGTCGCACCCGCAATCATCGTGGCCATGAAGCCCAGGTTGAACCGGTGGCCCAGCTTCCACCGGCCGAAGTACGGCATGGCTACAAGCACGGCCATCAGCAGCATCGGGACAATGATCGCGCCGACAATTTCCGCGCTTCCGGGGAAGTACTTCAGGAACTGAAACAGGAACAGGAAATACCACTCGGGTCGGGCGGCCGAATATTGCTCGGCGGGGTCGGCGGGGGCGCCAAGCGGCGCGCCGTGATAGCGGAAGATGAAGAAAATGACCACCAACAATACCGCCAGACACGCGACAGCATCGCGCAACACCTGATCTGGCCAGAAGCCAACGTCCGCGCCTTTTTTCGGTTCGGCCGGTTTAACTCCATGCCGTCGAAAGAAATAGATGTGGACGACGATAAACAGCATGATGGCGCCGGGTATCACACCCGCATGCAGCGCGAAAAACCGCGTCAGGGTGTGATGTCCGTAGTCCGTGCCGCCAATGACCACTGCCTGCGCCGCCTGCCCTACCCCGGGACTGAGCGCAATGATGTTCGTGGAAACCGCCGTTGCCCAAAATCCTTCCTGATCCCACGGCAGCAAATAACCGGTGAGTGACAGGGCCAGCGTGAGCAGCAACAGGATTACGCCGGACCAGAAATTGACTTCTCGGGGAGCTCTGTACGCGCCGTCGATGATCACTTGCATGAGGTGAAACACCAGCAGAATCGTCATCGCCTGAGCGACGAAATGATGGAGGCCGCGCAAGAACCAGCCGCCCCACATCTGATTCTGGATGAAGTACACGCTCTCCCACGCCGTCTGCGAACTCGGGCTGTAGGCCATCCACAGAAACAGTCCCGTGATGACCTGGACGGAAAAGAAGAACACCAGCGTCGAGCCCCAGACATAACGCCAGCGCGCGCCACCCGGCACGTTTTCAAACAGGGCTTCGTGAACCAGCGCCTTGTATCCGGTGCGCTGATCCAGCCAGTTGGTCGACTCCTGTTTCATCAAACCGGAATTTTGTTCGCGGTGCCTTTCCGGAAATTCTGGAATTTCACCCAGATCTCACCGTTCGCTTTTACCTCGGCCTCGAGTTCGTCCATGCCGCGCGGGCTTGGGCTTTTCGGATCGGCGATTTTGCCGTCGAGGGCGAAACTGCTCTTGTGGCAGGGGCACGCGAAGCCGTTCTTGGCCGCGTTGATTCCCACGGAGCAACCAAGGTGCGGGCACACGGCATTCAGTACGCGAACGGTGGCTTTCCCGGTCTTTTGTATGTAGACCGACCCAACCGGCACATTTTCTGTGCGATTCCAGGCATCCACCAATGTGTCGAGTACAGGGAGTTTTTTTGGTTCACCGTTGGACGGCAGTGAACCAATAGTGGCTACGCGCACCAGTCCGCGGGCGCCGGCTTTCCGGCGGAGCGGATCGAGAAACGTGATCAGACCCGCAACCGGCGCGACCACTGTAATCACGCCACCCACCAAGAGGGCGGCCGTCTTTATCAGAAAATTTCGGCGAGCGGGTGGGGCCGGCGAGTGTCCGGAATCGTCCATGCTGCGTGAGGGAGGGCGCGTGAACAGACGCGGGAGGGGAAAGTAAAACTCTCCGCCCTCGCTTGAAAAAGAGCAAGCGAGAACGGAGACAAATTACGGGGTGCGCGCGCCTGTGGGGACGACAGGCGGAGCGGTGAACTACTTAACGGTGAGTGTGCCAACCATCATTTTGGCCAGGTGCGGCTTGCAGAAGTACTTGTACGTGCCCTTTGGCGCGTCGTTGAACACGATGACGTACGTGTCGCCCTTGGTCGGCTTGCGGGGGCCGAGCAGCGGCGCAATCGTATCTGGCATTGCCTTGCGAAGCACGTCTTCGGCACCCTTCGGGATGCTGTCGGCCCAGAAACCAACGTTATGGCTGCCACTGACCGCGAGCCAGGTCACGGTGTCGCCCTGCTGAATGGTCAGTTCGGCCGGGTCAAACCTCTGTTTGCCGTCCTCGGTGATCATCTGAACCGTGTGGTTCTTGGGGATACGCGGCGTAACAGGTTTCGCGGCGGCACTCTGGGTGCTGACACCGATGGCGGTAACAACTAGCGCGGCGATGACGCCGGTACGGATGCGACTCAAGCTCACAGAACTCTCCTGAGGGTTCGGTTTGGTAGGACCAATTGTACGGTTTCACGCGTGGGATCGTTGATCAGCGCGGCCGCTGCCGCTTCGCTTCTACGGCAGGACTTTTGCCGCATGGACTTTTGCCGCGTGGAGAATGCGGCGTGGCGCATACCGAACCGCGCACACCGCACGGCATATGTCGCATGACGTACACCGCACGACGAACACCGCACGACTTTCACCGCACGACTTTCACCGCATGGCGTACACCGCACCATTTATGCCGCATGGCGTACACCGCATGGCGTGCGCATGACCTTGATGACGTATCTACTCGGCCACCTCCCACCACTTCGCGTACCGTCACTAACGCACGCCCGGGGACAAGCGCTGACTGGCACGACGGCCGAGTTGCGGGCGTTTGCGCGTCCTCACGATTACCGTATTTATACGCAGTCATATTCCGCCCGCCTTCGCCCATGATCGATTGATGTCCAGAAAAAGCGCGAGCAGTTGGGTCGATCGTGGTGAATCACCGATTCCCAAGCTGCAACAATCACTCGCTCACTTCTTCGAGCGGTTCGACGAAGAGGCCGCACCATTTCTCGACGAACACGCCAAAATCGTATTCGGGATGGTCTCGGCCGATGCGTCCGAAGTACAAGTCGCGATGTATCTGCGCGGCGTTGTGCGTGACGTTGGATTCCCCGCTCGCGAACCACTGGGCAGTCGCTTATTCGCAATTTCAATGTGGCACATCGCGAAATCGGCACTCGTCCGCGATGAGGCCAATCGTGTGTTGCATCGTGAGCTGTCGGCGTCGGGCAAAACGTCAAGCACTCTTGGCGACTGGTTGGCGGAGCGATTCATGACGCCGGCGGAGTTACGCGAGTATCAGCAACGCGCATGTGAACTTTTCGAAACCGAGCACCTTTCAAACGAGATACGCGATAAACAAACCGACGGGGCCTACGCGGACTGACGATCTGTTTTCGTACGGCACGCACGCATTGGTGAACGTTGATGTCGAGCGGGCACCGCCAATATTACGTTCAAGTTTCGCGTTCAGATGGAAATGCCACTGCCGACAAACGAAAGTTGCGCACGATCGAAGCCGTCTGATTGCAGAAGCAAGAGATTCTCACCCATTATTCAGGGTTTCTTCGCTGCAAAACGAGTTGTGCTTAGCCATCGCGCTGAGTGAAGCAACGGTGAGCGAAGCAACGGTGAGCGAAGCAACGGTGAGTGAAGCAACGGTGAGCGCAACTCGCGCTCACCGTTTCCTATTCATTCCGATTCGATTTTATCTTGCCGGTAGCACACCTCGCTAAGGCACGTAAAAGCTATGTCGCCGGTACTTTGCACTTAGCGGGGAATGTTCGGATTACCGTTGATTTCGTTGGTTGGCAACGGCCAGCAGCTGACTGCAGAGTTGTAGATGGCCCCAGAGGTGGACCCGGGGTACGGCCCTGTGGGGAACAGATCAACAGAGTAATACTTCTGGTAGCGTCGCAAATCACCAAGACGATGGTTGTCGAGGTAGAAATCACGGCTACGCTGGTCTCGCAGTTCTGCCAAAAGCGCATCGCCAGTCAGCGTAACGGGTGCCTGCAGTCCGGCAGCACGCCGAGCATTCACAAAGGTCAGTGTAGCAGCCGTTGCGCCGCTGGCTTCGGCTATGATGTACTGTGCTTCCAGCGCCGAAGCGATACGAATTGAGCTGGCCGCCGCAAAATCCGCTCCGGCTACGGTGTTGTTGAAAGTACTATACGAAGGTGACGAAAGGGGTGTCGTGCCACGTCCTGTTGTACCAGCCACGCGAGGAACTCGCGGATCACCAGCCATGGCGAGGAACGGCGTGTTCAGCATGTAGGCATTGTTACCCGCCGTCAGTCGTTCCCACGTGCGATTGCGCTGCCCCGTCGTATTGTCGCTGTAGTATGCACGGAATTCAAAAACGCCGGGAACCTGGCCCGCAAAATTCAGCGCAGCCGCCTTATCGTTCTTATTCAGTGCCGCGCGTGCCGCACCAATCAGTGCGAAGTTCCGCACTGAATCGGCCGCTGCGATTGCGTTGACGTTCGGTGTTGGCAACGACTGCAGGAACGTTCTCGCTGCTGTTCCCACCGTAATCGCCTCCTGAAAGCGCGCAATCGCGTCCGTAAATATTTCCTCCGAGGACTTGGGGACGCCGAGGTCAATCGGTGTCACGCACATTGTTTCCCCGAGGTAATTGTAGCTGTACCCGGCATAGGCGAGCGAACGCGCGACACGAAGGTCTCTCGTTGCACTGTCACCCAGAATCACCTTGAGACGCCGCGTAGCGTCTTCGGCCAAATACCGGGATCGCTGCAATGGTGCGTAGATGAACGCGTTGATGTACGTCATGTCGGAATACAACTCGCGGCGGTCAATCTGCCCCTCTTCGACAAAGACCGCACGGTTGAACAATTCATCGGTGAATTGTGCATTCCAGTACGCCACGTCCGTGTGAGCGAGTTGAAACGCATAGATCGGTCCGTTCGCGATAAGTCCCGCATACTTCGCATCCGTGACATCCTGTTCCTCAACCGCACCGGGATTTTCAGCGGTGAGGAAGTTGTTACAGGAGGACACAATACCTGACAAAATTCCCAGGCACAACAGGGTTATTGCGCGCGATTGGACAGCGCGGGACTTCTTGAGCGTGATCATGAGTAAGGTCTCTGCGTCAGTACGTGAGATTGATTGACGCCGTGTAACGACGAATCATCGGAATGGAGTACGCGTCGACGCGCGCAAAATTACGTCCGCCGTACGAATTCACTTCTGGGTCAACTCCCTCGTAATCAGTCCACACACCGAGGTTGCGACCCGACAGCGTCAGTCGCGCGGATTGACCGCCAACTCGAGCAATCAAGCGCCGTGGTATATCAAGTGACAGAGACACTTCCCGTAACTTGATAAAGTCTGCCTTTTGAATGAACTCCGGAGGCGTTGAGGCGTTGCGGTAAACCGCCAATTCCTTGAACAGAACGCTGTCAGCTGCCGTCTGCGGGAAACGTGCTGCGGCATTGTTCGTACGCGCGCAGTTGTCCGAACTCTGGCAGCGATTTCTCTCCTGAAGGTTGAATTGGTAGTACCCACCCTTGTAGTCAAGTAGCGCGTAGAGCCGCAAACTCCGGAACAACGTCAGCGTATTGGAGAAGCCGACTTCGCGCGTAGGCGTCGACGGGCCGATGTATCGGCGTGCGGTATCACCCGTGTTAAAAATCGCGGCACCCGCTGGCGTGAGGAGTGCTGAGCCATCCGCGGCACGCTGCGGCGGAATGACCCAATATCCGCCAAGTGGATACCCAGGACGATGTTGTTGCACTGAACCGTACGCCTGACCGCTTGGCGTGTCATACAGCTTGCCAACGACGCCGAAACTTACGAGTTCGTTTCGGTTGGTCGAAAGACTGACACGCGAATCGAGCTGCGCATTGCGGAATTGAAGTGGCACACCAAATACGGATAATTCAATGCCGGAGTTGTTCACCTCTCCCAAGTTCACTAATGGGGAACTGATAAAACCGGACGACGGGGCGATGGAAACGGCCTGCAGCATGTCCTTGGTTGTCTTGTTGTAATACGTAAAGTCAAATCCAAGACGCTCGCTGAACATCCCCAGATCAGTGCCCAACTCGAACTCTTCACCGCGTTCGGGCTTTAGGTTCGGATTTCCATACGCCGAAGTACGCAACGCGGAGTTCGTCCCGGTACCCAACGTTACCCGATCGACCGTATAGGTTTGCGGCGCTGAATAGGCGCTCGGGGCGCGACCCGCCTGTCCATACACGCTGCGCAGCTTGAACGACGAAATGTGCGCAGCTTCAAGCGCGCCACTGATGCCCGGTTCATCAGATAACACATACGACAGCGAAAACTTCGGATAAACTATCAGATCGAAGTTGGTGCCGAATGCCGAGTGGTCGTCCGCGCGCACAGCGGCGGTGAGGAACAGGCGATCTTTGTAACCAATTTGCTCCTGAACGTAATAACCAACTGAGTTATTCTCGCTGAAGCTTTCGGCACCTGTCGAACGCTGCAGCAAATTTACGAGTGTGATGTCAGCGGCTCCGATACCGATGCCAGTTGCACGCAATGCCTCCGAACGATCGCTGACCACCTGTGAGCCGAGAATCGTGGATGAAGACAGCGAAGCCGTGGGGTGAAATGCGAAAGTCCCAGCATAGTCCAGCGACAACAGTTTGCGGGTGGGTGTAGAGCGCAGGTTCGCGCCCGTCGACGCATCCGGATCCTGCGAAACGTCAATATCACCAGGCAGGAACAGTAGCTGCGCCTGGCCAACCGTGTTGTCGAAGCCAACCGTCAAGCGGTTGCGGAACCATGTGAACGGCGTGTACGAAAACGTGGCGCCCAGTGTCAACCGCTCATTGTCGAGATAATTTTGGTACCGGTTAGCACTCGAGGGCGCGATGGTGCGCCATCCACTGTCGGCGGGGTTCGTAAAGAATGAGACCCGCCCCGGAAGTCCGCGGCGCGCGCTCAGCAGCAACCCGTTCGCGGATTCGTCCTGTATGGGAAGTCGCAGGCGCGATGTTTGCCAGTTCAGATTGATGGCAACATCCGACTTGGAGTTTGGGTTAAATCCAAAATTCGAACGAATGGAAGTGCGACTGTTGTCGCTGTTGAAGAACACCCCTTGTTCGGTATCGCGATCGCCCGCCAGGAAAAAGGAGTAGCGATCGCCTCCACCGCGCAAACTCATGGAGAGCTTGGATAGGCCGCCGTCGCGAATGGCACGCGGATCGTCCGCCATCGGATTTCCTCGAATGACAGAGTTCACTGGCAACCCCGCGCAACCAGGCCACAACGGCCGAGTGTCCGTCGTCGAAATGGTGGCTGCCTGTTTCACCGCGTCACATGTGGTGTAATTGTCTTCAGGCAGCAGCGAATACTGGTTGGTGCCTTGCTCCGCACGCACGGTCCACTGCAACTGCTGCTGCCCCCGCGTTCCGCGTTTGGTGATGATTTGAATGACACCGTTCGCGGCGTCCGCACCGTACAACGTCGCGGCAGCCGGTCCCTTAATTACTTCAATCGACTCGATGTCATCCGGATTCAGATTGTTCAGTGCAGAGGTAACCTGCGCACTCTGTGCTAGTCCAACAGTTCCGCCGCCGGTCGGCGCGAATTGACCAAGATCGCCCGCATTAAAGCGAATACCATCTATGAAGACAACCGGTGCATATCCGCTGAGCGAACTCGCTCCGCGAATGCGGATTTCGCCAGCGGTACCCGGCGCGCCGGAACCCGGCAGAAACGTCAGTCCCGGCGTCTTGGATTGCAGCACCTCGGACACGTTGGCAAACGAAGTCTTCTCGGTGAGCTCAGCGACATTCACCGTCGAGACAGAGTTGCCGAGGGTTCGTTTTTCGACTTCGCCCCCGGTACCGGTCACCACGATCTGTCCCAGTTGCGTTGCCGATGCCAACATTTCGAAGTCGACACGAGTTTCACTGCCAGCAGCAATGGAAACCGTTCGAGCAATTCGCGTGAATCCCAAGCGCCGAGCAGCGATTTCCCGCGAACCGGATGGCGCGTTCGTAATGACAAAATCGCCATTGGCGTTGGTAACCGCGCCAACTTGTGAGCCTGTGATCGTGACTTGGGCTTCGGCGATGGGGCGCTTGGAAGCAGCCTCCGTGATGTGACCGCGCACCGTTCCTTGTCCGTGGGCAGCAGAACTCGTAAGACAAAGCAATACAAGAATGCGGTATCGCATTCTTGTTAGCGATCGAAACAACGGCATTGAGTCTCTCCTCTGAGGCCAAGTCGGCGGGAAGCGTGCAGGAATTCGCGAAAACCGATGCGCGATCCTAGGCGTTAAACGGATAGTTCGCAAGTGGTCCGCCAGTTGCGTGCCCCGAACGTATGCCTGCCTGTTAAAACAATTTGTTTACGCGTCTTCCAATCCTTTGATGTCAATCTTTTTCATCTTGAGCATCGCCTGCATCACGCGTCCCGCACGCCCCGGCTCCTTGCTGGTCATCAACTTCGGCAGTGCCGTTGGAACGATTTGCCAGGACATGCCAAACTTGTCGCGCAACCAACCGCACGGTTCTTCGGAGCCGCCGGCCGAGAGCGCGTTCCAGTAGTGGTCGACTTCTTCCTGCGTTTCACAACTCACCATGAACGAAATCGCGGGCGTGAACTTGTAAATAGGCCCGCCGTTGAGCGCGATAAACTCCTGCCCCTGCAGCGAGAACGATGCAGTCATGACTGAGCCTGCGGGACCAGGCCCCGCCGCGCCGTAGCGCGACACACTACCGATTTTCGCGTCCTTGAATACGGACACGTAGAGGTTCATGGCGTCTTCGGCGTTGCCGTCGAACCAGAGGAACGGCGTGATTTTCTGCATGGTGGGATGAGGATGAGAGAAGTGGAGCTGTCCGGCAAATAACACATGAGCTATATAACGTATCTGTTATATATAGATTTCCCGACGTGGCGTCAAGTGCCGCACGAGTTGGACCGGGTCAACGGACCGGGTCCACGGACCGGGTCAACGGACCGGGTCAACGGACCGGGTCAACGGACCGGGTGAAC
>JBDUBA010000240.1:0-10840 GCA_040004335.1 Gemmatimonas sp.
CGACATCAAGAAAATCATCGCGTATTCGTCCATCAGTCATCTCGGCTACGTCATGCTTGGCCTGCTCAGCCTCGACATACTTGGCATTCAGGGTGCGATTGTGCAGATGGTCAGCCACGGACTCGTTGCGGCCGGACTCTTTCTGATGGTTGGCATGATTTACGAACGCTGCCACACGCGCGAACTCGCGGCGTACGGTGGGTTGGCAAAAGTGCTGCCAATCTATTCGGTGTTTTTCATGATCCTCACGCTGGCATCAGTTGGATTGCCAACCACCAGCGGATTCACCGGCGAATTTCTCGTGTTGCTTGGTGCATTCCGCGCGGGCTGGGCAAATCATATCGCGGGACATTCGTACGCGCTCGTGCTCGCGTCGATTTCCGTGACCGGTGTTATTCTGGGCGCGATGTACATGTTGCGCTTTGCCCTGGGTTTTTTGTACGGCGCTGAGAAAGTTCCGCACGGACCGGTTAGCGATCTCAGCACGCGCGAACGCTTCATCCTCGGCATTCTCGTGATTGCTGTATTTGCGCTGGGATTATTCCCCAATAGCGCGATGAAGAATTCGGAGTTAGCCGCAAAGCAGTTCCAGCAGTTGGTCACGACGCCGCGTCTGCCATGAACACTCAGCTGACGTTCACCGCGATGTTGCCCGAGCATCTCTTACTGCTCGGTATCGTGCTGATGCTTGTCCTGGAAGTCGCGGGCGCGGCCAAACGGATTGCATTACTGGTAGCCGTGGCCGTCGTTGCGGCCGCGGGCGGTGCGGCGTTGTGGTTATGCGCCACTGGGTTCTCGGGATCCCCGTTTCCAGGGCAGTTTTCCGTTACTCACGAGTCCCTCGCCGCAAAAAGCGTAGTACTTCTGCTCGCCGTTCCCGTACTGCTCATGTCGCGCGATGATTTTGAAGGAGGCGAATTTCCAGCGCTCCTTTTGTCATCGTTATATGGAGTGTGCCTGCTCATTTCGTCGGATAGCTATCTGACGATGTTCCTGGGACTGGAGTTGATGTCCTTACCCGTGTACACGCTGGTGCTGTTGGCATATCGACGTGTGCAGAGTGCTGAGGCGGCGCTCAAGTATCTCGTGTTGGGCGGCGCCGCAACAGCGATGTTTTTGATGGGCGTGTCCCTGTTATTCGGCCAAACGGGTACTATGGCCATCGGGTCGTTTGGCGTCGCGTTGCAATCACCTGACATCTACACGCGCGCCGCCATTGTCTTGATTCTCATTGCATTCTTCCTCAAGGGCGCGATCGTGCCGTTTCACGCGTGGGCGCCTGACGCCTATGAAGGAGCCAGCGTTCCCGTAACGGCGTACATGGCAACCATCGTGAAAGCCGGCGTGATGTTTGCAGTGCTACGTCTCTTCACCGGCGCGTCGTTTGAGTCACCCATCGTCGAACTCGTCGCGATATTCCCGCTGATCTCAATAGTGTGGGGCAATGTCGCGGCCATGAAACAGCAATCGTTTCGGCGCATGATTGCGTATTCCAGCATCGCGCACGCCGGTTACATGTTTTATGCATTGCTGGGCAATCCGGCGGGCCGAATGCAGGCCGTCACGTTTTATGTGCTCACCTACGGCGTGTTGAATCTGCTCGCTTTTGCGGCGCTCCCACCAACGGATAACGATTACGAACGCGACCGCCTCGATACACTCAAAGGCCTCTGGCATCGCAACCCATTCTCGGCCGTCATGATCGCAGTTGCGATGTTGTCGCTGTCGGGATTGCCGCCGTTTCCGGGATTCGTTGCGAAGTTTCTGATCTTCAAGAACGTGCTCGCGGCGGGTTACACGACGTACGCCGTGATTGGTCTCGTCGGTAGTTATGTCGGCATCTATTTTTATCTGCGCGTTATTCAGACTATGTTCATGAGTGCTGGTGTTGCAACTACACAGGTCGACTCGTCACACGCGCACAATGATCAGAGCGCGGTCACGCCGGCACCGGTTGCGATCTATCGCACGAGTGCCTTTGCGCATTTCGCCGCGATGTTGTGCCTCGCCGCGACATTGGTATTGATGTTTGTGCCAGGATGGGCGCTCGGGAACGTGTCGTGATCTGAATTTCTGCCGTTCCCATCAGCGTTTCGCTGCGCCGGCCGTACCGTCCCGAAACGCCATTTTCCAGATTGTAAGTTCGAGTTCTTCATCGACGGTAGCGAGTGATCCAACTTCGCCTTTTCCTACCGCGTACGTCATTGCCTGTGGCACACGTTTCGTTGCCATAATAGCGGATCGTTCGACATCAACGACGATCAGCATCGTGTCGTAGTAGCTGTCGTAGTCATTAACCCGGAGGCAGCGTCCGTCAGAGCAGGCATACCCTTCAATAGCACTCTTCCAGCGCGCGTCGGGCATCAACACTGCGATTACTACTAATCGGTCGGACAATGCGGACAATGATCGCGCCTCAAATGGTGGCGGCACAGTCAACGACAACCTGGCACGTGTATTTTCCACGAATCCCGGCATGGAGAAATGCAGTGCTTGCTGGAGACGCCCGGCGTGCGAGTAGCAGTTCAGCGTGAGCTCAAATCGCCGCATTGCACAGATTTTTCCGCCGGGAACTGTCGTCATGAAACTGCCGGCGCGTGCGCGTTGCTCCATTACGCGTTCGCCGGGCAGCGCTGGCGGAATTCCGGAGCCGAACGACGTGCGAACCTGGCCACGCGTGTCCAGTAATTGCAACGGCAGATCTGCTTGCGCACCACTTGCTCGATACGCCACTCCCACCAGCGTATCTCGCCCCACCTGCTCGACACTATACGGTGTTATTTCACTCGGTGATGATCTGACGAATTTCCAATTGGCGTCGAAAATCGAAACGCGTTTGAGCCGCGAGTCAAAGATCGCGACGCTATCTCCACTGATTGTGACGACACCAGCGCCACGCGCAAACTCGCCCGGGCCCGCGCCCGCTCGGCCCACAAACCGCAATAGGCGTCCATCATTCGTGAAGACGCTGGGTGGGTTCTTCGCGTCCTGGTCGTTCACGACGATTTGATTCGCGCGCGCGCGCGCAACGACAACGGGCAATGACGCGATCACACTCTGTTCGTTGACGCGACCAATGCGCGTGCTGGCCGTCAGCATGAGTTCGCATTTCGAGCAAACGCTCGTCATCGGCAGTTCGACTGTTGCCGGAGGGGTTTGCGCCTCCGACGACGAAGTGAGGATTGCGCCGAAAAGTATGAACCTGCGTAGTAACATGTATTACGTTCCCGCCCTCCTCGACTCCGTCGAATACAAATCCACCAACTGCCCGCGCGCCACATCCAACCGTTCGGCCACAACACCCAATAGCCGAGTGGTGATCGTGAGTCCGAATGCCGGATCGTTTTGAAACGCGGCCTGGAGCTGCGGACCGTCAAACACCAGGACATCCACCCGTTCCAGTGCTCGCGCTTGCAGCAACTTGCCCTTGTCTGGCATCAACGCAGACCAGCCAAATTCATCGTTGGCGTAGAGCGTCTGAAATCGATGTTGTGAGCTGCCCGAACAAATTTCGAGCGCGACCATTCCATGCACGAGGAGATAGAACTCGCGTGAGTGATCACCCTCGGGGAAAATTACGCTCCCCGTTTCGAAGCACATTTCCCGGGCCATCGACGCCAGCTGATTGACGTGATGGGCATCCAGGCCACTCGTGAACGGATGGCCGGCTACTACATCGAAGACTGGGTCGGACATTGTATTGGTGCTCGGGGATGTGATTGCTCGTCTCCCTCAACATGCAGTCGCGTTGCTGGGCGTCAAGACGCAGATTTCGGAATGCCAAAGACTGGTTACGAAGTCACCTTCGACGCTTTCCTGCATCTCGTGAGCGACCCATATTGTCTGCCCGACGTAGCGCCACTGCTTAAAAAGTGGTTCAGCTACGAAATCGTTCAGGTCGGACCGCCGGTCAAGGCCGGATACAAAGGAGAAACCGTCATTCGCGACGCCGCCGGCAACGACGTGAACAAGGAGCGGTTGCATGAAACAATTCAGTCCGACGCCGAGATGCAGGGATCGTTGTATCGAACATCACAGACGCTCTGGCGCTAACTTCGGCTCATGAAAATCCTGTTCTGGCTGTTGATTGCGGCCGATACGCTGCTGCTGCTGATGTTGTTCGTATTGGGGCTGGCCGCGGCCACCAGCACAAAACAAAGTGGCTTCGCGGTGGCGACGTCGTTTCCGTTCGTTGTGCCGGCCATCGTGCTCGTCGTTGCGATTCTGCTTTTCACGCGCAGCCCATCGACGCTCGGGCGGAGCGCAGGGTTGCTGCTCGCGGCTGCACCGGCATTATGGCTGATCTGGGCCAGAGGCTCGTCGTTACTTGAGCTTCGGCAGAACACGAACAGCAATGGCGAGGTCGCTCACTTTCGCGCGGGCCCGCTTCGGGAAATTGCCGATGCGATCAAGAGCAACGATTCTGCGACTGTCGCGCGACTTGCTCCGACCGTCGATGTGAATGCGCATGGGTTCGTGGACGTCACACTGTTGATGCTGGCATTGCGACAGCTGGAACAGACTCCAAAAGATCTGGCGATACTCCGAACGCTGCTCAAATCGGGCGCGAATCCAAATCTGGTTGCGTCGGGGGAATTGCCGCTCGAAGTTGCCATTCAGAAAAGTGATAAGGCCGGCGCAGAACCAGTCGTGATGCTGCTCAAGGCCGGCGCGAATCCCAACACGAAGGACCAATTCGGAAAGCCCGTCTTCTATTCGGGCACGTATGGTTCCGCGCCGCCCGAAGTGTTGGCGGCGTTGCTGGACAACGGCGCCGATATCACGATCAAGAACAGTGACGGCCTTTCCATCGCGTTCGACGCCGCACTCAGCAACAACTGGAAAGCGGTGCTGCTTCTGCTGCAGCGTGGTGCGGACTACAAGACGGGGCGTACGCTCAACGGTGAGTCGTTTACGCAGATGGTCGAATCACATGCGCGCGTGTATGGCGACACCGCGGGGGTCGCGGAAGTTGTCGAATTTCTGAAACGCAACTAAACAATCAGACACAGGGCACCATGAATTTGCGCAACACAGTCGCCTTGATCCTGACCGTCGTGTCGTTGGGATTGCTCTGGCCGGGCCTTACCGAGCCCGTGCTGACGATTACAGCCTCCATGAAAATCATCGGACCACCCAAGGAAGTGTTTCGTCAGACGCAAAGCATTTTTGAGTCGATGAAAAATTTGTACAACAGCGGCAATGTCTTCGTCGCTGGATTGATTCTGTTTTTCAGCATGACGGTGCCGTTCATCAAGGCGGTGTTGCTGTTCGCTATTCTGGGAACGAAGGAATCGGTGGCACGGTTCCGACTGTACACGTTTGCGCGATCGGTGAGCAAATGGGCAATGGCCGACGTGTTTGTGGTCGGTGTGTTCATCGCATTTCTGGCCGCGAAAGCAACCGACAATTTAAATGCGGTGGCTGAGCGTGGATTTTATTTCTTCGCGGCATACTGTCTGGTGTCAAACCTCGCGTTTTCAATGCTGCAGGTCGCGCCGACCAGCGGCTCTGGTCAGCGCGCAAACCCGTGACGAATCGTGTGATTCCTTATGTCCAGCGCTAGGGCACAAACGTCGGTTTGGTGGCCGGAGGCTCGACCTTGTTCGGCACAATTTCCGGGAGCCCCGCCGCCTTAAGCATCGCGTTCACTTTCGGAAGGTCGATCGCGATCACGCGCTTGAGACGCGCACTCTCAAAGTCAAGTTTTCCCCCCAACACCGCATAAACATCGTATGCCTGTTTGGGTGGTCGCCGCTCACCACTGGCGACAAAACCCATCAAACCACCCAACTGATCATTCAGGCGAATCGGATAGTTGAGCGGATCCTGACCACTTTGGTTTTTTGTCTGGTACATAGAATCTTCAACTGAACTCAGTTTCTCCGCGACACTCTTGATCAACGTCGCATACGCCGCATTTGACGTCATCTTGGGCGCGCGTTCCTCCATGTCGGCTTTGAGATTGCGAATCGTGATGACGCCCTGATTTGCTTCCGTGATGCGCTCGCGCACTTGCAGTGCAAATCGCGTTTGCTCCACGAGATCCGCATTCGTGGCCGGACTGCGCGGATCACGATCCACCACAAACTCGGCCGACTCCGGCGCGTAACGATTGGCGGTCATTTTCACGCGATAGGTACCCGGCGCCATCGCCGGACCGTTGCCGCTCCCGGCCCAATTGATCATGCCGCGAAACGTGATGGCGTTGTCATGCCGCATATTCCAGGTGAAGCGGTTGATGCCCGCAACATTCGACGGCTTCTGAACTGGAGCGCCGCCACCACCGCCGCCGCCGCCGCGACCGGCTGATGTGGGATTGGTGTCTGCAGAAGTCGCTGTCGCGAGCAGCTTGCCGGCCTTGTCAAACAATTCAAACTTCACGAGTCCCGTGTCAGCGGGCAGACGATAAACAAATGTCGGTGATGCCTGACCGTTCAGACGCAACACGGGCGCGGGCTTGAACAAAAACGGTTTGCCCGCGGCCGCGGCTTCCTGATCGGCCCAGCGCAACGCCGTGAGATTTTCCATCACCCAAAACGCACGGCCGTGCGTTGCGATGGCGAGATCATCATCACGCAGCATCATATCGTGCACGGGAACGGGCGGAAGATTCTTCTGCAGACTCTTCCAGTTCGCACCGGCATCGTATGACAAAAACACACCGCGCTCCGTTGCGGCGTACAGCATGCCCGGACGATGCAGGTCTTCGCGAATGGCGCGCGTAAATTGATCGGCGGGAATACCGTTGGTAATCTTCGTCCACGTCAATCCGTAATCCGTTGTGCGATACAGATATGGCGTAAAGTCATCCATCTGATAACGATTGCCCGCCGCGTACAACGTACCTGGCGCGTGCGGTGATGCTTCAATGATGGACCAACGCATCCACTCCGGAAGGTTTTTCGGCGTGACGTTTTTCCACGTGAGGCCGTTGTTGCGCGAAATCTGAATGAGTCCGTCATCCGATCCCGTCCAAATCACACCCTTCGTAATCGGCGACTCCGCAATCGTGAACACGGTGCCGTAGTATTCAACCGACGTCTGATCCTTCGTGATGTCGCCGCCCGATGGTCCAAGTGTGCGCGGATCATTTCGTGTGAGATCGGGCGAAATGGCGGTCCACTGCTGTCCACCGTTCGTGCTGCGGAAGACAACGTTTGATCCGACATAAATCGTGTTCGCGTCATGCGGTGAGTGCACAATCGGATACGTCCACTGGAATCGGTATTTTGAATCCTTCGCATCATGACCCATAGGATTGAGCGGCCACGGATCGAGCGACGTTGTTTTTCCGGTGCGGCGATTGAGCATGTCGAGACTGCCGCCGTAATTCGCACCGTACATGATGTCCGGGTCTTCGGGATTGGATGAGATGTACCCCGATTCGCCACCAGCGACGCCGTAAAACGTCGACCACGGAGACGGTGGCGGTGCGGGCGGACCGCCACGACCACCGCCACCACCACCACGGCCGCCTGCAGCCGCAACGCGTACCGGGCCACAGGACGAACCCGCATCCTGCTTCGCACCGCAAACGTGATACGGAAAGTGACTCGTGAGATGCACGTGGTAGTACTGTCCCGTCGGCGTGGTGGTGGCGATCGACGTCTTTCCACTGTCCGTCGTAATGATCGTGCCGTTGTCGTGCGCGACAGCAATGCGTCCAGGATTGGTGGGATCGATCCAGATATCGTGATTGTCACCACCGCCAAATCCGCGCGCAAATGTTTTGCCGCCATCTTTTGAAACCATCGGTGACACCTGCGGCGCGTACACGACGTTCGTGTCTTTCGGATCGGCGTAAATCTTGGAGTAGTACCACGCACGTTGTCGCAGATTGCGATCGCTGGACGTGTAGGTCCACGTCGCGCCTGCATCATCGCTGCGATACACGCCACCCGCCGCTTCGTGTTCAACGATCGCCCACAAACGGCTTGGCTTCGCCGGTGACACAGTGATGCCAATCGCTCCAAGCAATCCCTGTTGGGGGAGTCCGGGATTCCGCGTAATCTCCGTCCAGCTATCCCCGCCGTTCACCGATTTGAAAATTCCGCTGCCTTTACCACCGCTTACAAGCATCCACGGCTTTCGGCCAACTTGCCAGAACGTGGCGTAAATGATCTTCGAATTGCTGGGATCGAGAATAAGATCGGCAATTCCCGTACTGTCGTTCCGAAATAGAATCTTCTTCCAGTTCTTGCCACCATCTGTGGTTTTGTAAACGCCACGTTCAGCGTTTGGTCCAAAGACGTGCCCCAATGCGCCAACATACGCAACATCGGGATTCGCCGGGTCGATGCGAATGCGCGAGATGTACTGCGTTTCCTTAAGACCCATGTAGGTCCACGTCTTGCCCGCATTGGTGGTCTTCCACACGCCGTCACCGTGCGACACGTTTCCGCGGATGGGCGTTTCGCCACCGCCGGCCCACACGACATCGGGATTGGACTCCTGCACCGCCAACGCGCCAATGGTGCCGCCAAAGTAGGCATCGGTCACAGGCAGTGCGGTCGTGCCGCCGTCGGTCGTCTTCCACACACCACCGCCGGTGGTGCCGAGGTAATACTCTTGCGGTCGTCCGGGCGAACCGGCAACGGCCACCATGCGTCCCGACTGATTGGGGCCGATATTACGCCAGGACACGTCGTAGGTGGTATCAGCAGGCGCCGCTCCACGTCCGCCGCCACCGCCGCGTTGCGCAGCGAGCGTTGCAGGAAGGAGCAGCGCGAGCGCAGCTGCGAGCGTGGAACGGTGCGAGTATTTCACGGGCCGATGGGTCTGGAGAATGCGCGCGCGGAAGCGCAGGCGTACTGCAGGAGATGGCATACAAGATATGCCATTCAGCGGTGCGACGCTTGCGAATAGGGACTGCTTGCCGCCATTGGCCCTGCGCGCCTCGAACTCCAATTTTGTGGAATTGGTTCTGCGCGATTCAGAACTGCAATTTTTCGCGGAGGCGCGGAGGCGCGGAGAACTGCGCGCGGGGACACAGTGATTCGGAGCGAAATCAAAGAATGATTCTTTTCAATTGAACCTGAACGAAACTTCGAAATCGGCGAGCAGTTCTCCGCGTCTCCGCGCCTTCGCGAAAAGAAATGACCCATCAACACACCGAGCCGATGCGATTCACCCTCGACGAGCTAACCAATCCTGTCATCGATTGTTCAATCCAGATCCACAGAGCCTACGGCGGCGGAATTCTGGAATCAGTCTACGAGGCAATGCTCGCGCACTTGCTCTTGTGCCGAGGAATTGCAGTCAAGAGACAAGTGCTCGTGCCAATCATCTTTGACGGAATACGTTTTGACGAGGGGTTTCGAATAGATCTTCTCGTCGAGGAGGTACTCGTTGTCGAACTAAAATCAATCAAGTGCCTCTCACCCGCACACACAAAGCAACTCCTCACGCATTTGCGACTCAAGAGACTCTCGCTGGGACTGCTACTCAACTTTGGCGGTGCCACAATGAAAGAAGGCATAAAGCGAGTCGTCAACGACTTGCGTCCCGACGACTCGCCCCTGCTCCGCGTGAACCAACCCACTGAATGAAGGCTACCGATACTTCTCCATCAACTTCTGCAACGCCGCGTTGCCCGGACACAGCTGCGCGAATGGAATATCCACCAATGGCGTCGTCACAGTTTTTGACACCGCGTGCATATCAC
This sequence comes from Gemmatimonas sp., assembly GCA_040004335.1. Taxonomy (GTDB): domain Bacteria; phylum Gemmatimonadota; class Gemmatimonadetes; order Gemmatimonadales; family Gemmatimonadaceae; genus Gemmatimonas. The sequence continues at coordinate 9,668 of JBDUBA010000240.1, forward strand.
TCCCGGCTTCGCTGATGTACAGCAGCCCCGTCGCCACTTCGTGCCGCATCTGACACGCGCGCACATGTTCGTACGCCTGCTCGCGGTTGGTCGGATCATAGTCCTCGTGCGTTTTGCGAAACCGCACGGTACTACCATCATGCATCGTCACCACCGAAATGGCCGACTCCGTTTCCGGCGCCGTAATCTCGCGACGTAACGGCACAAAATCCGCCGCCGAAATTTCCACCTCATGCTCGCGCGTAAACTTGTAGCTCTTCGTGCTGCCCTCGTGATCGTTGAACGTCACGCACGGCGAAATAATGTCGATCAGCGCCAGCCCGTTGTGTCTGAGCCCCGCCTTGATGATGGGCACGAGTTGCGCTTTGTCACCCGAGAAACTGCGCGCGACAAAGGTGGCACCCAATGTCAATGCCAACAACACGGGATCAATTGGCGGCTGCACGTTGGCTTCCCCCTTCTTCGACGTACTGCCGATGTCAGCGGATGCCGAGAATTGGCCTTTCGTTAGACCGTACACACCGTTGTTGTCGATCACGTACAACATGTTCACGTTGCGACGAATCGCGTGTGACAGTTGCCCCAGCCCAATCGAGAGAGAATCACCATCGCCGGAAATGCCGATGTACGTGAGATCGCGATTGGCCGCGTTCGCACCCGTGGTCACCGACGGCATGCGACCGTGCACGGAATTGAATCCGTGCGACTGCCTCATGAAATACGCCGTCGTCTTCGACGAGCAACCAATGCCGCTCATCTTCGCAGCACGATGCGGCGGTAAATCGAGTTCCCAGAACGCATACACCAGCGCCGCCGTCACCGAATCGTGACCGCAGCCTGCACACAACGTGGACATCGCGCCTTCATAATCTCGCACCGTGAACCCCAGCGCGTTCTTGTGCAGGCTGGGATGTCGTACCGGTGGTTTGGCAATTGAAGTCATGCGTGCACCTTCGCCTGGTGATTTGTAACCGCATTCACCACCGCTTTCGCGGTGAGCGGCATGCCACCGTAGTCAAGTACGGACATCATGTTGTCGCGCGGCACGCCGGTTTCAATCGCAATGAGCGACCGAAGCTGTGCATCGCGATTCTGCTCCACCACAAACACCGACGCGTGGGCATCGATGAACTCCCTGACCGATTCGTTGAACGGGAACGCACGAATACGCAT
>JBDUBA010000297.1:0-10827 GCA_040004335.1 Gemmatimonas sp.
GTGTCGAGCCCTCTCTATGGACTTATCGGCTCAAGAAGTAAATCTCTTCGTCCCGCACCTGGACGTATCTTACACCGGCCGTCAAGCGCGGCGCAATCTGGAACACCCTCCGGAACTTCGCATGGACTTCTATATCGCAGGCGCCGTTGCTCTTCTACTCGTGTGGCTCGGTCTTGTCACGACGACCGACTCGCCCGGATGGGTACATCTTCTATTGACGGCCGGAATGTTTCTGCTGATCTGGCGCATTGTGGTGCGCGGCACACCATCCGGCCCGAAAGCCCCTCCGGACGGCCCTACCGCGCAACCAACCGACAGTAAGAAACGCTAATAACCGGCAACCGTTCGGCTCAGATTTCCCAGTTCGACAACACCATCCCGTCGGACGGCAAGCGTTCGCTCCACCCGTGCACACTCATTCGCAAATCGGTCCAACGCACGCGCGCGCCCATCTGCACGAGCGTGCGATAGGCATCGATGTACGCGCCCTGCACGCGAAACGCAACGCGGCGCGCGCCGCTACGTCTTGCATGTTCAGAGGTGTGACGCACGAGTGTTGTCAAATCGGACCGTTGGGCCAATACCAGCTTGAGCACACGCAGCTCGTCGCGCACTCGGCCTTCCACGAGCGGCGCCAAATGACAGAGCGCAAATCCAGTTGGCGCGCGTGCCGGCCCCAGTAAAATCGTATCGCCCAGCGACAACTTCTCGGTCAGTTCAATCTCGCGTGTGAAGTCGTAATGCGGCGAAACCGATTCGGCGAGCGTGCGACAGCCTTCAATGGCATCGGCGCGTTCAATACCCGACAAGTGCGACAACAACACCGGCGAGACCTGCTCGGCGCGCACGTCCAGCATGAGCGTAATCGTGAGCGGACCGGGAACGAACCCAAGCCCCGAGTAGAAACCGATATTGTCCATCGTGCGCGGCATGGTTTCGAGGCCGATCACACTCGCCCCGTGTTGTTCAAGCCAGCGCTGGCCCGCTACGACAATAGTTTTCCCCAGTCCCGAGCCCTGGTGTTCCGAGCGGACGCACAACGGTCCCATCCAACCCTCGGCGCCCGAGTGATGCACCATGTTGAACGCCACGATCTTGCCCCGATCGTCACGCCAGCACAGTGCGCCGTCACCAGCGTCTTCAATCGCGTAGCGCCAAATGTTTGGGTTGAGCGGAGGTACACGAACGCCCGTCATTCCGTCACGGCGATACCGATCGGTGAACGCCTCCGCAAACACTTCGTTGAGCGCTTCAATGTCGTTGACCGTGGCAACGAACGGTCCGGTGACCGGGCGCACACCGCGCCAGTTTTTTGGAGTGGCCGTCATTTCATGAACTTCGTGAGAAAACCATCACGAAGCTACCCGCAGAAAACCCTCGGTGTGGTCGCCCATTTCGCTCTCGTCGTCGTTGCCCGGCCCGCCTACCGTCACTGTCGCAGCTCCGGTATCGGCGTTGTAGCGCACAATCAGCACACGGTCCAGGCCTTCGCGCACTTGCTCAATGTGTGTGATCACAATGACCTGTTCAAAGCGATCCTGCAACCGTCGCAGTAACTCGACGACGTTGTCGCGACGCGTTTCATCCAGCGAACCAAACACTTCGTCGAGGATAAGCAAGGAAAAAGCCTGTCCCGCTCGCTCCGCTATCATTTGCGATATGGCGAGCCGCAGCACGAGGTTGCACAAATCTTCCTCGCCACCCGACACCACGAGCTTTGGCAGCTCGTTCTCCAGAACGATGACATTATAGTCGTCGTCAAACTCGAGGGCGCTGTACCGTCCATCGGTGAGTGTGCGCAGAAATCCGCCGGCAATCTCCGCGAGTTCGGGCCTCAGCTGCTGATTGAGATCGGTCCGCAAGTCGGTGTACGTACGATCGAGCTCGTCATGCAGGCGTTTGTCCGTCTCCAGCACTTCCAGTCGCGCTGCCAGCCGCTGCAACTCCCGGCGACGATCCAGCGCGGCCTCGAGTTCGGCCTGCGCCCGCGCGACGTCGCCCTGCGCCGCAACGGTTTCGAGTTCCGCAGCACGCGCGGCAGCGGTCGATTTTTCGTACGCCTCACGAACTGACACATACGCGGTTTCATCAACCGGCAACGACCCACGTTGCGTTTCAATTGACTGGTGTCGTAGCCGTGTGTCGTTCAACATCGCTTGCGCAGCCGCAAACTCCTTGCGCGTGGACGATTCGCGCTCCAGCAATCCGCTCAGGCGCGCAATACGCCGCTCAAGTTCGCCAAGCCGCGCCACTTCACCGCGAAGTGTCGTGTGCCGCGTTTGATCGTAGCCCGACGGCAATTCGCCGAGCAGTCGACGAGTGTCTGCGAGCCGACCGGCCGCATTCACACGTTGTTCCTGCAGGCCATTCAACTCCGTAACGGCATTCTGAATTTTCAGCAAACGGCGTTCGGTCGCAACCGTTTCGTGCTGCAATACTCGGCGACGTTCGTCCAGCGTCTCCAGCGATTCGGGGATTTTCACCAACTGTTCGAGACGCTGCCGGTAATAGTTGCCGTCCACCTGCACCGTCTGCAGTTGTTCGGTAAGCAAATCAAATGCTGAATGAAACGATTTCCCCAGTGGACGCCCGCATGTGGGACACGGAGTTTCTTCGCCCAGCCCCTTCATGGTGGTGTGTTGCTGCTCAAGTTCTGCGTGCTGTGCGCGCAACGCTTCCAATCGTGTCTCGGCTTCCTGCTTGTCGCGAACCCACGCCGTGCGTTCGTCCTGCGTCTGTCGTTCAATGTCGGTGAGACTATTGCGCAACGCACCAAGGTGCGCCGTAGAATCACGCTCAAGTTGCGGCGCCGTTTCGAGCTGCGTTCCGCGTTCGGCCAAACGCACCTCTTCTTCGGACACGGTGCGCAGGCGTTCGAGCAACGTTTGCCGGCGAGATTCTGCATTGGCCAGTGTGTCTTGCGCCGTCAATTCTTCTCGCATTTGCGGGAGCGCTGCGATGGCGAATACCAATGGCGCCACTTCGTTCTGCGCTGCCGCAATTTCCGCCAACTGTGCCGCGAGTCGGTCAATATCGCGCGTTATGGCTGTCATGCTCCCTTCAACCACACGTAATTCGGACAGCAGCTGCTGTCCTCGTTCGCGTTCCGTCTGCGCCTGCGCCCAACGCGGCGCGACGTTCTGCACGAGTTCAGCTGCCGCGACCTTGCCGCGCTCGGCTTGTGACATTCGCAAACGTGCCGTCGCAATGCGCGTTTCACTGTCAGCGACCTGGCGCGACACGGACTCGGCATCGGGCATGCCTTGTTTCAGTCCATTTCCTTCGGCCACCAACGCACGGCGTCGTTCGCGCACCAGTTCCTGCGCACCGGACAGTTTGTCGTACCCCAACACCCGCGAGAGAAACCGCGCGCGTTCCACCGGCCCAAGTGCGGCCATCACGTCCAGCTCTTTCTGGCCGGTGAAATACGTGTGAAAGAATTCCGAACGCGTCATGCCGAGGCGGCGTTGCAACAGTTCAGAGACGCCGGAAATTGTGCTGGCGATTGGCGCTTCAGCGTCGTCGAGAAAACACTCGGCACTGGTGAGTCCGCGAACAACGCGATAGCGATGGCCCGCAAGATCAAACACCAACTGCACGCGCACGGAACTGCGCGGCTTCGCGCCAGAAAACCGAATTGAATCACGCGTGCCACGCGCGGCCGAATTGCCGTACAATGCCCACGCGATGCCTTCAAGTATGGTCGATTTGCCGGCGCCATTCGGCCCGATGATGCCGGTGAGTCCCGTTTCGAACGTGATCGCGGTGTCTTCGTGCTGGCGAAAGTTCTGCATCCGAATGGAGATCAAACGCATGCGTCAGTTCTCCGCGACGGAAAGCGCGGCGCCCACGACCGTTTCTTCAGCGTCCGCCAAATACCGCAGTCCCATCGTGACTAATTGCGCGCGCTCAACACCGGCCGGCAATACGCGTTCGTTCAATCGTTCGGCGACGAGTTCTTCGAGTGATGCGCGACGACCAGGTGCGCCGCCGGACGTCGTGCGCTGCGAAACCGGTTCTGGTTTTCGCGTGTCGAGCTGAAAATGCAATGAGCGTCGTTTGTATTCGCGAAGCGCAACCTGATCGAGCTCACGTGCGATGTGACGCGGCACGTTGCGAACGGATAGACGCACGACACAGTCGTCGATGCCGTCACCGACGGCCACAATGCGCGATGCAATCGCAACATCAAGTTCTGCGGCGGTCATCCCATCCGCGTCGATCGGCTCCAAATCAAGCAACGTGCGTGACGGACGCACGGGATGAAAGTGATGTTCGTGCGAAGCAAGATTGTGTTCGATGAATCCTTTGCCTGGGATGCGGGCCTCCCGCTCTTCGCGAAGTTCGCCCCATGGGTTTGAACTCGTATAATCGATTGACCCGCTGTAGTACGAATGCGCCGCCACTTCGCGGTAAACGTGATAATGGCCTAACGCGACGTAGCTCCAACGCTCCGCATTCAGTTCGGCAACCGGAATCTCAACGGCGAGGCGATCGGCTGGAGCAATGTGCGAGGGCAGCACGCCCTCAATTTCTCCGTGCATCAGCAACACGTTGTGCTGAAATCCAGACGGCGGCGCGAGCACAGGACGATCAATACCCGGCACGTCGGGAACCGCGAGCACAGCGAGCGACTTTTCCGGAAACGTGAACAGTTCCGCTCTCGAGTCAGCCACCTGAATGCCAATCTCCCGAAACAGTCGTAAAATGCATCCTGCATCGGTGGTGCGTGGCGCATCGTGATTACCCGCCACCATCACGATGGCCGCTTCCGGCAGCTCTGTACGCAATCTCAGAAACTGGCGATACGCAAAAAGAATAGCGGAGTTTGACGGACGCACTGCGTGAAATACGTCTCCCGCTACAACAATTGCATCCGGCCGCAGGGCGATGATTGCATCAATCGCGCGCGCCACGGTTGCCCCGACATCGGCCTCGCGCTGATTAATGCCAGCCGCCGTGAGGCGCTGATACTGCCGGAAACCGAGATGCAGATCGGAGAGGTGAACAAGACGCATCCCGGAATTCTAGCGCTCAGTACCGCGCGAACCCACCGGCATTCGCACTGGTTATCGCACCCGCAATTTTTGGAGGAGGCGAATGTCAAGCGTGCGCGCTTTCGCAGCATCGCCGACACGTGCGGTCACGTCACTCTGTACCTCAATTACCGTTTCCGCCTCGGTAATCCAGCCACGTGTGCGGTCGACAATCAGAAAACCGCGAATGACGCCGGAAGTTGCAAGTTGCGTACCCGGAGGCAAGTCGCGAACCGCGCCCGCTCGGCGCAAGGTGCCGGAAATTGACACATACGCCAGCCGGCCGCCGCGCGTCAGCGAATCAAGCCGAAACTCGGCGTGCACAACGCCATCGGTGCGCACACCAGTCATCGGGAGCGATGGCAGCGGAACATCGCGCTCCCATTTGTCGCCAATCGCGACGGGTTTCGCCGGTAACATAGGAGGCATCCCGGCAAGACCGGCCGCCAGCGTTGCGCTTCCCGTACCCGGGTTGATCACGGACATTGCGCCGTCGGGTGTCACGTTGACTCGTGTCCTTCGATCACCCGCTGCAAGCGCGACGGGACGTGCGCGGCCGAGTTGGCCGTTGGTTCCTGTGCGGACACTCAACGAATCGGTGAATACGCTAAGTCCCGATGTTCGAAGATCACTGAATTCCACCGTCGAGTGAGCGTCGAGCCGCATAAAGGTTGATTGCGTGGTCGACCGCTCGCGCGTGGGACCGTATTCTGGCGCCGATGACGTTGGTGCGCGTGTTGCCGCCGTCGCATCCGTGCTCACTGACGCGAGAGCGCTTCGCGTTTCAATAGTCTGCTCGAGGTGTAACCACAACGTGTCCCCAACGTGCGGCCGCACAATGAGGTTGATGCGGGTCGTGTCCAGTCGAGTCGAGGCCTGCGCATACGCACTTCCGGCACCCAGCGTGGCAAGCAACGCTGAACCTACCAGCAGCGCTCTTACCCGAAATTCAGCCACCGTATTCATCAGGGGAAAAACCACGAAGCGAACGCGGCCGGGATGTGACTTGATCGACCACCTGTGCCGTTGGGCGCGCCCGCCGATTCAGTTCGCGTGTGAAAGTTTGTTTCACGTCTGCCGGACGCGCGCGGAGCACCGCGTTCCGTGCCGCGAGTACTGCGGGTTCTTCGAACAGTAGAATGGATTGCTGTACCCACGGGAGATCAACGGAATTGTCTAGGCGACGCAGATCTCGAGCAATTGCCACGGCCAACGAGGGCTCCGGAGCGGGCGGGAAACGTTCAACCCCTTCGCGTCCCGACATGACGGCCGGACGCGGAAAGCGCACAAAAATTGGTTGTGCAAAGTGGGGGTGACGCACCATGAGTTGCCCTTTGTCGAGAGTGGCCAGTCTGGCCTTTATTGCTGGACTGAGCACGTGATACCCCGAAGTCGCCAATTCGTCCGGGTCCATGCGTCCGTAGAGCGCAGTTCCAGCATTGCCGACCACGCGTCGCTGCACCTGCGAACGAAATTGCTGCGCGCCAAACAGGACGAGGCCGAGGTAACGTCCGCGTTCGGAAATGTCGAGCAACATTTTGCGAACGTACGTCTCCGCGCCGTCGATGGGTGCGTATTTGTTGAGTTCATCGACAAAAACAATCACGTGATCGACGCCGAGTTCCCGCCGTTCCAGATGTTCGCGCAACTCGGAAACCACTCTCGCAAACACAAGGTCTTGTGCGTCTTCCTCAACCCGTGCGATGTCAACGACATACACGGTACGGTCCGTGAAGCTCCCAAATGGGAGATCAGAAATCACGCCGTCATCGGTCACCAGGCCGGCACATCGCGTCGAGAGGTTCGAGAGGCGGTTGCGCACTTTGCGAACGGTGGCCGCGTGATGTGTGCGCCAGGTGTCACCATGACCGTCTTCGAGTTTCTTCAAGACATCGCGAAACCACGCGTCCAGATCGGCGAACGATTGCACCACGTGTACGCGCGAGAATCCTTTTTCCTCAAAGGTTTTTCCAACCACGCGTTCGCGAATGAAGTCGATGAGCGCATCGGCTTTGGCGTCGATGTCATCCTTGTTGAGCAATACGTCCGCAAACTGCAACACTTCGCCGAGTCCCCAGGTGAGTGGGCGGACTGCGTCCGCAACATCGGGATGTGTGCGCAACGTGTTCAGTTGCAATCCACGCGCTGTGTACGGCGCGAAATATTCGACGTGCGAAAACGGCGTTGCCGGCACGTTCAATGTTTTGTACAACGCGTGATCGGCGTCGGTCAGCGGCCCTTCCTTGTCAAGAAACAGGAGGTCAGGTCCTTTCACATTGAAACAGACGGCGGCAATGCTGCCTTTCGATTTCGGGAAGTGCGTGAACGTGGATTGCAGCACGAATTCAATGGCGCTGGTTTTTGTGGCCAGCCCCGACATGCCCGAGATGTTGAGGTGTGCCGCTTCCGGACCGAGGAGGAAGTCTGCATCGAGATGCACTGGCGCCGTAAAACCGGCGGCGCGATACACTCCCACGGGAATGGCGGTGTTGTTTTCGCTGCCGCTGTATCCGTCCATGCGAAGCGCCAACGCCACTTCGTCGGCACCCGCGAGAAACACGCTGCCCAGCGCGACCGGCTGTAGCGGCTCCTCGGGGATCTGCCTCAGTACCTGAGCGGTATACAGTCGTACTTCGGGTCGCTCTCCCGCCGTCGGGAACGAAGCCCCAGCTACATCGGCGTAACCGGGCAGTGCCTGTCCGTTGGCACTCGAATCCGAATAACGAAAGCCTTCGACCACAACACCATAGGCTTGTGTGGCCGTTGTTTCACTGTCGACCCGAACAATTACTCCGATCCCGACAGAGGCGTCCGCAGTCGCCAGGAAATGGAATTCGTGCGGGGTGTTGGGTTTGCGTTCGGTCGCGACCACTCGACCCACTGGAACTGACAGCGGGTTTTGGGCTGATGAGGCTACGGGCACAAGGGTCTCGTTTGGGGTCCGTCATGGGCTCGGCGCGGAGTTTGTGGCGCCTCAGGCCTCGAAAGATCGCCTCACGGGACCGTACCGGCGAGGCGGATTGGTCGTCCATTCATTAGCATCACCCGAGGCGGGCGCCGATGGACTCTTGTTTTTTCGAAACCCGTGCCATCTTGGTAACAGGCTGCCGCCGTTGGGTGGGCCGGCTATAACTCTTCGATCACTCGTCCCGCGCATGTTTTTTCGATCTACAGCTACCCACCAGCGCTTGCTCAGATGTGCCATCCCCGTGATGGCGCTGCTTGGCGTTGCCTGCTCGGGATTGAAGGACAAGATCGACAAGAAGCTTTACGCCGAAGACGGCGGCAAAGCGTGGAGACAGGACAGTGTGTTGATGTACTCATCGCCGCCCGTGCTGTTCCGCATCATTCACAAAGGCGACAAGCAACTGCTGTTTCCAATTGCACTGTTAAGCAAATCCCCGCCGTCGACGCTTCGTATGGCGACCAGGCGTGGCTGGAGCTTGCTCGACATCAGCATGATGTTCGAGGGTCACGAGGTGACGCCTGTGCGCGAAGGATTTGCACTGCCTCCCGTGAAAATGCAACGCGGAATGTGGGAAATTTCGTCGCAAGCACTCGACTCGCTCCCCGGGTGCAAAAGCACGATGATACCAGTGGGCCTGCTGTCGGCGCCGAGCGGTACGGAGCTCCTGGTTGCGAACTACAAGCTGCCAACCGGGATGAAGGTGCTGTCACCGGGCGAAATCCAGGACGCCATTCGGAACGTGCCGCTGCTGGTGACACCGACCGTGCAGATCTCGTCCGCGCAGCTGTCAGAATACACGGCTTCGGTGCATCAGATTCCACGGGTAGGAGCCGAACCGGCAATCCTGATGGAGTATCACGACTTCCGACCCGTTACCGACACCAGCGTTGTAGCGCAGCGCCGGCCGCGTCATTTGTTCATTGTTTTGGAAAAGGGCGTGTACGGCTATCGTCCCAGCTGGACGTATACCACGACCGGTTCCAAGACGGACCGTCCAATTCTGCGTCTGCTCGACATCATGGACCTGGACATGGATGGCCGTGCTGAAATTGTCTTCCAGTACGAACTGGCACCGGGCGTCTCCTACACAATGGCCTACCAGCAATGGAACGACACGTGGCGTGAATACTGGCGGCGCGGTATTGCGCGCTGTGACGACGGTAACTGATTACTCCACGCCAATGTCCCACGCCTGCTCGAGATCGTTCTTCGAGTAGGCGCGAAATGCCGTAAGTGTTTGTGTGCGTATTATGCCGGGCACCATGACAAATTCTTCAGTGACCACGGCCGCAATGCGATCGAGATCGGGTACGCGCAAAATCGCAACGAGATCCCACGCGCCCGACACGGAATACACCTCCGACACTCCGTCAATTCCGGCCAGTGCGCTCGCGCACTGTGGAATGGTTTTCGGATCGGCCTGAATAAGTACGATGGTCGTGATCATGACTTCTCCTTGCGTCCAGCCACGAGATGACGTGCGATGCGTCGCACTCCTTCTTCAGCTACCGATTGTTGCATCGCGTAACTGGCGCGAATCCATCCCGGCGTAAGAAACGCGCCGCCCGGCACCACCGCCACGTTTTCCGCTTCGATAAGTTCCGCGGCGAACACCGTGCCCGGATCGTCGGCCCCCTTGTAGCCATGCACATCAATGTAGATGTAAAAGGCGCCCGCGGGATGCACAAACTTGACCGACGGATATTCTGCGAGCACGGCAAGAACCGCGTCACGCCGTTTGTGAAATTCCGACACCATGTGTTGAATGGCGGGCTCAGTTAGTTCCGGATGTGACAACGCCGCCAGCGATGCATGTTGCGAGACAGCAGCCGCGTTGGATGTTGCGTGTGATTGAAACGCCGTCATTGCCTTGGCAACCGCGACCGGCGCAATGGCCCACCCAATGCGCCAGCCCGTCATCGCATACGCTTTCGCCACTCCGTTCACGATGATCAGGTTGTCGCGATTGGTGGTGAGTTGCAGCACCGAAGCGGCCGGCGCGTCATATGAAATGCGTAGATAGATCTCATCACTGATCACCCACCACCCGCGTTCGGCCGCGAGATCGAGAATCTCCGTGAGTTCATCCGCACTGTACACCGCGCCCGTTGGATTGCTGGGCGAATTCAGCATCACGCCGCGCGTACGTTCATTCGAGGCATCCGCCAGTTGCTGTGCCGTGATCTTTAACGAGCGTTCAACATCTCCAAACACTGGCACCGCCACGCCGCGCGCGAGCTCCAGCATCTCGTAATAACTCGTCCAGCTGGGCGTTGGCACGAGCACTTCGTCACCCGGGCCAAACAGGCACACGCAGGCGTTGTACAACGATTGCTTGGAGCCGTTGGATACCACCACTTCGGCGGGGGTTATCGGCTTGCTGCCGGGCTTCAGCAGCTTGTTCGCATCAGCGGCGATGGCGTCGAGCAGCGGCGGAATGCCCTGCGTTGCAGTGTAACGCGTCGCCCCGTTTTCAACCGCCGCACTGGCAGCCCGTCGAATGAACTCCGGCGTGTCAAAATCCGGTTCGCCGATCCCCATATCGATGATGTCACGTCCCTCGGCCTTGAGCGCACGCGCTTTGGCACCCACGGCAATCGTGGCGGATTCTTTCAATCGTTCGATGTTGGCCGAGGGGCGAAACACGTGCGGCATGAGCAGCGGGAGAGGGTGTGAGTTGGATTCGGCGCCCGTTCGCGCTAGATTTCGTGGTTCGGGCAAAATGGCGCTCGGAATCGCCGTTCGGAAGCTAAGCGCCATCGGACAGAACGTACCACGCAACAACCGGGAATTGGTAGAACCGGGAACGCAAAAGCCGTCAAC
>JBDUBA010000260.1:0-3209 GCA_040004335.1 Gemmatimonas sp.
AGAGCAGGGCGGACCAGCGAAATCGAACACACCGGCCGAATGCGATCAGCACGATTGCTGCTGCTCGGCACTGTCGCCGATTTCGTTAATGCCGGTGGCAACGTTTTCGTGGTTGCCCGATCATGTTGTCAATGAGGAACCGCCACAGAGTGGCGATCAGGTTGTGCACGCGGACGGACAGCTCTTGCTGCCGTTCGCCAATGGACCGCCCCGCACTGTCTCGGCCCGAAGCTAACCAGCAGGCCGCCGCGTTCACGCCGGTATCGATGCAATTGTCGCGCATGGGCGACGTCGTTTACCGGTGACGAGTTCGCAATTGGGAAAAGCATCGGCGGTTGTCCGTTGCCGCTCCCACATCAAGTCGATTGAGCGAATTCGCAATCGCGCATCAACACAACTCGGACAGTAACACCTCGTCGACGCTCGTCGATGGCGTCGTGCATTTCGGGTCCGTCGCGCCGTTCTCCTGGCCTGCGATTGGACGGTCCAGTACCAACACACAATTCCTCACAGACTCATGAAGTCGATTCATTTGAAGTTCGCAATCGCAGCGATGACAGCTGTCACCCTGTGCGGCCGGTCCACCGTGCTCGCGCAAACAACACCGCCGGTCAACGACAGCGCCAAGAAAGTTGAAGGCATCATCATCCGGGCCGAACGCGACCGGAAAAGCGCGTTGACAAAGATGACGCTGCCCGCGAGCGCGTCCATCACAAGCGAAACGGTCCAAGCGACCGTTAATATCGTCGATACCGAAGACGCCGTAAAATATTTGCCGAGCTTGTTTTTACGAAAGCGCAACAACGGCGATACACAGGCAACGCTTGCCACGCGTTCGTGGGGTGTCAGCTCGAGCGCGCGAAGTCTCGTGTTTGCTGATGGTGTTCCACTCACTGCGTTGATTGCAAACAACAACACGCTTGGTGCGCCGCGTTGGGGACTGGTCGCTCCCGAAGAAATCGAACGCATTGACGTGATGTACGGTCCGTATTCTGCGGCCTACGCCGGCAATTCCATGGGCGCGGTTGTTGAAATTACCACGCACTTGCCCGACCGTTTCACCGGATCGATCGGCGGGACGCAGTCGCTTCAACGTTTCAATTTGTACGGTACGAAAAATTCATTCGGCACATCACAAGGCGCAGCGACAGTTGGCAATCGCCTTGGGAAATTCTCGTTTTGGTTGAGTGGCAACTATCAGGAAAGTCGCAGTCAGCCATTGAGTTATGTCACCGGCACGACATTCCCCACTGGCACTACGGGCGGGTTTGCCGAGACCAACAAACTTGGAACGGTTGCGAATGTACTGGGTGCTAGTGGACTGCTGCACACCCGCATGACCAACGCGAAAGCGAAAGTGGCGTACGATTTGTCGAAGAATGTTCGCGCGGCCTACACGTTGGGGTTCTGGCGCAATGATGGAAATTCAACGGTCGATTCGTACACGCAGCGAGCGGGCGAAGACACGTACGCTGGCCTGGCTGGGTTCGCGAGTGGCACCTACAACATTGAGCAACAGCACCTGTCACACGCACTGACTGTTCGCAGTGACACGCGCCGCGATTGGGACTTCGAAGTTGTCGGAACGTTGTATGACATCAACAAGGATGTGCAGCGTTCGCCAACTTCGTCTGCATCCACTGGCATGACACTCAATCCCGCCGGTCGAGTAGCGGTGTTGGATGGAACCGGTTGGAAGACGTTTGATGCAAAGGGTGCGTGGCGTCGCGGCGGACCGATGGCGAAACACACCGTGACGTTTGGTGTGCATGCCGATCAGTACGAGTTGCTTAATCCAACCTACAACACCGCCGATTGGACAACGGGCGTTGATCGCCCAAGCGTTGCAACCGAAGGTGACGGTAAAACATCTACGAAAGCGGTGTGGGTGCAGGACGCGTGGCAGCTCGCCCCGACGGTTCGCTTCACGGTTGGTGGCCGCTACGAAAACTGGAAAGCGTTTGACGGTTACAACGTGAATGGCGCCACGAAAATCACGCAGCCGGAAACCGACGCGTCGCATTTTTCGCCAAAGGCCATTCTGGCCTGGTCACCGAACACGCGCTTTTCACTCACGGCATCCGCGGCCAAGGCGTATCGGTTTGCAACGGCGTCCGAGTTGTTCCAGCTAGTCTCAACGGGTACGACGTTCACGTCGCCCAATCCGGATCTCAAACCGGACAATGTATTCAGCACCGAACTGCGCGCCGAACGCAGCTTCGATCATGCGCGCGTGCAGCTCGCGCTGTTCAATGACGACATCCACGACGCGATTATTTCGCAGTTCAAACCGCTCGTGGCCGGTTCATCCACGCTGTATTCGTTTCTTTCCAACGTGGACCACGCGCGGGCGCGCGGGACGGAATTGTCAGTTGGAACGACAGGGCTTGGCATCAAGACTCTCGACCTGTCCGGCAGCGTGACGTATCTCGACGCAAAGACACTGGCGACCTCGGGTGCAGCGAGCGCATCTGCAACGGCAGCAAGCCCAATTGGGAAACGGCTTCCGAACATTCCCGAATGGCGGGGTACTGCGCAGGTAACCTATCGGCCGGTAGCGCGCGTGTCGCTCGCGGCCAGCGCCCGTTACAGCAGCATTCTGTACACCACGCTCGACAACACCGACGTTCACACCAACACGTATCAGGGTTTTGGCGAGTGGTTTGTTGCCGATGCACTGGCCAACGTTCGGCTGGGTCAGCATTGGACAGCGTCGTTGGGCGCGGATAATTTGACCAACCGGAAATACTTCCTGTTTCATCCATTTCCGCAGCGGACGTTGGTGTCCAACCTCAAGTTCTCGTTCTGAGATACCCGATCGAGACGAAGATTACCTTGACGGGAAACGCTGGTCTGACAACGTTCTGATGTGATTCAAGCAGTCTTCTAGGCGTTCGTACACTCTCCCGGGCGGGGTAAGGCTGTATGACGCTGGTACTCGTGACCAGGGCCGGATGCGGGCGAACAGTGCAGAGTCAAGCGCTGGACGACCCGTGCCCGGCCCTTAGAATTTAGGGGCATCAATCACCCACCTTATTTGCGACCGACTGACTCGCACTGCGACGTTCGCACTGGGACTATCGGCGGCGCCAGTTCCCACCCGGTTGTTATCACAGGACGCCTCATGGCCAAGATCAAGGTTGTAAATCCGGTAGTCGAGATGGATGGCGACGAGATGACGCGCATCATCTGGCAGTTCATCAAGGACA
>JBDUBA010000133.1:0-10729 GCA_040004335.1 Gemmatimonas sp.
CACATGTTGGGTGCGGCCGGTGCGGCCGAAGCTGTGTTGTCGGTGTTGAGTATTGTGCACGGCGTCATTCCGCCTACGATCAATCTCGAAACACTCGATCCCGGCTGTGCGCTGAACGTTGTTGCGAACACGGCGCTGGAAAAAACAGTGAATGTGGCGCTGAGCAACGCGTTTGGATTTGGCGGACACAACACGGCCGCCATTTTCGCGGCTCCCCATGTCGCGGGAAGTCTTGCGTAGGTCCTGCGTTGGCAAGAACACTCCTCTTCTGCGTCCATTGACATGAGCGATCATCCAATTCGAGAAAAGACCATTCGCTGGGAAGATCCCATCGCTACGGCTGAAACATTGCGAGGCCGAAGTGGGATGGATGCGTTGCGTGCACTCGGAACCGGCGAAGTCCCGCCACCACCAATTATGAATCTGTTCGGATTTCAGACCGAACAGATGGAAGTTGGCAAAGTGTCGTTCAGTGTTGTGCCCGATGAATCACATTTCAATTTGCTGGGCATGGTGCACGGCGGCGTGATGGCAACGTTGCTTGACACCGTGATGGGGTGTGCGGTGCATTCCACGCTTGGAGCCGGGCGCGGGTACACAACGCTGAATATTGGGGTCAGCTACATTCGACCAATCACGCTCACAACCGGAAAAGTTTTTGCCGAAGGAACGATTGTGCATACGGGGCGCACCACGGCCATTGCGACGGGGCGTGTCGTGGACGCTGCTGGCAGATTGTTCGCGACCGGAGAAACAACGTGCCTCATTTTCGACGTGGAGAATTCGGCGAACGGTTCGGCGTGATGCCTTGTGTGAATCAGCCGCTCGCTGCTGCCAACCGGTCTCGCACCTCGGCCGCGATTTGCACGGAACGCATACGCGCATCATGATCGTGAAAATGCGCGGCCACAATCAGTTCATCGGGTTTCGTACGCTCGAGGAACGGTGCCAGCGTGCTGGCAACCGAATTTGGGTTTCCGACAAACGAACACGCCAATGCCTGCTCAACCTGCGCACGTTCAAACGGTGTCCAGAACGTTTCGATGTCCTCAATGGGAGCGGGAATCTTTCCCGGTTTGCCTCTCCGCAAATTCACGAATGACTGCTGCATTGAAGTGAACTGACGTCGCGCCTCTTTGTCCGTGTCCGCGGCGACAACGTTGACGGCAACCATTGCGTACGGTTCGCTCAACGTGAGCGAAGGCTCGAATTGTTCACGGTAAATCGCAAGTGCCTCCATGAGCGCATCAGGCGCGAAATGCGATGCAAAAGCGAAGGGCAATCCAAGAGCGGCGGCCAGCTGTGCGCCAAACAGGCTTGATCCCAAAATGTACAGCGGAACGCGAAGACCCTCACCCGGAACCGCACGAATGGGCTGACCCGGCGCGGTGTCCTCGAAATACGACTGCAGCTCCAACACATCCTGCGGAAAATTTTCAGCGCTGCTCGCGAGATCACGGCGCATTGCACGAGCGGTCACTTGATCGGAGCCAGGCGCACGCCCCAGTCCGAGATCGATTCGGTTCGGAAACAACGTTGCCAACGTCCCAAACTGTTCGGCGATCACCAGCGGCGAATGATTAGGGAGCATGATTCCGCCCGCACCAACTCGGATCGTTGACGTGCCTTGCGCGATGTGCCCAATCACAATGCTCGTTGCTGCACTCGCAATACCGGGCATGTTGTGATGTTCTGCCAACCAGTAACGTTTGAATCCCAATCGCTCGGCGTGTTGTGCCAACGCCAGCGAATTTCGGAACGCAGCGGCCGCCGTCTGTCCAGCCGCAATGGGCGCGAGGTCAAGAATCGAGAAAGGAATCACCACCAGAAGTTAATCGACGACACTTTCGCCACGGGCGTGTTCGGTCCGCGAGTCGATGTGGCGCCCGAAGTGGTCTATCCACGCCTCTCGAACGTGGCGTCAACCGAGCAGGCCGCCTGGCGGTGCTGCATTCAGAACGACGGTATGACGCCCAGATTATGAAAGGTGAATGCGTACACATCAGCGGTTTCGTCAATCGCCTTGCCCAGTGATGAGCTGCCGTGCCCAGACTGAACTTCGACGCGAATGAGCATGGGATTGGGACCGCGGTTCGCGGCTTGTAGCCGCGCCGCGAATTTGAAGGAGTGCGCCGGCACCACACGATCGTCGTGATCGCCCGTGGTGATGAGCGTAGCCGGGTACCACACGCCGTCGCGAAGATTGTGCAACGGCGAGTACGCGCGCAGCACCGGGAAGTCCGCAGGATTGTCGCTGCAGCCGTAGTCGGCAATCCAATTCCACCCAATGGTGAATTTGTGAAAGCGCAACATGTCCATTACACCCACGGAGGGGAGCGCGACCTTCACCAACTCCGGCCGTTGGGTCATGATCGCACCAACCAACAGTCCACCGTTTGAGCCACCTTGAATGGCGAGCTTGTCGTGGTTGGTGTAGTGGTTGGCCACCAACCAGTCGATGACGGCTACAAAATCGTCGAACACATTTTGCTTATTCGCCTTCATACCCGCTTGATGCCACGCTTCGCCATATTCGCCGCCACCGCGCAAATTGGCCTGCACGTACACACCCCCTTGCTCAAGAAATGCAACGCGTGCGGCGCTGAACGCGGGCAACAGCGACACGTTGAAACCACCGTATCCGTATACCAGCGTGGGGTTGTTGCCGTTTAACTCAAGCCCTTTCTTCGACACGATAAACGCGGGAATCCGTGTGCCATCCTTGCTGGGCACAAACACCTGCTTCGCTGCAAACTGACTCGGATCGAACGGCAACTGCGGCGCGCGGAAAGGCGTGCTGATAGCGGTGGCAAGATCGTACTGATACACCACCGCCGGCGCGATGAACGAGGTGAACGTATAAAACACATTCGTTGCATCGTGTTCGCCGCCAAATCCAACCGCCGTGCCAATGCCCGGGAGCTGTACTTCATGCTCCAGCTCTCCGCGCAGCGAATACACATACGCGCGCGTCGATACGTCCTTGAGATACGTCAGCCACAACTTCCCGCCTCCTGTCGCCACGCCCTCCAGCGGTTCTGTCTTTTCAGGAATGACGGTGACCCAGCTCGATTCATCGGGGTGCGCAGGGTCGACCAACACCACCCGTTTGTTGGGAGCATGCCGGTTGGTGAGCACCAATAACTTGTCACCCACATTGTTGATGACGCTGAACTGATCATCGAACTCGGTCCACACCGGTCGAAAGCCCGTGTCGATAACGGAGAGATCCTTGCACCACAACGCGTTGCCATCTTTGCCCTGTCCGCGATCCGATACATAAAGCAACGCGTAACGCTCGTCCTCTGTCGTGCTCAGCGTGTGAAAGCGCTGCGTGTGATCGGAGTCGTGAAACACGCGTTCGTCGGCACTCTGATCGGTGCCCAATTGATGAAAGAACACCTGGTGGTCGTCATTGCTGGCCGAAAATTCCGAACTGTCTTTACTAGGTTCGGGGTATCGGCTGTAATAGAATCCATCGCCGAACCAGGCAATGTCGGACACCTTGACCCACCGCACGACATCGGCCAACGGTTCGCGCGAGGCGGTGTCCAATACGCGAATCTCCTGCCAGTCCGAGCCGGCCTCTGACACGGTGTACGCAATGCGCGTTCCGCTGCAGTTGAAAACCAGAGCGCCCACGCGCGTCGTGCCGTCGCTGGACATTGTGTTCGGGTCCAACAGTACCTTGGCCTCGCCTTCCAGGCCGTACTGCAAATAGATCACGGCCTGGTTTTGGAGCCCTGAATTGCCGCCGAAGAGGAGCCACCCACTCTTTTGTTCGGGTTGAGACAGCCGCGGGTAATTCAGCAGCTCCGTAATGCGGGCCTTGAAACCGGCACGCGCCGAGAGGCCGTTCAGATAGCCGAACGTGACTGCGTTTTGCTCCCGAACCCACGCTTCGGTGGAAGCGCTGCGGTCGTCCTCGAGCCAGCGGTAGGGATCGGCAACCTGGGCGTTGCCGTATAGGTCGACCTCGGGACCCGCCTGGGTGGCCGGGTAGACGATCGGTCCGATTTTTGGGTTGGTCAACGGGTCGAGAGCGGAAGCAGATTCTTGTGCGGGCAATTTTGGCCAGTGTGGCTAAGACGTGAGTGGAGCAGGGGTAGCGAAATGGATTGGCTGTCCGCTAACTTGTCATGCTACCTGCATTTGCCTCGGTTCCATGGCATCTGTTGGCGCCTTCCTTCGCGTGACGCTTTATACAGTACGAGCGATGCGCCGAAAGTGCAGTACCGACGCGTGATGCTTTATAGAGTACGAGCGATGCGCAGAAAGTGCAGTACCGAAGTTTTCGCTAGGCCAGCGTTTTGCGGCATTCAACGAAAGTTGCGTGTTCGTCCTCACGGATTTGGCCAAGTGGCGATGCCCCGCCGGAACCGTTCGAAAGACTTCGCTTTCGAAACGCGTCGTGGCCTCTCGCAGCGCAGCACCTGCTTGATCTCGTCAAGCGTGAGTGCGGCGACAGTTCGCTTATAAACGATGCCAGCCAGCGAGTTCGGTATCGGAAGGCCGCGCCCCGGGCGCGCGATAGGAGCCAGTGATGCACCCGTTCATGGAAACGCAGAAGGAGTGGTTGCGCGAGAAAGTCCCGCCATTCCGTCCAGGTGATACCGTCCGCGTCAATGTACGCGTCAAGGAAGGTGAAAAAGAACGCCTGCAGGCGTTTGAAGGCGTGTGCATCGCGCGGAAAGGTGGCGGAGTAAGCGAGACGTTCACGGTTCGCAAAATTTCGAACGGCGTTGGCGTCGAACGCATTTTCCCGTTGCACAGCCCGATGGTTGCCGACATCACCGTCGTACGCCGTGGTGCGGTTCGTCGCGCGAAGCTGTACTACCTGCGTGACGTCACCGGTAAGGCCGGCCGCATCAAGGAACGCAAGGTTCGCGCTCCAGGTGCCGCGGGCGCCGCGAAGAAAGCGTAACGCAAACACCAGGCTGCCGTAGTTCCGTGGCACGCTGGACCTTAATCGAGCGCAACCTGCGCACCGAACACGGTTCACTGTTGGCCAGCGTTGACGAAGTTGGACGGGGCCCCCTCGCGGGCCCCGTTGTCGCGTGCGCCATTGTCATGCCGTCCGACCTGCGCGCCATCTCGGGCGTCGACGATTCCAAACAACTCGACAAGGCCACGCGGGAGCGCCTTGCCATTCGCATTCGCGAAGTGGCGCTGGCCATTGGTCTTGGCGCGGCGTCTCCGCGCGAAGTGGACCGCATCAACATCTACCATGCAACGGTGCTGGCAATGCGCCGCGCACTCACGCGCGTCGGGCGCAGGCTGGGCAGCGATCCGCACCATGTTGTGTTGGACGGCCTGCACCTCCGCACACTCGGCATCACACACACGGCGGTCGTGAAAGGTGATGCCAGGTGTTACGGCATCGCCTGCGCCTCCATCGTCGCGAAAGTAACGCGCGATCGGCTGATGCACTCGCTGCACACGCGTTACGATGGGTATGGGTGGCTCACCAATTCCGGGTACGGCACGCTGGAGCATCGGGAAGGGATTGTTGCGCGCGGATTGACGCCGCATCATCGCATGTCATTCTGCTTGCGCCAGCAATTGGATCTCGCCCTCGATGCCATCGACCGTGATGATGAAACCGAGGCCAACTTACCGCTTGAGCGAATACCGCCAGCCGAATAGTGTGAGCAGCGTTGTGAGTGTCAACGCGATGAGCGTCACCAGGCGTCCGGCGTCATAACGATCGTCGTGGAATGAAAATGTCACGGTCCGTGCGCCCACGGGTAATGGCACACCGACCAGGTTGTACGACGTCCGCATGACGGGTAACGCCTGGCCGTCGGCCACGGCGCGCCAACCTTTGTAGTAATTCTCAGAAATCACCAACGCGCTGCCTTCGGTTGCGGGCATATTCAGTTGCACGGTGGCACGGCCCGGTGCAAAATCTGTCACCGTTGTATGGATCGTGCTCGGTTCCGGCATCAACGCGGGTGCGACGTTTACCGATTTCCCCGCAACGATTGTTGCAGGTGCAACCGAAACAAACACGTGCGGGTTGTAGTCGGCGCGCAAAACTTCACGGGCGGCCGCCGCGTCGTCGCGGGCACCGAAACTTGCGGCCACCCACGCATACCCATTGTCGCCGGGAATTTCATAGAGATAGGTGGTGGACCCTGCGGAGTTCGGCGTAGGGCCGTTGATTTTGCGCAGGACGCTGTCGGCGACCACCATATTGGTGTACAACCAACGCACATTTTCGTGTTGCCAGAAACCGGGATTGATCAAGGCGCCGTTCGACATGAGGTCGTCATACCGTGCAATCTCGTTGCCATGGTAACCTGTGACCGTACGAATGCCGTGCGCCATAAACCCCGCGCCTTCACCGAAGCCTCGACTACCAAAATACGGATCGGACGCCACGCGGTAGTCGGCGGTTTTGGTGTACACAAAAACTCGGCCAGGTTGCTGCTGTTCCTTGAGATAGTTGATAATCGGATCACCGGCAAACAGGCCGCTGGCCGGTTGTGAGAAGCGCCAGTAATTGTGTGCAATGGACCACAAGTCGGCGCCACACAGCAGGAGCGCCAATACGGCAAACCGAGTGGTGCCGAGTTTGCGCACCGTGAAAGACCACAACAATCCACACGCGATGAGCGCCACTGCAAAACTTCGCAGCGATCCAAGCGTGAGTGCTTTCTGATTTCCCTGGATAAACGCGGCGAAACCTGCGGGGTCGTGCCCAAAATCGCGCGCGACGTCGCGGCCAATATTTTGCGCCACGACGGTCAGCGCTCCTGACAGGCTGAGCACTGCAACGATGGATGCAAACATCATCCAACCGATTACGTAGCGCCTGATGAAACGTGCATCAAAGTGTCGCGCCAGGACGCGCTCAAATCCGAGTGCGCTCAGCAGACACAACGCAAACGTCAGTACGTAGATGATCGTGCTGGGTGCGCGAAAGAAGCGGGTCCCGGGAACGATGGCGTACACAATGCGAAAGAAGGGAGTAAATCCACCAAGCGCCCACAGCAACGCCACACCAGCCGTGACCAGCCAGAACCGCGCAAGCGCTTTGCGTGCTCCCGCTCCAAACGCCAGCGGAACGAGCATCAGCACCACGATACCCAGATACTCACTGTGCAAGTGGATCGCGTTCCGCCCCCAATATTGATTCAGCATTCCGCTGAACTGTGGCAGATAGGTGTTGAACAACTCCTCGGGTGGCAGCGAATAACTCGCGGCGAATTCGCATTCGCGTCCACTTGCACGCGGCGACTCGCTCACATAACCCAACACGGGCCAATACTGAATGGCTCCAATCGCCAAACCCAACACGACCATAACCAACGCGCCACCAAGACGGGTGATGGCAAACCGAACATCCAATGACGCTGGAGCATTCGCCGCACCGTGCGGCCCTCGCCACACCAGGAAGAGCGCAAACGCGCCAGTCGTGAGCAGCGAATATTGCAACAGTTGCGGATGTGGACTCAGGACGCCAAGTCCGACGGCGAAAGCAAACACGCCCCACGCGTACATTCGCCCGTCGCGAATGGCGCGCATCAACATCCAGAGCGACAGCGGTAGTAACGCACTGACAAACAACTTGCCGTCGTGCCCCGGCGATGCGTATGACGCGATTGGGCCCGACATCATGTACGCGAGCCCCGCGAACGTTGCCGCCCAGCGCGACAGTCCAAGTGCGCGCACAAATCCGACCGTAAACACTCCGGCGAGCAACAGGTGGATGATGAATCCCCACGTCATCGCCAGGTCGGTCCGCATGAGCAGCCGCAACAGAAATGTCGGATAGAAGATGTCTCCATGCATGGCGGCCACGTACGGCAGTCCGCCGAACATGAACGGGTTCCACTGAGGGAATCCATTGCCGCTGCGCAACGATTGGGCCGCGAAATCGCGGAAGGCATATCCCGCGATGTATTGATCACTTTGCGGACTGACCAGGAACATTCCGGATACGACGCGAAACCCAAGTGAAGCAGTCGCCGCGACCAACAGGCCGATCAACCAGGACCACTTTGGTTGTCGTGCGGCGGGATCAGCTGCACTGGTGTCGGATCGGATTGAGGAAGCGCGATCTGGCGGATTGTTCACTTTTGACATGTCGTGAATCTGGCGCGGGGCGTGTTCGGGCGCGAACGTGAACGGCGGCGAGCGTGTGGTGCGCGCTGAGTCCTTCGGCGCGCGTAGCCGCACTCGCATGACAGGCTTCGCGTGCGGACGCTGCGTATCAAAGTTCGAATATCACTACACGCGTATCTGCGTTCGCGTATCAACGCACGGGGACCTTCGCTCGGGTGTCAGCGTTCGCGTATCGCGTTCAGGTACCAACCTTCATGTATCAACGCTCGGGTATCAACGTTCTACAATGAACGCTCGCGCTAAAATGAACGTTCGCCGTTCAACAAGTGCGACTCGACATTCGCGAGCTCGCGCAGGGAAACTCGGGTTCAACGACAATCGTCACATCGCGGTTCCGTTTCTCACCGTCATTCCAGCTGCATTCACCTGTCGGAGCAATTCATGACCACACCCGCACTCGATTCCGTGTTTCGACCAGATCTGCTGAAAGGCCAGGTAGCACTGATAACGGGCGGTGGAACGGGAATCGGATTTGGCGTAGCCGAACTCTTGTCAGAATTAGGGGCACACGTCGTGCTTGCCAGCCGTAAACCGGAAAACCTGAAAAATGGCTGCGAGAAAATTACGGCCGCCGGTGGGTCGGCCAGCGCGGTGCAATTGGATGTGCGTGATCCCGAACGTGTGCACGCCGCGGTGCAGGAAATTGGCGAACAGTTTGGCCGCATCGATTTGTTGGTCAACAATGCGGCTGGAAATTTCTATGCGCCAAGCGCGACGCTGTCACCGAACGCATGGCGCAGTGTCGTCGAAATCGATTTATTCGGAACGTTCTATTGTACGCAGGCCGTGTATCCCATCATGGCGAAACAAGGTGGTGGTCGTGTGGTGAGCATCTCAATGACCTTGCATTATCGCGGTTGGCCACAAATGGCGCATGCGACCGCTGCCAAAGCTGGCGTTGATGCGCTCACGCGTACACTCGCCGTCGAATGGGCGCCGCAGAAAATTCGTGTGAACGCGATCGCACCTGGGCCAATTCCCACCGAAGGGGTGAAGAAAGCGTTCACGCCGCCCGCCGATAGCGGAGTGACCGATGTATTCGCCGTGGCGAACGAACGCATGGAGAAATACGCGCGTGCGGCGATACCATTGGGACGCTGGGGCAGTCCGCGCGACATTGGCAACATGGTCGCATTTCTCGCATCGCCCGGTGGTGATTGGATTACCGGCAGCATCTTCGTCGTTGATGGCGGCGAATGGCTGTCAAAATCAAAGATTTAGATACTTTTAGGTGATTTATGTTACGTAGTTCAGACTTTTTTACCGAGAGGTGATTGGAGTCACGACACTTTTCTAAATTCGCGTGTAGGATCTCGTCGTCGGTGGTGAGGGCGCTGTTGTCGCGTCACTCATCAGTACTTTCTAACCGAGTGAGGCTATACATATGCGACAGGTTCGATTCGTTTTCGTTGCCACCCTTGCAGCAACCGCGCTTTCGGCTTGCGCCACGAAAGGTTTTGTGCGCAAGAATATTGAAACGCAGCGTGTGTCCATGGCTGGCCAGTTGAATGGCGAGCGCGGCGAGCGCATGGGAGCGGATAGTTCCATTCGCGGCGACTTGGGTCGTACGCAAGCAGACGTGGCGAAGGTGCAGGCAGACTTGGCCGCGTTGCGCGGCGAGCTGCAGTCGCTCCGCACGGAATTCGGCGCCAAGATCAGCGCGATGGAAGGGCAGATTACGTTTGCATTCCCGGTCCATTTTGATTTCGATAACTCGGCTGTGCGCCCGGTCGATCAGGCCGCACTCGAGAAGTTCGCGAGCGTAGCGGCGAAGTATTACGGCGGCGCGCAAATCACGGTCGAAGGTTTTGCCGATCCTGCCGGCTCGGCCGCGTACAATTTGAAGCTCTCGCGCAACCGCGCCGAGTCCGTGCGCGAATTCATTGCCTCGAAAGGCATCGATAGCACGAACGTGAAGACGGTTGGTTATGGCGAGTCACGATTGGTGCGCAAGAACGCCAAGAACGCAGATGTTGGCGCCGAACTCAACCGTCGCGTGACATTTGTAATCGACGCACCAGCGGAAACCACTGTTGCAGCGCTCACCGGGCAGCAGAATTAAACGAACAAAAGTGCGCCGTTGATGTAGCAAGAAGGGCTACACCTGTTGGGAGCTCAGAGAAGGTCACTGACACAACACTGATGTACGCAGCAAACGTTGCAAGCACCGCGTCAACCCAAAGCAATTTGGGACAAGCAGCCAAACCGCGACGATGTGGTGGAGGTATGTAGTACGAGCGGAGCATGTAGTCGTAGTTGCAGCATCGCGTAGCCGAAATCGTTATTCCCACTCTCTACCGGATGACGAGGAAAGACCGTCGGAAGCGGTGTGTTTGGAGAAACTTCTTCAACACGCCAAGGGACCGCTTCCGGCGGTCCTTGGCACCACCGTAAATTCGAAAGTCGTGTTACGAAGCGCTCGGAAGCTCTGCTTCCGGGCGCTTTGTGCGTCTCGTGCCATGCGCCACTACAATTTCCGGCGAGGGCCCGGTACTTTGCGTTTCGCAGGATGCGCAGCCGGTTCGCCAAAAGCTGCTCTGTTTTCGCTCCGATAGCTCAATGGTAGAGCTGCGCCCTTTTAAGGCGTAGGTTGAAGGTT
>JBDUBA010000159.1:0-3144 GCA_040004335.1 Gemmatimonas sp.
GACGGACAGGGTGAGATTCGAACTCACGATACCCTTGCGGGTACGCCAGTTTTCGAGACTGGTGCCTTCAACCACTCGGCCACCTATCCTGAGTCCGTTCCGATTGGTGCACTGCCCCAACCGTCCGCGGATATTAGCCGGGTCCGCTCACCCAGACAATGGGAATTGAGACCGTTTACTTCATTCACATCAATGCCGTGTCGACTCAACGCACGCTGCCGGGAGTTCCCAGCGCGACTGGTCCGCGCCAAGCGAATTGATGGGACGGAACAAAAGTTTTTGTGCCATTTGTCGATCTGGCAAATTCCCGTTCGACGCTCCAGTAACCCCACACACGGAGCGTCTTATGCCTGCCTTCCCCGCATCGCCCGCACGACTCTGGACCGCCCGCATCTTCGCGGGGGTTTCGGTTGCGTTTCTGTTGATGGATTCCATGATGAAGGTGCTGAAGCTGGCTCCCGCGGTAAAAGCCACTGCCGAGCTGGGATTCCCAGCTGAATCTGTGATCGTCCTGGGCATCGTTCAACTGGTGTGCACCATTCTCTACATCATTCCGCGCACCTCAATGCTCGGCGCCATTCTGCTGACGGGTTATCTTGGCGGCGCGATCGCCACACACGTGCGACTCAACAATCCGTTGTTCACACACATCTTGTTTCCCGGTTATATCGCGCTGCTGCTCTGGGGCGGACTCTATCTGCGTGATGTCCGTTTGCAACAACTCATTCCTGCTCGTGCAACCGCGTGAGCGCGCTCCAATTGTTCACATTCCACTACGGAACCCAACGATGAAATTCATGACGATGGTATTCTCTGACGAAGCACAAGGTCCTCCGCCGCCCGCTCTCATGGGCGCAATCATGCAATTGGGGGCGGACGCAATGCAGGCTGGTGTTCTCGTGGAACAGGGTGGGCTGCATCGCACGCAGCGTGGCGCGCGCGTTCGGCTCAAGGGCGGTAAAATCACGGTCACGGATGGGCCGTTTGCCGAATCGAAAGAAGTGATTGGCGGATACGCGGTGTACAGCGTCAAGTCGAAGGAAGAAGTACTTGAATGGACGCAACGATTCATGGATGTACATCGTGAGCACTGGCCCGGATGGGAAGGCGTCTCCGAGGTACGTCAGATTTTTGGACCTGAAGATTTCGCGCCTCCGAGCGCATAGACACCTCCGTCGCGCGCTGTTGTCACCACGTTGCATTCTTCAGTGACTCCAGCGCGCGTTCGACCGTGTCGACATAGTCGATGTCCCCGGGCCCACGTGCGTTGGCCGAGTGTTGCGCTACGCCCAATTGCGAATGAATCCAATTGATGCTGCCCGTACGACCCGCGTGACGCTCGGATCGTCGCACTTCGATGACGGCGCTGTTGTACAGTTGTCGCGCGCGTTTCGCTTTCACGACTGCGCCCGGTTCCTTCTTGCCAACCATCACGGCGCAGCGCAGCAGATATTCCAATGCGGATAAGTAATCACGCTCGGCATCGGCGAGCGGCTTGGGCGGCGAGTAGATGGTCGGCTTCATGCCCGAACATTGCGCTTCGGCTTCTGTTCGGTCAATATTAGGGAAGAAAATTTCTCATTCTTGGTCAAGGCCATGAGGCCAACGGCGTTGAGAACTCACCGCGCCCTTTGCCTTTTCGACCAATTACCCGCTCGGCACATCCGTTGGCGAATTCCTTCGCTTGAACAAATCGCTGTCGTTCACGCTGATCACGTTGGCTTCGTGGCAGCGACTCCAATACGGCGAACGGTCAACGTAACGACGCCATCGTTGTCTTCGGAGCGAATCACCACGCGATCATCACCAAATGCCAACGGTGTTCCTTTCCCTTTCGCGATCAGTCGCCCAATAATGGCGCCGTCTCTGCGGAATGCCGTAGCGGTCCATCCCGTTTCCTTGGGTGCGACGGCATCGACAACCCACAGTGTTCCGTTCGCTGTGGTGAAGAATTGATTGTACGCCGGAAGCGAGTCGGCCACTGGAGTGTCGCGCTCGATCTTTTCGATCTCTTCGAGATTCGGCTTTATGCCGCCCTCTCCTGGCATGTTGCGATACCGACGCATCATCAGCTCAATACGAGCGTCACGCATTTCGCGGGTAACGGCCACGCGCGGTGTGTTGACCATAACGCGTGAAATGATCGTGCCAGTGGAATTGTGCACGTCTAACTGATACCGATCTCCGGTGCCTGTCACAACGGTTGAATCCCAAACACCCACCACTGCACGCGGAGTGAATCCCCGCACGAGAGTTTCCGGATGGGATTGCCCGCGTCTCGTCACGTTCATTTGGTACAATTCGAGGTCCGGCACTTGAGCAACTGGCTGGCTCTTTCCTTCAAACGTCACGAGGGACACCGGCGCGGTAGGCCGAGTGAGTTTGTTTGGTTCGCCATTCTGTACCAGTCCGGACGACGTCATGACCACGCGACCGCCGGGCAGTACGCCCACGGCTTTCTCGCTTCGCTGCCGGCCATCCACGCCACGCGCCCGTGCCCTCACGAACCCCTTGTCTGGGTGAAACCAACTGAACTGCGAAGTGAAATCGTCACTGATAAAGAGCGTGTCGCCTGCCAGGATAATGTTTCCGCTTGGCCGCGTAAACTCACCTGGGCCTTTTCCTTGTTGGCCCAACGTGTGCTGATACTTCCCGTCAGATCCGAATACGTAGTACTTGTTTCCAATGGGCGATAAAGTAGTCACTCGACCATCGGACAATAGGCCAACGTAGAACGCGTACGTCAAGTCATGTTCGGTGTCACCATCGGCGCCACCAATCACGGAGAGCGGCGGCCCAATCAACTCGAGTTGCGTTGCACGCGTGAACGCGGTGCGGTCGTGCTGGAACACTTTCACACCCGCGTCCATTCGCGTCGTTGGCAACACCGGAACAGTGTGCAACGCGACTTGTCTTACCTGCGCCGGCAGCGCGACCACGGTTACCGTCGCCAACCCGGCGAACGTGGCAGATAACGCGACGTGAACTCGGCGGGGAAATAGTACCGATCGAAAAAGTGCGTGCATGCGCGGGAGAACAAGTGCGTTTGTGGCTTCAGAGTATTCAATCATCGAGGTCTCGCCGTTAGAAGGCCATAAATGCCGATCGTGATTTCTCCATCACGACTTTCGTTGTACACCGCCA
>JBDUBA010000220.1:0-3141 GCA_040004335.1 Gemmatimonas sp.
GTGAGTCCGCGCGCGCGATGTGCGAAAAGTTGCTGGCGAACCCCGTCACCGAAGACTTCGAGATTGCCTCGGTGGAGGTGTCGTGAAGTTCGCCATTATTCGTTTTCCCGGCTCGAACTGCGACGAAGACGCGCTGCTGGCCGTGACTGAGAGCATTGGACAGGAAGCGGTGTACTGTTGGCACAAGGATCACGATTTGCAAGGCGCCGATGTGGTGATTCTTCCCGGCGGATTCAGCTACGGCGATTATCTGCGCGCTGGTGCCATCGCGCGCTTCAGCCCGATCATGCAGGAAGTACTCGCACACGCGAATCGCGGCGGTCCGGTACTCGGCATCTGTAACGGATTTCAGATTGCGTGCGAAGCGGGTTTGCTTCCGGGTGCGTTACTCCGCAATGCGAGCCTTCGTTTCATCTCGGAACCGGTCAACATTCGCGTTGAGAACATCGCCACGCAGTTCACTTGCGCGTATCACATTGGTCAAACGTTGCAGATTCCAATTGCACACGGCGACGGGCGTTTCACAGCCGATGCGGATACACTCGCGCGGCTCGAAGGCGAAGGACAAGTAGTCTTTCGCTACGTAACGCCCGACGGGCATGTTACCGATGCATCCAACCCGAACGCGTCCGAACGCAACATCGCGGGGATTGTGAACAAAGCCGGCAACGTGTTGGGCATGATGCCGCATCCGGAACGTGCGCTCGATGCACGTCTTGGTTCAACCGACGGATTGCCAATGTTTCAGTCCATGCTGGAATCGTTCATGGCGGGAGCAAACGCATGAGCACCATCAACAGTCATCTGGTCAAACCGCGCGCTGGTGATCCCGCAATTACGCCGGCGCTTGTTGCCGAACACGGTATCACGCCGTTCGAATACGAGAAGCTCGTTGCAATGATGGGTCGCACACCCACGTTCACAGAACTTGGAGTGGTCAGTGCGTTGTGGAGTGAGCACTGCTCGTACAAACATTCCCGACCGTTGTTGAAAGGACTTCCAACGAAAGCGCCGTGGGTGTTGCAGGGTCCGGGCGAAAACGCCGGTGTTATTTCGGTAGGGGATGGACTCGCAGTTGCATTCAAGATTGAGTCGCACAATCACCCGTCCGCCGTTGAACCGTATCAGGGCGCGGCCACGGGTGTTGGTGGAATTTTGCGCGACGTGTTCACGATGGGTGCACGCCCAATCGCGTTGCTCAACTCGCTGCGATTTGGTCCGCTGTCAACACCGCGCGTTCGCTGGTTGTTTGCCGGCTGCGTGAAAGGCATTGGCGACTACGGCAACTGCATGGGTGTACCAACGGTCGGCGGCGAAGTTGTGTTCGATCCGTCATACGAAGGCAATCCACTTGTCAACGCCATGTGTGTTGGCGTGATGCGCGAAGAAGAACTCATTCGCGCCGTCGCCTCGGGCGTTGGCAATCCAATCATGGCCGTTGGGGCGCGCACGGGTCGCGACGGAATTCACGGCGCATCGTTTGCATCTGAAGATTTGACGGCCGAGAGCGAAGCGAAACGTCCGATGGTGCAAGTGGGCGATCCGTTCACCGAAAAGTTGCTGCTCGAAGCGTCGCTCGAACTCATTCGCAGCGGACACATTGTTGCCATTCAGGACATGGGTGCGGCCGGACTCACATCGTCATCCGCAGAAATGGCGGAACGCGGCGATGTTGGTGTCACGATCGACGTCACGAAAGTACCGGTGCGCGAACAAGGCATGACACCGTATGAAATTCTGTTGTCGGAATCGCAGGAGCGCATGCTGGTTGTTGCAATCAAGGGCCACGAAGACGAAGTCACGAAGATTCTCGCCAAGTGGGATCTCGAAGCCGCAGTGATTGGCGAAGTGATCGCTGATCCGGTGTATCGCGTGACCGAAGGTGACACCATCGTTGCGGAATTTCCGGGATCTCGATTGGTCACCGAATGCCCGCAATACACGGTCGAGGCGAAAGAAAGCGCCGCGCTGCAGGCGGCGCGGGCGCAGAATCCGCACGACATCACCCCGCGCGCTGAAGAACGCGATCACGCCTGGACGCTTGAACGGTTGCTTGCTTCGCCAACGATCGCCAGCAAAGCGTGGGTCTGGCGCCAGTACGATTCGACCGTGCGCACAAGCACGTTGGTTGGACCTGGCAGTGATGCGGCCGTGGTGCGCCTCCGTGGCACCGACCGAGCCATTGCGCTGTGTATTGATGGCAACGGGCGTCACGTTGCACTCGATCCGCGAAATGGCGGACGCGCCGCTGTCTGCGAAGCGGCCCGCAACGTTGCCTGCAGCGGTGCACGCCCCCGAGCGATCACCAACAACCTCAACTTCGGAAATCCGAAGAAACCCGAAGTGTATTTCCAGTTACGCGAAGCCGTGGCCGGTATTGGCGAAGCGTGCACGATTCTCGAAACGCCGGTCACTGGCGGCAACGTCTCCCTCTACAACGAAAACCCGCTCGGCGCCATTCACCCAACGCCCACCATTGGCATGGTGGGATTGGTGGAGTCGCTCGATCACATCACGCCATCCGGGTTTCAAAATCCCGGCGACACGATCGTGTTGTTGGGCGAACCAACAAACGAGCTGGGCGCCAGCGAATATTTGTTGACGATTCACGGAAAGGCAATCGGCGCGCCACCCATTTGTGATGCGCGCAAGGAACGTGCGTTAATCGATGTTGTGCTCAATTCCATCACCAGCGGCAAGGTGAGCTCGGCGCACGATTGTAGCGACGGCGGGCTGGCAGTGGCGTTGGCGGAGTGCGCCATCGTTGATCGCAACAAGCAGTATGGTTTTTCGGTGGATCTGTCGCACTGGTCAACACTCGCATCGCGTGCGCTGTTGTTTGGTGAAGCGCATGGCCGTGTTGTCGTGTCAACCTCCAAACCGGCTGACGTGCTGGCGATTGCAAAAAAGCACGGTGTACCGGCGTTTGAGATTGGCGTTGTAGCCGCTGCAGCCGACGGTGCGGCGTTCACACTCGCGTCCGACTCTTTCCGCGCTCCCATCGACTGGTTGTCGCGCGCGTTTCACGAAGCAATTCCTGTAGCAATGGATGGGGAAACGCCAGCGGAGCACGCGATCGCCGCGTTGCACGCACCCATTTCGGACTGACCGGGAGCAGACGTTCATGTGCGGTATCTTTGG
>JBDUBA010000024.1:0-10461 GCA_040004335.1 Gemmatimonas sp.
AGTCCTTGAACGGATCAACCTCGCCATCACCTGCCATCGCAACCGCGAACGGCCGCAACGTGTGCACTACGCGCACCGATCCTTCGTGGTACGCTAGCACCTCCGGCAAACGCCGGTACGCCATCGGTGATTCGTCAAGGTCTGCGCCACGCAACGTGACACCACGTTCGGTGAGCCACGCATCCATTTCAGCCCGCTTGAAGCGACGCTTCGCTTCCATCCGGCCAAACAAACGTCCGGCGCCGTGAATGGTGGAGTTGAGTGCACCGACCGACTGGCCGCCATCCACACCTTCCACGATGACCGCATCATCACCCATGCTGCCGCCAACGAAACCGCGTTGTCCAGGAAACGCCGGAGTCGCGCCTTTCCGCACGACCCACACATCTTTGCCGAAATGTTTCTCACGCCACGCATAGTTGTGGTGGTTGTGCACCGTGTCGAGCACCGATCCGCCAACAATTTTCCGCACGCGCTCGACCACCCACTCGCGACCGGCGTAAGCATAACGGCCCGCAAGTTCCATGGCGGCGATGTACCGCTCGCCAACTTCCGAGTCTTCAGTAACGACTGCCGGAGGGACATGCATTCCGTCCTTGCCACCCGCGGCTTTCAGATAACGCGTGGCACTCGTGTGACCGAGCCCCCGCGAACCGAAATGCACACCAATCCAGACGTGACCCGTGTCGTCATACATCAAATCGACGTAGTGGTTACCTGAACCAACCGTGCCAAGTTGTGCACGCGCTTTCTGTTTGTAGTCGCGCATGCCCGACGCATCCCACGCGACATCATCGTCGAACAGGTCGTGTTCCGCGCGTTCCTCGTTCGACCGACCGACACCAAATGACACGACACGTGTAATCTCTTTCAGGAGATCGGCCGCACGTTCCTTGATCGCGTTGTACGGAGTGTCCAGGCGCACCGCCATGTTTCCGCAACCGATATCAAAGCCGACCCCGGAAATGCTGATCTGCCTTTCGTAGGCAATCACGCCGCCCACGGGTTGCGCGTAGCCGAGATGTCCGTCGGCGCAAATTGCGCCGGCGACCACGTTGCCAACACGCATGCAGTTTTCCATCTGCTTGACCGTGTTGGGATCGTGATCGCCAATCACCACGAGTGGCGCGTTTCGATATTCGCCCGATTGTTCTGGCAATTCGGCACGAAGCGCCGCGGTTTGGCGCGCCACCGATTCTGCCCGAGCGGCATCGCGAAAGGTGCACCATTGGGGCGTGCCGCGTCCTTCGCCAACGCGAGCGTCGGGATCGACGCCTGCGGCGATGGCAAGTTCACGTGCGCGGGACTGGTATGGGTCGAGTCTGGTCATACGTCTTTCCTGTACGAGTTCTACTGGCGGCCGATAGGTCTGCGGCAACGAGAGGCGGCCGCCCCAACCCCCGTTGCCAAACGTCAATTCACATAGTGCTTCTCAAACGCGGCCCACGATTGGTTCGGCGCTTGAGGTTCTCTATCACGTTCTCCTTGAACGACTTACGCGACTTGTGCGTAATTCCTAGAGAACGCTTTGTTCTTCTCCTAGATTTCATCGCATGGAACAGACTCCCGCTCAAGCCAACAACGCGTCGAACGACTCGGCGAACGATGCGTCACACAACGCGTCGAGCAACGCCGCCCTCGAAGCCGCCTTTGACGCGCGCATTGCCGCCGGGGAAAGTATCGAGCCGAAAGACTGGATGCCCGACAAGTATCGCAAGCAGCTCACGCGCATGATGTCGCAACATGCGCACTCCGAAATTGTCGGCATGCTTCCGGAAGGCAATTGGATCACCCGTGCGCCAAGTTTGCGCCGCAAGATGTCGTTGATTGCCAAAGTGCAGGACGAAGCCGGACATGGTCTGTACATCTACTGCGGAACGGAAACGCTGGGTGTTGATCGCCATGATCTGGTGCAGGCGCTCAACAACGGTACCGCAAAATATTCGAGCATCTTCAACTATCCAACGTTGTCATGGGCGGACATGGGCGTGATTGGTTGGTTGGTGGATGGTGCAGCGATCGTGAATCAAACCGTGCTTGCGAAAGCGTCGTACGGACCGTATGCGCGTGCGATGGTGCGTATCTGCAAGGAAGAAAACTTTCACAAGCGTCAGGGTTTCGAGATCTGTACAGTGTTGTCACAGGGAACCGATGCCCAGAAAGCGATGTTGCAAGATGCGGTGAATCGGTTTTGGTGGCCGTCGTTAATGATGTTTGGTCCAAGCGATGCCAACTCGCCCAATTCTGCCGATCTCCTCAAGTGGCGGATCAAGCGAAAAACGAACGACGAACTGCGCCAGCGTTTCATCAACCTCACGGTGCCGCAGGCCATTGCGATTGGCATCACGCTGCCCGATCCTGATCTCACGTACAACGAAGAAACCAAAAACTGGGCTTTCGGCGAAATTGAGTGGAAAGAATTCTTCGACGTGATTGCCGGAAACGGTCCGTGTAATCGTGAGCGTGTTGCTGCCCGCAAGAAGGCGCATGATGATGGCGCCTGGGTGCGTGAAGCTGCCAATGCGTACGCCGCCAAACAAAACGATCAGAAAACGGTGGCTGCGTGATGGGTGAAGCGTTGAAAAGCGTGAACGACCAGTGGCCGCTGTGGGAAGTGTTTACACAAGGCCTGCAGGGAGCGCCGTACGAACATGCGGGAAGTCTTCATGCGGCCGATGCGGAACAGGCATTGCAGAACGCACGTGACGTATACGCGCGTCGCGGTGAAGCGGTGAGCCTTTGGGTTGTACCATCAACCGCCATCGTTGCGTCCGCGCCCAGCGACGCTGGACCATTCTTCGATCCAGGCAACGACAAGGCGTATCGGCATCCCCAGTTTTACAAATCGCCGCGCGGAGTACGAGTCTTTTGAGCGAGCACGAAGAGACGCCAGGTTACGCCTCTGCACCTGCGTCGGTGGCCAGCGCCAACGTCGCTGGTCTCCGCGCTCTGCCAATTGAAAACGCGTTATTCGAATATGTCGTGCGACTCGGTGATGATCGCCTCATACTCGGCCATCGTTTGTCGGAGTGGTGCGGACACGGCCCCATTCTCGAAGAAGACATTGCGCTTGCCAACATCTCGCTCGATTTGGTAGGCCACGCGGCCGCGCTGCTGAAACTTGCGGGTGAAGTGGAAGGGAAGGGACGGGACGAAGATGCGCTCGCGTATTTCCGTGATGCGGTGGATTATCGCAACGCGCTCCTTGTTGAACTGCCCAAAGGCGACTTTGCGTTCACGATCGTTCGTCAGTTCCTGTTTGATGCGTTCAGCGTGTTGTTGTGGGATGCGTTGAGCCAATGCAAACACGAGCAGCTTGCCGCGATTGCCGCGAAGTGCCTCAAGGAAGACAAGTACCATGTACGTCACAGCAGCGAGTGGGTGATCCGCTTGGGCGACGGCACCGACGAGAGTCACACACGCGCACAAAACGCGCTGAACGATTTGTGGCGATACACCGGTGAACTGTTGGGCCGGGATGCGATTGATGATCGCGTCGCGGAGTTTGGAATTGAGATCGATCGCGATGCGATTAACTCACGCTGGAACACAATGGTCACGGACGTTTTCGGTCGCGCTACGCTTGTGATTCCAACCGACGGCGCGCACAACCAGGGCGGTCGCACCGGACGTCACACCGAACACCTGGGCCACTTGTTATCCGAAATGCAGATTGTGGCGCGGTCACATCCGGGTGCGACGTGGTAGTGCGTGTAATCAAGTTGGCAACAACGGTTTCGAGGTAAGGCGCGCCATGATGTCGCGTGATGATGTGTACGCCGTGCTTGCTACTGTTCCGGATCCTGAAGTGCCCGCGATCAGTGTGGTCGATCTCGGTATCATCCGCGACGTGGTCGTTACCGAGGGCAACATTCGCGTTACGGTGACACCCACGTATTCCGGGTGTCCCGCTATGCGCGAAATTGAAGATGATATTCGGAGTGCGCTTGTTGCTGCGGGTGCTCCAGCTGTCGCGATTGATACCGTGTACGCGCCAGCCTGGACCACCGATTGGATGACCGACGAAGCGCGCGAAAAGTTGCGCGCCTATGGAATTGCACCACCCGGACCTGCGGAGCACGGCGGGTTGATCACACTCACCCGTCGTGCTGCACCGGTGGCCTGTCCGTTTTGTGGATCAACCAACACACGACTACAAAGTGAATTTGGATCGACCGCCTGCAAAGCGATTCACGTGTGCCAGAGTTGCCGGCAACCGTTTGATGAGTTCAAGGCGTTTTAACGTCGAGGGATTTTTCGGCGTTGAGGTCAGAGTCGCCGCTCTGACCCCAGCACCAAGCAGGCGCCGCTGCTCTGACCCCAGTACCAAAACAACGCGGCAGCTCTGACCCCAGTACCAAAACAACGCGGCAGCTCTGACCCCAGTACCACAACAACGCAGTTGCTCTGACCCCAGTACCAAAACAACGCAGCAGCTCTGACCCCAGTACCAAAACGCCTCACACCTTCTGCGTTTTCCACTTCCCGCGCCTGAACAACACCCACGACAGCAGCGCCAGAAACGAGTACGCACACAGCACCGAAATAAAGATCGACTGCCACAACCAATCCGAATGTTCGGCCAACAGCCACGCCAGCGGCAGTTCAAACATCCAGAACACGATGATGTTGACCCACGTTGGTGTTGTCACATCACCCGCGCCGTTGAACGCCTGCTCCAACGACATGCCGAGTGCAAACATCGGAAAACCAACGGCCATGATCCGGAGTCCGCGAATTGCCACATGCGAAGCTTCAGGTTCCTTCGTGAACGCGCCGATGATGAGCGGTGCCCCCACAAAAAACAGCACGCCCATCAAACCCAGAAACCAGATGTTGTAACGCGTAGCCGTCCACACCGCTTTCTCCGCGCGTTCCGGATTTGCGGCACCCAACGACTGTCCCACCATCGTCGCCGCCGCATTGCCCAACCCTGCCGCCGGCAACAATGCAAACATCACGAGCCGAATGGCAATCGTGTACCCCGCCATCGCTGCACTGCCAAACGCGGCCATGAGTCGGATCAACACAATCCAGCTGAGTGAACCAACGAGCACCTGAAACGTGCTGGTCACACTCATGCGCAACATGCTGCCCATTGTGCTCAACTCAATGGCGAGATGTTTCCGTTTGAGTGCGAGATGACCGGTGCCCTTCATCAGCTGGTACAGTGCAAACAACACACCAATGAGCCGACCGATTGTGGTTGCCACTGCCGCACCCGTTACTCCCATCTCCGGAAACGGGCCCACACCAAAAATCAGCATCGGACCGAGCACGATATTGATGCCGTTCGCAAGCCATAACACACGCATGGCGACTGCCGCATCACCCGCACCGCGAAACACCGCATTGATCACGAACAGCATGAACGCCGTCGCGCTACCGCCCAGCAACACGCGCGTGAAGTTGGTGCCGGTTGCGAGCACGTCGGGCTCGGCGTGCATCACGACCAGAAGCTGACGCGCGAAGAATGCCCCAACGGCCGCGATCGAAACGGATAACACGAGCCCCAGCAAGATGCCTTGCACAGCCGCGCGTGCCGCACCATCGGAATCTTTTTCGCCAATGCGACGCGCAACAATAGCCGTGGCCGAGATCGCGAGGCCCATCGCAATCGTGTAGATGACGATCATGAGTGACTCGGTCAAACCGACCGTGGCCACAGCCGCTGCGTTCAGGCGCGATACAAAAAACACGTCCGTCACCGCAAACAGGCTTTCCATCATCATCTCGAGCACCATCGGTACCGCCAACAGAAAGATCGACCTGCGAATCGAACCCTCTGTGTAGTCGTGCGCCTTGCCCGCAATCGCGTCGCGTAAGTCTTGCCACATACTGCCAAACGAGTGCCCCGCTGGAGCCGTACTCGTTGTTGTTGAATTGGAACTGGTCAAGCGAACCTCGACAGGATCAAAATTGAAAACGCCCTCGCTGCAGTGGGGGCAGGGAGGGCGTGAATCCGCGAGGAGCGGCGAAAATTCGCGCGCTGCTACTCCAGGTGCCCTGCTCCCATATCACAATCGCTGCCATTGCCAAGTACTGGCATGACGGCCCGGCCGACCGGGCGGAAGCGAGAGATAGTGTTGGGGCTGGGGAACTTCATCGGGCACCAGTTGAGAAGGGACGAACTACCGCGAGGGCGATACAAAGTGGCCTGCGCTGCGGAAGGGAGCCTAACGTGACCCAATCAAACGGTCAAGGGTTAGAATGAAACAGTCTCGTCCTTGACCGCGCGGCCTTCGGGAGTCACTCTTGGATTGCGAGCGCATTTGTTAAAAGGCCAAGTCAATGCAGTTCAACGCACTCACCCGCGACCTATGTCCACGTTTTCCTCGCACGGAACGGAGCGGCGCACTGTGCGCACAGCAACAGCACCAGCCGCGCTCACCGGGCTGTTCTCGCTGCTGTTGCTGGCAGTGTCCTGTGGTGGAAGTGATGGTCCAACAGGCCCCCCGGCAATTGCCACCATCACCATCGCACCAACGGCGCCAATCGTCCTCCAAAGTGACACCGTTCGTTTGAAATCAGAATTGAAGAGTTCAAACGGAACGGTGCTGACCGATCGAACCGTGACCTGGACATCGGCGAGTCCCGCAGTTGCAACCGTGAACAGCACCACCGGACTTATTACAGGTGTGGCACTCGGCACATCCCTGATTACGGCAACGAGTGAAGGGAAAACTGCAACGGTGACCGTGACGGTCAAACTCGATCCCTGTGATCTGTCAGTCGCGTTGCCCATTGTGAGTGGCGTGCCCATTACCGGTACTCTGGCCGCAACTGACTGTCCCGTGTTCGACGATGGAACGTTTGCGGATTTGTTCACGTTCACGCTCGACGCGCAAAACACGTTGGATGTCAAAATGCACAGCACGGTGTTCGATGCCTATATCGAGATCTATCGTGTGACCGGAAGCACTTTCACGAGAGTTGGCAGCAACGACGATGCGGACGCAAGCACGACCGATGCTCGATTGACCGGCACACTGTCCGCCGCGCAGTATCTCATTATCGCAAACGGTTTCAACGTGTCGAGCACGAACACGCTGATTGCGGCGTTTGGTGACTACCTGGTGACGTTCACGTCGCCATTTACGGCTGCGCTTCGCACGCAGTCAATGTTTGAAGCGGAGCCAGGCGCGGTAGTACTTCAGCGCCTTTCACCAGCCGACGCGCGCAACACAATTCGAGCGCTCCGACGCCAGCAACCGCGCTAGTCTTCGAGTACGCACAATAAAAAGGGGCGCCGCAATTGGGCGCCCCTTTTGTCGTACGCCGGCACAGCGACCGAACTAGTAGCGACCTGTTGCCGGTTTATCGATGAGTGCTTCGAGTTCTTTCCGAACGCGCGGATCGGTTGAGCGACCGAGCGCAGACACAGCCCGTTTCCGCGCGGTCACACTTTCGTCCGACTTGGCGATGGCCAGCAATTTGTCCAGCGACTCGCGATCGTCATTCGGTGCCAGTGCGCTGATGATCGCTTCCTTCATCTGGTAGTCGACCGCGACGTTATACATCGCGATGATTTCCGACACCCGAGCGCCCGCACGCACAGCGTTTGACAAAGCGCGGCGCTGATTGTTGGGAGAGATGCCCGGATCTTTCGCGAGGTTGAGCAGCCATTTGGCATTCTCCGCACCACCGAACTCGGTGATGGCCGACAACGCCGCGTCCTGCGAACGATTGCCCGGCAACTTCAACCACGATTCGCGAATGAGCGCAACGTCCGCGCCGGTGGCATAGGACGTGCCAAGACTGCGTACGGCCGTTGCCATGGCTTCGTCGGGCAATTCACCGCGGCGCACAACGCCGCGCAGGAATTCGCGTGAGCGTGGATCGCCGGATTGTGCGAGTGACGTGAGCGCTTCACGAGCAACCCAGTTGCCCTGACGGTCGCTGGCCAACCGGATGAGTTCGGGAATGCCGGCTCCACCTTCGAGGCGCGACAATGTGCGGAGCGCCTGCTGGCGAACCGACTGATTGTCGGTTTCGTCCGTGGCAATTGCGAGCAGCGGTTGTGAGGCCCCGGCCGGTGTACGGCCATCCCGGCTCAAGTATGAAATGGCGCTACGACGTGTTTCCCTGGCGCGTGATTGATCGCGAGCAATACCAAGCAACGCGGCTTGGTTGTCGACGCCGTCAGCGATCATTGCCGGCAGAA
The DNA here is from genome assembly GCA_040004335.1 of Gemmatimonas sp. Classification (GTDB taxonomy): domain Bacteria; phylum Gemmatimonadota; class Gemmatimonadetes; order Gemmatimonadales; family Gemmatimonadaceae; genus Gemmatimonas. Next base: position 8,165 of record JBDUBA010000024.1, read on the forward strand.
TTGCGTTACCTGACACACTGCCTTCAGCCTTCGCCGCGAGGCCCAACAAATAGTCACTGGCTTCCTTCGCGGTCACGGCGCCCAGTTCGGTTACGCCTTCCTGTTTTTCCACTGGTCCGACAAATGCACGAATGCCGATGACGGTGCGCGCCGCAATTTCAAGCACAACCCGCGCCGGGCCTTTGGTGCAATCCGGCGTGTTGTTGCTATTCATATTGCCGTAGAACTCGTTACTTGTGCCGTAGTTGAGACGCATGTACGTGCGTCCATCACCACAGGATCCGTCACGAGCCGGATAGTTGAACTGCACGCGGCCATCTGGTGCGTTGGCAATACGTTGCGCGAGCCCTTGCGCCTGCACGCTGCCGGCCGATGCCATCGTGATGGCAATGGCGGCAGCCATTCGCTGCGTCGAGAATACTGTCTGCGCGCGCATCAGTTGCCGCCCTTGCCCGCAACGTCTTCCAGCGCCTTCTTGGCTTTCGGATCGGGATTGCGGGCGAGGAATTGCACAACCTGGCTGCGAATCGTGTAGTCGGTGCTGGTCTTGAGAATTTCGATCAGTTTGTCGAGTGCCTCCGGCTCCTTCCGCTGGCCGAGCACGTTGACCACCTGCGAGCGTAACGACCGCGATTCGGCAGCGTCGTACAGCTTGCCGATATCGCTGACGGCAATCGATGTATTGGAGCGGCTCAACCGACCGATGGCGTACGAGCGGACGTCGCTTGATTCGCCCGCGTTTCGGGCAATTCCCATGAGAAACTGATCGTTCTCCATTCCGCCCATGCGCGAAATCGCTGAGAGGACCGCATTCTTGACGCGCTCGCTTTGCACTCTTCCATACAGACTTCGCAGGTAGGTTGCATCTTCCGGCGAGTTTCGCTCTTTCTGGAATGAATTGACGGCCTCGATGCGAAGCTCTTCGCTCACGTCGTTGCGCTCAATAATCGTGCGCACCGACGTGCGCGCGCGCGCATTGTCGGTATTGGATAAGGCACGAACTGCGGCGCGTTGAATTTCGCGTTCGTTGCTGGTGCGCATGAGTTCTTCCAGCGTCGCCAGTGCGTTATCACCGGGCAATCGAGCGAGCTGGCTGACGGCTTCCATCCGCAGTTCCAGGGTTTCGTCGTTGTTCTTCGCAACGGCAATCGCAGCATTGGTTGCGGCTGTGTCCTGACGGCGGAGCAGGATGCGCAGTGCACTGCGACGCAGATCGAGCATGCACGGATCCTTCCTGGCCAGCACGCGTCGGAGCATCGGGACGGCCGCATTCATATCGGCCGATGCCATGGCGCTCAACGCTTCGGCCTGAACCTGCATTTCCTCGCGATCGCAGCCGCCCTTCTGTGCTTCCTGCGCAACGATGCGCTGTTGTTCCGCATCGCCACGTTGCGCGAGTGCGCCACGGACACGCATAGTGAGATTGCCCACTTCATTCGCGAAATCGCCCGACGTTGCAGAGATTTTTGTTTTGTCGGTGATCACGCGCAACGCTGTTTTTAATTCATCCGTGGTGCCAAGGCGATATCGCATGAGCGATTCGTTGTACGCGGCGCGCGTGAGGCGTGTTGACTTCGGGTACTTCACCTGCACCTGGGCGAACAGGTCGGCGCTCCGCCGATAATCGCCGCGATTCATCGCTTCGTTGGCTACACGGTACAGGGAATCAGCCGGATCGGGATCCTGTTTCCAATCCCACCGAGACTGATCGGGCGCGTACGCCATCGACGAACTCAGACTGTACGACAGATTGGAAGACGGGCTATACGCGTAGGCATAGTTTGAATTCGCGAGCGCGTTGTTGAGCGATCCGGTCAGAGTTGTCGCAAGCTCTCCGGAAAGGTTGGCCAGCGGAGCGTACGCCGAACCCCAATCAAGCCGGGACATTGCACGTTCGACCGCTTCTTGCGCACGTGACGTGCTTTCAAGGGCATGCGTTTGGTTGTCGAACGACAGCATGTTCGCGCGCTCCATCGCGCGCTGCGTGGCTTCCTGCACACGCTGCGTGGCCTCGAACGAACGATCCGTTGCTTCGCGCGCCAATCGCTCGGCGTCCATGCGGAAGCGTTCACTGTCGATGATCAGGTGACCCGACATATCAAAATCGGGGCCGATAATCACCGCGCGTGGTGCACGCGCCGGCAGGGGAGCTGGCACTGGCGCAACCGGCGTCCGCGGTGCCGGCGGAGTAGGTGGGGTTTGTTGCGCGCTCACGGTTGCCGCAGACAAAACCAGCGCAACCAGGGACGGGATAAACTTCATAGCAGAGCTCCTCACTCGGCGGAATAGTTGTTGGC
>JBDUBA010000404.1:0-3107 GCA_040004335.1 Gemmatimonas sp.
CGCACGGCCAAGGAAAAGAACTTCGGTTACAACGCCCTCACGGACGTGTACGAAGATCTCGTTCAGGCTGGTGTTATCGATCCGACGAAGGTGACGCGTACGGCGTTGCAGAACGCCGCTTCAATCGCGGGCTTGTTGCTCACGACCGAAGCGTTGATCGTTGAGAAGAAGGAAGCCCCGTCGGCCGGCGGCCATGCACATGGCGGCGGCGGTGGTGGTGGCGGCATGGGCGGCATGTACTAGTCGTTCAGCTGCACCTGCAGCAAAGAAAACGGGCGTCTCGAAAGAGGCGCCCGTTTTTTGCGCGTTTACGATTGCGAGATTGTGAACGGGTCGGCGCGATTCGGCGATCGGAGCGCCAAAAATTGTGATTGCGCAAAACAAACCGATTTCCGGTTATCACGATGACGGTTTCGCGGAATCGCACGCGACATTCAAAGTTGTTCAGTCAGTTCGTTCGCTACCCAATGGCCGCGTGTTAATTGGTGACATGCACGTGCCAAATCCGAACAGTCCTGTGACAGGATCATCTCTGGTGAGGTAGGTAATCGCGGAGCGCTCGAAGGTGTTGAGAATGGTCCAAGTGCGCCTACTCACAAGTTCCTGGAGGAGTTACGTGTTCGCAATCACACATTCAATTCTGGGGCGCGCTGCGCGCCGCTCGGCTCTGTCCACACTGGGTTTGGTTTTCCTCGCGAGTTGCGGTGGCGAAGGTCCGACAGGGGGGATTCCGCGGCCCATTCCAACGGTGGCTGCCGTGTCCAGAGTAGCGGTCACACCATCACCAACTTTGGTTGTTTTCACGAAAGAGCTGACCGCCACCACCTTCGATGCGAACGACTCCGTCCTCATCGGACGCACAATATCATGGGCCTCGTCGGACCCCAGTCTGGCCACCGTCAGTGCAAGCGGTCTGGTTACAAGCGTGGGCACCGGTTGGGTCACGATTACTGCAACGAGCGAAGGAAAGAGCGGCTCGGCAGACGTGCAAGTCATCTACGTACAAATTGTCGCGGTCGACGTGACGCAACCTTCCGCACCAGTCCCAACAGGCACGACGGTTCAACTGACTGCACATACGCTTTCTCCGACGGGACTTCCGCTGCCCCGGCCGGTGACGTGGTCTTCATCAGACTTAACGAAGGCAAAAGTAGATCAGACTGGACTCGTGACGACTACAGGCGCAGGGTCGGTCACCATTACTGCGGCGTGTGAAGGCGTGTCTGGGAAAGCGGTTATTACCGTAGTGCCCCCACCCGCAGGGGCGCGTTAACGACGCGCGATATATGGCCGCATTGCCCAACGCGAACGATGATGGTTTACTCGAAGTGCTCAGTCGGGAAACACTTCAGCCACTCGTCGCCTGATGGGAGAAGACGGCGAATTTGCGCGCGTACAGAATTTGTTTTTTGCGCGGATGCGCGGCGACGCGGAGAACGAATCGTTTGAGGACGAGCAATCGCATCGAAGCTGCGGATGCTTCCTTGAGACTACTTGTGAATCGTTCATTTTTTAAAAATGCAGGTAACTCGCGCCAACATCGTGTCGACCCGCGCGCAGTTCTCCGTGTCACCCGCGCGTCCGCGAAATAAAGAACGTCACAACCCAGGGCGCCGGCGACCGGCACCATGCACGAGCCTAGAAGACAAACCCCAGCTGCACCGCCCGCGCATGCACCCCATTCGCGTTCGTCGCATAGGGCCCGCGTATCTCCATCTGATGCGCCGCCCACACATCATCACGGCGCCAGCCCGCTTTTCGTAATGCCGTCGTCGCCGCAAGCACCGCAATATCGGGCGTGTTGTTCGTCTCACTCAAATGTGCGAGCACTACCGACTTCAATCCCTTGTGCACACACTGCGCAATGAACGCGGCGGCCTGACGATTGGACAAATGGCCCAGTGAACTTCCAATGCGCCGTTTCAGAATCCACGGATACGGTCCGTTTGCAAGCATTTGTTCGTCATGATTCGATTCGACGATGAGCACATCAAGCCGCTCGAAATATTTCGGCAATGACTCGGGCACGTGGCCGAGATCGGTCGCGATTGCAACACGGCATCCGCTGGAACGATCGGTAATCACAAGCGCCGCGGCTTCATTGGCGTCGTGCGGAACTGGCGTTGCAATCACACTGAGTGAGCCAACGGTGAATGCCGAATTGAGCGGCGCAGCAAACATCGACGCGTTCGTCAGCGAAGCAACATCGGGCAGGTTGCTTAACGTCCCGGCCGTAGCATGCAACGGCCAGTTCCAGCGCCTGCACGCCGCCGCCGCGCCGCACGCGTGATCCGTATGTTCGTGCGTGAGCAGGAGCGCCTGAACATCTTCCGGACGTTTCCCCGCCAGCGCGAGGCGTCTGGCGAGCGCGCGCGGATTAAAGCCGGCATCAATGAGCACCGTCGTATCCTGACTCTCGATCAATGTCGAGTTGCCACGACTGCCACTGCCCAGCACCGTAACGCGAAGCATGACCGGTCTATGCGTGCGTCAGGAGGTGCGCCAACGCGCGGCGTGTACCTCGCGCAGGAATGCGCGTCCTTCGTCAGTGAGTGTTACCTGCCGACGACTCATCATACGTTCGGCCGTTTCCACAAACTTGTCGATGCTGTACGAATCGTATGGCGCACCCGTTCCCCACGCGAACGGCTCGACTACTTTCGGTGGCATCTTATCAAACACGTTTGCGGCGGTTCCAAGCACGCAACCCGTGGTGAGTTTCATACCGATGCCGGTTTTCGCGTGATCACCAAACAGTGTGCCCAGAAATTGAAGTCCCGTGTCACGAATGCCGTTCGGTGTCCACAGTGCGACCGTGCCGTAGGTGTTTTTGAGGTTACTCGTGATTGTGCCTGCGCCCATGTTCACCCAGCGACCCACAATGGAGTGTCCGACGAATCCGTCGTGGCCCTTGTTGCTGTGACCAACGAACACAGTCGCGGAGAGTTCGCCATGCACGCGGCACGTATCACCAATGGCGCTACCGGAAATGCGATCACCCATCACGGTTGAATTGGCGCCGATATAACACGGTCCAACGACACGCGTGAACGCCTGAACCGTTGCGCCTTTGCGCACCAGGATCGGGCCCAGTGTTGTATCGAAGA
>JBDUBA010000107.1:0-3102 GCA_040004335.1 Gemmatimonas sp.
GCGCTGGCGCCTGGTGAAGCGGTGGTCGAGGTATCGGTGGGGCAGATGCGGCGACTCATCGAGGTTACCGTGTTACGCCGCGCCGCGTCGTCGGTACGCATTCGGCGCGTTGAACGTCGCATGGAGTTGGGGGACGGATACGCGTTGCACGTCGATGTGGTCGACGACCAGGGCAATCCCGCGCCACCGGGATCTGTGCAGTGGGCGTCGAGTGAACCCGCGTCGGTGTACGTCGATTCAATGGGCACGGTGCTTGCCATCGGTCCGGGTGTTTCCCGCATTACCGCGACTGTCGATGACGCCAGTGATTCGATCGAATTTGAGTCGATTGAGTTGCCGGTTGCGGCGATCGAAGTTGTCCTTGAACACGCTCGCGTGGAAATTGGCGAAACCGTTGGCGTCGAACTGCGCGTGCGCGACTCGGCTGGATCGCAGCGATCGGTGACTGGCATCCGCGTGTGGAGCAGTGCGCCCGAGATCGCGAGTGTCAATGTGTCGTCAATGACGGTGCACGGCGTTTCGGCGGGTACCGCGCACATTCACGCGGCGTGCAACGATGCGACGAACGGTGTTGCGGAGAGTAGTGCGCCGCTGCGTGTGGCTGCGATTGCGGTTGAGCGTGTACATGTCGTGCCTCCCACACTGGAACTCGAAGTTGGCACCGTTGCCGCATTTGTCGTGCACTGCCTCGACGCCAAGGGTCGCGAATTGTCGAACGCAAACACGACGGTTGATTGCGCCGTTGTCTCAGTGGCCGCAATCGACTCGACAGGAATTCTGCGTGGCGTGGCCGCTGGTGCCACCGAGATGCGCGTACGCGTGCAGAACGACGACGGTCGCATCGTCGAAGCGCGTGTTCCCGTGCGTGTTCGGAAAGCGGGACTGGCGCGTTTCGCAATCACTGCACCACACGAAACGCTGACCGCCGGAGATACGCTCGATCTCGCCGTACTCGCATGGGATACAACGGGGCAACCAATCACAGACGTGTCGCCCGTGTGGCGCTCGAGTGACGCAACCGTTGCAACGGTGAATACAACCGGTCGTGTGTACGCGCGTCGCGCAGGGCAGGTTGTAGTTTCGGCCGAGTTGGGTGGACGTACCGAACGGTTCGCGCTTCCGATTGCAGCGGCGCCGCTGGCGTCCTTGACCATCCAGGCACCAACGAAGGACTTAACGGTTGGTGTGGTCACTCGGCTCGCCGTCAACGCGATCGACTTGAGTGGCGCCCATGTGCAGCCCGCGGTTCGTTACTCGGCCGATCCCGCTGACGCTGCGCGCATTCACGGGAATGAACTGACGCCGCTGCGCGCAGGATCGTTGACCATTCGTGCGCACGTGACCGATGCGGCGCCGACGTCGTCCGTGACGGCAGGCGTTCGCGAAGCGATTGCCACAGTGGACGTACGCGCAGCCGACGTGCGCGAAGTTACAGCAAATTCTGCGAGCAATAGACGACCTGCGTTTTCGCCCCGTACGTTGATGGTTGCGGCAGGAGTAATCGTTGTGGCGGTACTGGCGTGGGTATTCCGTCCGTCGTCAAATCCCGATTCGCAAGTGACCGCCCTTGCTGCGCCCCCAGCAACAGCTGCGGCGGCCGCACCAGAACCATCCGCAAAAGCGGTTGCATCAAACAAAGCCGCGTTAATTCTGGACAAAAAATCAGTAGTCGTAACCCTTGGAGACTCCGCGGTCGTTTCGGCCAGAATTGACAGCGCGGGTTCGCGGATATCGGGTTCAGCACGCGAAGTAAAATGGCGTTCCCTGGACGAATCGAAAGCCACCGTATCGGCGAATGGCGTTGTGCATACGCGTCACGTCGGTCTCACTCGCCTGATTGCTACGCGCGGCACGTTGCAAGACACCATTGCCGTCAACATTGCGCCGCGCGAGCGTCAGCTGACGTCAATCAAGATATCCGGAGCGGAAAACGACTTCCCAATTGGAAGTTCGCAGCAACTGTCGGTGGAATTTCTCGACGCGCAACAGTTGGCTATGACGCGTGATTTGCCGGCGGTTCGGTGGAGCACGTCCGATGCCAAAACCGCGAGTGTTTCGCCGAGTGGGTCGGTGACGATGCTGGCCGAAAAAACTGCAGTTATCTCGGCCACCACGGGTGCACTTTCCACGAAAGTCACGGTGCACGGAAAACGCGCTGCACCAACGCCGGTCGTGCTGTCGCCGCAAGAAGAATTCGAAGCAACGCTGCAAACATTTGACCGTTCGCCGTCGGATCGTGCCGTGGCGCGTACCACGCGCAGCAAACTCGACAGCCTCGAATCGCTGCTTGCACCAAGTGAGCAAGCGCGAGTGGCGTTGTACACGGGTCGCGCCGCCGATGCGCTTGATCAGAAGGACGATGCCTGCCGCGCGCTGGCGCGCGCGTTGACGCTGCGTCCGGCAACAAATGTCGCATCGCAAATTGAAGAGTCGCGTCGCAAAGCGGGATGTATCGCGGCTGAGGCGCCAAAGCCAGAACCTGCTACCAATACCGGGAAAAAGCAGAGTGAGTTGAAGGCCGAGTTGGATTCGGCAGTCGTGCGATATACGCGGGCCTTTGAATCGCACGATGCCGCGCGGGTGCGCGCGGCATTTCCGTCGATCCCGAAGGGAAAACTGGACGGATACGCGAACATGTTTCGCGAGGCCCGCGAGATTACGGTGACATTGGGCGCCATTTCGACGGCGAGCGACCCGCTGTCGGAAGTGGTGGGCTCGACCGTCGAAGTGACAGTGCCGGTACGTGTCCTGTTCAAGCCCAAGTCAGGCAATCCCTCCGACAGTCGTACGGAATGGAAGATGCGCTTGCAGCGCACCGCCAACGGCTGGATATTGGTCGCCCTTGAGTGACTACACACCGGCAGCCTTGCTTGCCGCTGGCGGGGGCGTTCCGTACGTTGGACGACATCATGAAGAAAGGATTCGCTCGACTCGCGCTCGGAGCTTCTGTGTTTGCGGCGTCGGTGTTGCTGGGCAGTTGCTCGGAATCACCACCGCCGGCACCTGAACTCGATATCACACCGCACAACCCGTCGGTGTCAGTCGGGGGGTCGTTGCAATTCTCTGCGCTGAACGCTCAGGGGGCAGTCAGCTGGACCAGCA
>JBDUBA010000283.1:0-10395 GCA_040004335.1 Gemmatimonas sp.
GTTTGTGGAAAACACCACCTCGGAGTGGCGTCATCACAACACAACTAGCAGCACTGTTTTCCACACGTTCGCTACTTGGAGCTCGGCTACTTACAACGACTTACATACTTTTCCACATGATGTGAACACTGTATCAACAATAGTGTCAATAACTTAGCTGTAGTCGTCGTATTGCGTGGGCAACGAGTTCGTCATAACATCCCCGCCCGCCAGCAAGTACAATTTGTTGCGTTCACCGCCGCAATCGCCGACCGAACCGCCCATGCAAATCATTCCGTGCCCAGCACCGACAGACACTCTCGAGCCAGCGCCGCTCACAGATTTGTCTATCCACATGATGGGAACGGACGGAATGGAGCTTTCGGCTTTCTGGAGTGGAGACGACGCGTACCTGCTCCGCGCGATGGTGCCGGGACAAGCCGACTTGTGGTTCCAGGTGGCTGCAGAAGCCCGGCCAGAGGACGAACTCTCCGAAGCGGACCGTATCAAGCTTGGAGAGCAGATGGCGTCCGTGCTGCCCCTCTCGGCCGGCCGAGTGGCATTCCCTGTGGGGAGTGGTGGACGCACGATTTATCGCATTTGGCGCACGCGCGGCGCCGACAACCAGGGACGTACTAAAATCCGGGCAGTTCGAGCTGGGCGGTCACACCGCCTGCCAGCGTAACGCCGGCAGCCTGCAACCACGCCAGCAACAGGTCCTGACCATGATCTCCCGCCATCGCGGAACGCGCGGCACTGAGGTGCAGCTTGAACTCGGCGGAGACGTCGGGAAGCGTGCGTCTGAGCACCGCAACCGTGAGGAGCTCCGTGGCGTCGGCGAGGTGACGAACCGCAAACTCCGACATGCGCGCCCGAAGAGCGGCGGCGTTGACAAGCGGAACTTCGACGGGCGTTTCGTGGACCGCTCGGCGTTCACGGAAAGCGGCCAGCCGACTGCGAGTCGCGGCGAATGGCTGAGCACCGAGAGCGGCATCCCGTCCAATTTTGGATCCGGCGGGGGCAACCCAGTGAGCGGCCATCGGGGCGCCCAGCAACCCGAGCCAGGCCAACCACAACGTACCACGCGAGTAGGGCTCCCACGGCTGGGACTCCAGCTCCTGAGCGTAGTGTTTGATGGTGTCGCTCACACCGGTGCGTTGGTGCCACCATACAGTGAACGCCTCGGTTTGGCCGGCAACCGCGGCCTGAGCGCCAAGCCGGAGCGCCCAGCGAACGGTGGACTCGGGATCGTCGACCGGCGCTCGCAACGAAGCGGAGCACCTGAAGGACCGACCCGCGCCGAGCGTGAGAACCGCTTGAGCGAGATCCCGGCCAGCACCGGGCGCGGGATTAATCGCCGCATCGAGTTGGCCAAGGGCGGCAAGCTCGTAAGCGGTACCAAGCAGCGCGAGTCCGTCGGAGATGGGTTCTCCCAACCCGTCGCCCAGCGCAAGCGCAGCCACTTCAGCACGCTCGACGAGAAGGGCGCGCCGGTCGGTAGCGACCGCAGCGACAGCCCAGTGCTCATCAAGCGTGCCCTTGGCCAGGGTCGCGAACTCTCGTTGAGCGCGCTCCCTATCAGCAACAGGCGACAGCACGTGCATCCGGCGGTCTCCACACGAGGAAACAGCTGACCTACCTCAGCCCAGCAAAACGCTCCAGCAGACGGCAGCAACTTGCCGCAACAACAAATCGCAAAAGAAGCTACCACAAGCGGTTACAAACTGCTTGCCAAATTCCGGTACATACTTTGTAACATCATCACGTCTGTCAAGATGCAATACGCACTTCCTGGCAAACGTAGGAGAACCGTCGGTGGGTTTTGAGTCCGCGTACGCCGCAAGACGGCGTTTGGCCTTGGTGGCCGAGAGCAATCAGTTTGTGCAGGAAGCGGTGCTGGATGGATTGGCGCCAGCGCGAGTCGAAGCAGTACGAGTGGAATCAGGAAAACCGGAAGCGGTGTGCGACGTCGCGGCACATCTGGATCAACTGGCGATCGAGATCATGGCAACGCCTGGCGCGGGTGGCGCACTGTTGGTGGCCTTCGCGGCGCAGTCAAGAGCGCTGTCGCTGGTGATGGAGGCGGCCCGCCGCACGCAGAACGCAGCAGGATTGCCAACGGAAGTGATGCTGGCGGTGCAGAACGCACTGCGCACCCCGATGCCAATGGGGTTGGAGCTGGCCTGACTTCGGCATTCAGCCCAGGCGCATCAAGCGCGGGTTGCGTTGCGTCACGCGTCGTGACAGGCTCCAAAGCAGAATGGCCGCAGCTGGTTTGCGCGTTGCGTTTTCTCTGGAGAACCCCGTGATGACATTTGCCTTTGCTCCACACCGTGTGCTTCGCCTTGCCTCCATCGCATTGGCCGGCGTTGCACTGACGTCGTCGGCCGCCGTGGCACAATCAGAAACGGAACGCGGTGAAATTGCCTGGAAACGCGGAACCACGTTCGCGCTCCAGGGCAACGCCGATTCGGCGATTGTCTCGTTTGAAGCGGCGCGCCGTATCGCACTCGCGGTCAAGGATTCTTCGTTGCTATCAGCGGCGCTTCGTGGGGCGGCCGAAGTGCAGGCCACGTACATGGGGTGCACCGATTCGTCGGTTGCGTTGCTACGAGCGGCCAACGCAGCGTCGATTGTGGGAGACCGCGCGGCTGGCCAGGTACTCGCGCGCCGATTAGCTGCGCTTGGGAAACTCGATGAAGCACGACAAGTACATTTGGCGATCTACGCCGATATCAAGGACGAGGTGCCCCGCGCCATCTCTCGCGAAAGTATTACCTATTTGACCGGTCAGGCCGCCATTCAGCGTGCGGCCGGTCAACACGCGTCCGCGCTTGAGACATTGAAGCAGGCACGGCGCATCGCGAATCGACTGGCAACCGGAGACGATAGCGCGAAGGCGTCGGCAATGGCGCCCACCGAAATCACCTCGCTCAATTATTGGCTCAATTACGAAATGGCGGATCTGATGCTGACTTCGAAAACCCGAGGTGTGATGTCGCCGGTCGAAGGAAAAGCGCTGATGGACGCGGTCGCCAACGACTCGGACGAACCCGAAGAAGGCAACGAACGGCGTTTTGCTGCGTTCAGATTGGCAGATCGCCTCGCGCTCAAAGCTTGGCGTTGCACGATGAATGGTGAGAAGTGCCCAGTTCCCCCGCCCCGGAAGTGCCGGTAACCCTGTTGAGATTTGCTGTGTCGGGATTCTCCGGTGATCAGTATGTTGTTGTCGAGTTGCCCCCCACTCCACTCAAGCCGCCTGGTACCATGAAGAAAGCTCTCTCGCGTTGCAGCTTTGCGCTGCCCTGCATCGCTCTGCTCGCGTTGTGCGCGCCTCTGGCCGCACACGCACAAAAGAAGGCGCTCACTCAGGCTGACTGGGATCGCTGGCGTTCCATTCAGGGCGCCACTCTGTCGAATGATGGCAAATGGGTCTCGTACACTCTGAGTCCGCAGGTCGGTGACGGCGAATTCGTCGTACGATCAACCAGCGGCACTACGGAGTATCGCGTGCCCGTTGGATACATCGGTCGCGCGAATAACACGCCGGGCGGCGCGCGCGGCGCTGGTGGCGGCGCACCGGCCGGCGGCGGTGGAGGCAGAGGCGGTGGACGCGGGGGTGGGGGTGGGGGCACCGCTGGTCCGTTCAATAGCTCCAGCAAATACGCGTTTGTGTCAACGCAACCAACCAAGGCCGAAGTCGAAGCCACGCAGCGCTTGCAGCGCGCGGGGCGTGGTGGCGCCGCCGGGGGAGCGGCCGGTGCTGCGGGAGCTGCGGCTCCCGACGCTGCGGCGGGCGGAGCGGCCAATCGCACATCGCTGGTCATCATCTCGCTGGCCGATGGCAAACAAACAACGCTGACCGACGCGCGCGCAATTCGTTTGCCGCGCGACAATGGCTCGTGGATGATCTACACAGTCGCTGCTGATTCTGCTGCACGCGCTGATACGACTGGTGGCGCAGCGGGTGGTCGTGGCGGGGCCGCTGGCGGCCGCGGTGGTCGCGCGGGTGGGGGCGGTGCAGCGGGACCGCGCCGCACTTACGGCACCACGATCGCGCTGCGCAATCTCGACACAGGTGCTGAAGAAAAGCTCACCGACGTCTTGTCGTACACGTTTGACGACAGCGCAAAGGTGCTCGCGTACTCCGTGGCTTCGCGCGACAGCACGAAAGACGGCATGTACCTGCGCAACATGGCAACGGGGGTTGTGAAAACGCTGGCCACCGGGCGCGGCAATTATCGCGATTTCACGTTTGATCGCACGCAACAACAGTTCGCGTTCACGTCCGACCACGACGAGTTCGGCAAACCCAATGCGCGAGCGACGCTGTACCTGGGCACGATGAAAACGTCCACCGCGGCGGCGGCGATCACAACAACATCGTTGCCGAAAGACATGCACCTGGCCGACAACCCGATCGTTGGGTTTACACGCAATGGTGCCGCACTGCAGTTCAACATCGCGCCACCACCGGAAGACACCATTCCCGCCGATTCACTGGTGGGCAAGGCAAACTTCGATCTGTGGCACTACAAAGACGCGAATCTGCAGCCAACGCAGAAGCTCCAGATCAATCGGGATCGCAATCGCACCTACAACGCGGTGTATCACATCGCGACGAAGAAGCTGTTGCAGCTCACGACGGACTCGATGCCCTCGATCACGTTGAGTGAGGATGGCCGCGTGGGCCTCGCATCAACGAGCATGGCCTACAATGTCGAGCGCATGTGGGGCGAAGGTGGCAACGATGTATATGTCATTGACGCTGTGAACGGCACGAAGAAGTTGATCGCGGAGAAGATTTCCGGCAATGCGCAGCTCTCGGTGGATGCGAAATACGTCATCATCTGGAACGACGGGAAATACAGCACCTACAACATGTTGACCGGCAAAACGGTGGACATTACAAGTGCCGCAAAAGGTGTTCACTTTGCGCAGGAAACGTGGAGCACTCCGAATGAACCCTCCGCCTGGGGAATCGCGGGATGGACGAAGGGTGACAAGTCGGTGTTGTTGTACGATCGCTTTGATATCTGGGAACTTGATCCGACGGGTGTAAAAGCGCCGGTCGTGGTAACGGACTCCGTGGGTCGCCGTGAAAGTTTGACGTTCCGCATTGTCGATCTCGATCCCGACGAAGATCGTGCCATTGATCCGGCAAAGCCGCTCATGATGCGCGCGTTCAGCGAAGTTACGAAAGGCAGCGGATTCTATCGCGATCGCCTGGACGTGAAAGGCATGCCGGAAAAAATCATCTTTGCCGATTTGAACTACGGTACGCCAACAAAAGCGCGTAACGCCGAGCAGTACCTCGTCACGAAGAGCACGTTTACTGATTTTCCGAATTTGTGGACGGGACCAAGCCTCACAAATCTCGCGAAAATTTCTGACGCGAATCCGCAACAGAAGGACTTCAACTGGGGCACGGCCGAACTTGTAACCTGGACCAGTTCCGACGGCAAACCGCTGCAAGGCATTCTGTATAAACCGGAAAATTTTGATCCGAACAAGAAGTATCCGATGGTCTCGTATTTCTATGAAGACTTGTCGGATGGCTTGCACAACTACGTGGCCCCGACGGGGCGCAACGTCATTAATCCGACGCACTATGTGTCCAACGGCTATCTCGTGTTCGAACCGGATATCTACTATGAAATTGGATATCCTGGACCGAGCGCGATGAAATCGATTGTTCCGGGCGTGCAGATGCTGCTACAGCGCGGCTATGTCGATCCGAAGGGTCTCGGTTTGCAAGGTCAGAGCTGGGGTGGTTATCAAACCGCCTACATGATCACGCAAACGTCCATGTTCAGCGCGGCCATGGCCGGCGCACCGGTCGCCAACATGACATCGGCCTACGGTGGCATTCGCTGGGGTACAGGCATTGCCCGTACGGGTCAGTATGAAAATGGTCAAAGCCGTATTGGCAAGTCGCTGTGGGATGCGCCCAGTCTCTACATCGAGAATTCACCATTGTTCTCGCTGCCGCGCGTCACCACCCCGCTGTTCATCATGAGCAACGACGCCGACGACGCGGTACCCTGGTACCAGGGCATTGAACTCTTCCTGGGTATGCGCCGGCTGGGCAAGGAAGCGTATCTCATCGACTACATCAACGACGTACATAACCCGGCCAGTCGCGCCAATCAGAAAGACATCGCCATGCGCATGGAGCAGTTCTTTGATACGAAGCTCAAAGGCAAGCCCGCTCCCGATTGGATGGTGAACGGCATTCTGGCGAAAGACAAAAACAAAGCCGTTGTGACGCCGATCATGAAACAGTAGGCGGTTACCGGAGTTACATCATGCAGCCCGTCATCGGATGATGGCGGGCTGCTTGTTTTTTTGACGGTGAGTTGCCGGGAGGCCGGCCGCACGTGCGCATTCCCTCTAAACTGATCGCGCTGCTGAGTAGTTGTGTAGCGACTGCGCTGGCCGCGCAAACAGTCAAGGTTGTGCCATTCAAGGACAGCGCGCTGTTAATCACCAGGGCGCCCGCGTGCACGTCGGCCTGTCCTGATTCCGTGCGCCTTGAATGGCGTTACGGGGGGCAATACGTCACGCGGAAATGGCGCGTGGCTCGAGGCAGTGACACCACGCGCATCGCGCGCGTTGCAGACAGCTCGGCCTACACCGACTCGGCGGTGCTCGTGTACACGCCGTTGCCACAAGCGAACAAACCGGTGCGTCTCGGGTTGATCATTGCGCCAATCGAGATCCCAACGAGCAACGGTGCAGGATCGGCAACAAATGTACGGGCCCCGAAACCAACCGCTGTCCCGCCGTATGCCGCAACGGGTCCGTACACCTTGCCCAAGCCGCCTGCGACCTTCAGCACGGCGTATCCGAAATTGTCGGGGCGTGTGCGACGAGTACGAAACGGTGACGATTTGCAACGCGTGCTGAACGACGCGCAACCGGGTGACGAAGTTGTGTTGGAGAACGGTTCAAAATTTTCGGGGAATTACACGCTTCCGAAAAAAGCGGGAACGGATTGGATTGTTATTCGGGGGGAAACCGTTGCCGCGCCTTTGGGAACACGTATCGACCCGAAACTGATGTCAACGGCCGCGCGTGTAGAAACGCCCAACAGCAGTCCCGCGTTTTTTGCGGCACCTGGCGCGGCGCGTTGGCGGCTTGTGGGATTCGAAGTCGCACACGCAACTGGCGCGCCCGAAGATTACGGGATTGTGGTTCTGGGTTCGGGGAGTGAACCAACGATTGCTGATTTACCAAGTGACATTGTTCTGGATCGCATGTACGTGCACGGGTCAACCACCGACGGTACGCGACGTTGCGTTGCATTCAATGGCGCGCGACTGGCCGTGATTCAGTCGGCGCTGCTTGAGTGTCATGCGTTGGGTTCGGACGCACAGGGAATTTGCGGGTGGGCGGGCCCGGGTCCGTTCATCATCGAAGACAATCGCATTGAAGGATCGGGACAGGCCATTATGTTTGGCGGCGCTGACCCGTTCATTCGGAACGTGTCACCCAGCGACATCATCATTCGACGAAACTATTTTTTCAAACCGTTGTCATGGGCGCATCACAAGTGGTCGGTAAAAGCCGCGTTTGAGTTGAAACATGCCAAGCGCGTGCTGTTTGAAAGCAATGTGATCGAGAATCACTGGACGGACGAGCAGGTTGGAATTGCCATACTCTTTCAGTCGGTGTCGCAAAGCAACCACGCACTTGAGTGGACGGTGGTGCAGGACGTGATGGTGCGCAATAACATCCTTCGGAACAGTGCGGGCGGAGTCAATGTGCTGGCCCGGCTAAACCATGACGGCAAGGTGCTGGTCAACGGAACCGAACGTGTGCTGTTCATCAACAACTGGTTTGACAACGTTGGACGCGATCCCATTACAGGTGATGGCAATTTGATCGTCCAGGCATTGACCGATCTCGTCGACTTTACGTTCACTGAAAACACCATCACCTTGTTGGCGGGCCGAGCGGAAAAGCTGGTCTCGTTCGATGGCGGGCCCGTGCAAATTCGCACCACCATTACCGAGAATATTTTTCCCGCGGCGCAGTATGGCGTGACGGGTCGCGGAACGGTCGGCGGCACTCCGACGCTCAACGCGAACATGCCTGGTGGGGTGTTTCAGCAGAATGTGATGCCCGGACAGGATCCGGCACCGTTTCCGGCTGGCGCAATTAGTCGGACAGCTCGCGGTGCGAACATTGCGGCGGTGAACGCGGCGACGGCTGGTGTGGTGAAATAACAAGCAAGGCGAACGGTTGAATGAAAAAACGCCCCGCATGCGCGGAGCGTTTTTTGTTATAGCAGGAGAGAGACTCGAACTCTCGACCCCGCGATTATGAGTCGCGTGCTCTAGCCAGCTGAGCTACCCTGCCCCGAAACGTGTGGTACACTGCAAGCTGCACCATCCTTCTACACCACAAATTCCCAGCGAAACGCTGGACGCAAACGGCCGGCCCTGGTTGGGACCGGCCGATGCGTTACTGCGTATGTACTCCGAACAACGAACTCATGGCGGTACATCGCCAATGGCGGGGGCGGGATTTGAACCCGCGACCTTCGGGTTATGAGCCCGACGAGCTACCAGGCTGCTCCACCCCGCGGCAGTGAAGCAAAGCTATCCCGCCACTGGGCTAAGTCAAGCACTTGCGACGAGTTACCGCCCAGACAGGGTGCCGCGTGCAGGGGCCGAATCGCCATCCGCGCGGGTGTTATTGGTCCAGAACAG
Source organism: Gemmatimonas sp. (assembly GCA_040004335.1). Lineage (GTDB taxonomy): Bacteria > Gemmatimonadota > Gemmatimonadetes > Gemmatimonadales > Gemmatimonadaceae > Gemmatimonas. The sequence continues at coordinate 8,697 of JBDUBA010000283.1, forward strand.
AATTTCCTTGTTGCCCTTAAGCATTCCATACTGCTCACGGGCAATTCGCTCCAACACCGCATCGTTCGTTCGAATGGCTGTCTTTTCCTTTTGCAGTGAATCGACATCGCGCTGCAACAGCTCAACTTCCTGCAACAGCGCCTTGTGGTAGCTCCGCTGATGGAACAGTTCACGCGTGCCGTATTCCCCGCCCTCCACCGCAAACCACAACAGGCCGCAGCCTAAGGCTGCGACGAGTGTGCGATTAAGCAGCATGCGCCAGCGCGGTGTTGAGCGTTTCGGTGGCATCAGTGTGTGCAGGAAATGTCAGACGGTGAAAAAGCTGTGCACCTACAAACCAAACAGCGCGCCACCCGGATACTCGGCGATATCGCCCAGCTGTTCCTCGATGCGGAGCAACTGATTGTACTTCGCCACACGATCGGAGCGGGACGGTGCACCCGTTTTGATCTGGCCGGCTTGCGTTGCGACTGCAAGGTCGGCGATGAACGTATCTTCGGTTTCGCCAGAGCGATGCGAGATGATGCTGTTGTATCCCGCCGCGCGCGCGAGTTCGATCGCCTCAAGCGTTTCGGTGAGCGTGCCAATCTGATTGACCTTGATGAGAATCGCGTTCGCAACTTCTTCGGCAATTCCTTTCGCGAGAATTTCGCTGTTCGTGCAGAACAAATCATCACCAACCAACTGGCAGCGGTCGCCCAGTGCTTCGGTCAACATCTTCCAACCGTCCCAGTCGCCTTCGCTCATGCCGTCCTCGATTGAGACGATTGGATATTCCTCAACCCAACCGCGATAGAGTTCGACCATCTCTTCGCGCGAACGCGCTTTCGCGCCGCTCTTTTTGAAGTTGTATTTCCCGTCGCGATACAACTCACTCGCCGCAACATCCATTGCGAGCGCGATGTCGTGTCCCGGACGAAAGCCTGCCGCCTGAATGGCTTCCACGATGATCTTGAGCGCGTCTTCGTCGCTGCCGAGATCGGGCGCGAATCCGCCTTCGTCGCCAACACCAGTGGCGAGTTTGCGGCTCACCAACACTTTCTTGAGCGCATGAAATACTTCGGTGCCCATGCGTAGTCCTTCCGCGAATGATTCAGCGCCTACCGGCACAACCATGAATTCCTGGAAGTCGACCGTGTTGGTGGCATGCGCGCCACCGTTGATGATGTTCATCATGGGAACCGGCAACGTGCGCGCCATTGGTCCGCCGAGGTAGCGATACAACGGCATGCCGAAGTCGTTCGCCGCCGCGCGCGCAGTTGCCATGGACACAGCCAACAGCGCGTTGGCGCCGAGCCGCCCCTTGTTTTCCGTTCCGTCGAGGTCCATCAACGCGCGGTCGATGCTGATCTGATCGCTCGCGTCTTCACCGTTGAGCGCTTCGGCGATTTCGCCATTCACGTGATCGACGGCCTGGAGGACGCCTTTGCCGCCATATCGCGCCTTGTCACCGTCGCGTAATTCAACCGCTTCGCGTTCGCCGGTTGACGCACCACTTGGCACCGCCGCTCGCCCGGCAGCGCCCGTTTCCAGCACAACATCGGCTTCGATGGTGGGATTACCCCGGCTGTCGAGGATTTCGCGAGCAGTGATGGAAACGATGGAAGCCATGGTGGGAGCGGGTGATAAGTGTGGAATTAAAAAGTCAAACGCGCGGTGCGTTGATCGTCGAGTTGGCGGTGCATCAAAAGCTACGTCG
>JBDUBA010000397.1:0-3089 GCA_040004335.1 Gemmatimonas sp.
ACCCGGTCCGTTGACCCGGTCCGTTGACCCGGTCCGTTGACCCGGTCCGTTGACCGCCGACCGTCACCTCACGACGCGTACATCCGCAAATCCGTTCCCACAAAATCGGCCATCGCCAACGTTTCGGCCCAGTCCGGATGCCGAAGCGCGACGTACCCGTCCGACAGCAGTGTGCTCTTCCAATTGCGGCGTGGCTGACCCACCGGAATGAGATCGACCGTCACCAATGAATGCCCAAGCCGCTGACGGACGCTCTCCAACCCCTCGATACGTGTTATCCGCCCCTGCCCTTCGGCCCGTTTGGTCACACACGCCACGTTGTACTTCCGCTCAATCTCCAGCGAGAACGTGCCCTTCAACTCAGCCTCGGCCCATCCGCTGAAGAGGTCCACATCACTTGCGTAGTTCATGAGATCGACCGTACGGGCACCGGGTGGACGCGCCGCGACTTCACCAAACACCGCTTCCCCATCGCTCTTGAGATACCACTCCATATGCGTAAAGCCGTGTTCATACCCCAGCGCCTTCAACACCTGTGCACCCATCTCGCGCCCACCCGCAAGTTTCGGATCGTCGAAATTGCGCACACTGATTGTTTGCGGGCTGATCCACTCCACCGTGCGTGCCACCAGCGGACGCGGACGGTAGTACGCAATGTGCGCATACTTGATTTCATGTCCCGCACAAATTGTATCGAACGTATACTCCTCGCCATCGATAAACTCTTCGACGTCCACCTCATCGATATGACCTAACTGTTTGATTGCGTCTTCAATGTCCTTGATGTCGTCGCAACGGAACGTGTCCTGAGAGCCAGCGCCGGCAATTGGTTTGATGATCAACGGATACCCAACGATTTCGGCCGCCGCGAATATTCCTTTTGAATCTTTCGCCGACGCATGATGCGGCACCCGCACACCTGCGGCCGCAAGCGCCTGCTTCATGATGTCCTTGTTACGAAAATGTTTGGCCTGAATGCGCGACTGGCCGGGCACACCCAACTTCTCCCGCATGTGCGCCGCGAGTTCAACGCCCGGCTCCCACAAGCAACACACGCGATCAATCGTCATCCCCTTGACCCAGTCAGCAACCATCGCGATTCCAGCCTCTTCATTTGTGAAGAGCCCCGGAACCTGCAGGTAGCCGGACAAATGACGACGCGCCGTCTCCGGCAATTCGTGTTCTGCGCCTTCTGCCACACCAAGTACGCGTGCGCCTTGCATTGAAAGTCCGCGCGTGAAGTACGGCATTTCGCCCGGGTACCCAGGCATGATCATGATGACGGTTTGCTGCGACATGGTGCCGAGTGAGTCGAAGGTGTTGAATGATGTGCGATGAGGAGGTGCGGTGCATCCAGTCCATACTTCCAAACAGTAAATTGGTGCGATGCTCCCAAATAGAAACCCAGTGAAAAACTTCCGAACAGAAAACCATCGGGATACTTCCGATCCGCAAATCAGTGGGATGGATCCGACCAGCAAATCAGTGCGACACTTCCGATCAGCAAATCAGTGGTAAGGATCCGACCGGCAGACCAGTGCGACACTTCCGATCAGCAAAGCGGGACGAGGAGGCGAACGTTCAAGTATCAGGCGAGGGTGACACGAACAACCGAAATAAGTCGACGCAACGCATTCACGACCATCGCTGTCTCACGATGTCGGAGCAGAATATACCCTTCACCTTCGTAACTGCCCGTTGGCACCTGACCCTGATACGGCAAACGAAAATCGCAAATGAGCGCACCAAATTCGCGTTCAACGATGTCGAGTCCGTGAATACCACGCACGCGTCCTGCGCCTTGACCACGCAGGTACGCGGCACCGACGGCGAACTTACGCGCGGGTATTTCGAACGTGCCAAAAATCATGAGACGCGCCCACGCTTTGACAAAGTCGATATCGTGCGCGCGCGACACGAGCGTTGTGATCTGTGCGCCGGGCGGACGCGCCGCAATTTCGCTGATCGCCACGGAACCGTCGTCACGACGAAACCATTCGCAGTGCGACACGCCGGTTGTCATCCCCAGCACCTTGAGTGCCTTCGCGACGGTCTTGCGTGCGTCATCGAATTTTGGATCGTCCACTTCCCGCGGCAACACGACGCACCACTGGATCCACGGATGTTCGAGCACTTCGAGTGGTGTGGGTTCGTACCGCGTGAGCGAGTGCCAGACCGACTCGCCATTGATTGACACAGTTTCCATTGAGTGTTCAGTACCGCGCAAGAATTCTTCAGCGAGCCACGGGGCATTGTTGCTGGGCGGATTCGATGCCAGCAACGCATCGAGGCCCGGGTGGTCCGTGACGCGATTGGTTGCAATCGCGCCCGCACCCGCTGGAGGTTTGACTACTATGGGAAAGCCGACCTCCGCAATGAAAGCGCGCGCACTCTCTGGCGTTGTCACGACACTGTGTCGCGCGACCGGAACACCAGCCGCACGCAACGCATCTTTCATGCGTCCCTTGTCGCGAAAATTTGCCGCAGCCTGCGATGACATTCCGTTAATACCCAACGTTTCCCGAATCTTCGCGAGCGGTTCCTGCAACTGTTCGTACGCTCCGAAGCACCGATCAATGGTACCAAGTCGCTCGGTTAACGCGCGCATGGCTGTTTCGAGCTGCGCTTCGTTGGTGATGTCGTCCACGCGCCAATGTCCGGCCAGTCGCGGCGCGATATGCGGTGCGAGTGTCTCAAGCGCTTGTTGTGCGACCACGGCCAAACGAACATCGGGGAGCGATACAATCGCTTCGATCATCTGCGTCGCTGCAGGAGAAAAGAGCGGCGCGACAAACACCACGGTAGTCAATGGGCGTGTCCGTAAGAGAGGCGGGAGACTGCGTGACCTTCTTTTGCGATTATGTGGGATGGCGCACGGCCTCGCAATATTGAGGCGGCCACTGACGACCACTTTGATTGGGCGCACCATTTGCTCCGTGACACTGCTCACTGAACCATTAAACCGGTCCTTCGAGGCACCGGTTGCGAAACCAACAGCACGGATGAGGCGAGATTCGAACTCGCGAGAGCCTTGCGACCCCACACGCTTTCCAGGCGTGCGCCTTAAACCACTCGGCCACCCATCCAAT
>JBDUBA010000224.1:0-3071 GCA_040004335.1 Gemmatimonas sp.
ATGCGAGCGCCCGGACTCGAACCGGGATAGGTTGCCCCGCCAGCTCCTAAGGCTGGTGCGTCTACCAATTTCGCCACGCTCGCGGCAGGCCCACAGAACTCCTCTCCTGCAGGTCCGCACAATCTAGCGAACCGTTCGTGTCATCGCGAAATGCGGAACGGCGCGCGCCCGTCGCAATTGCTGTTGAATCCCACTGTTCCGCCCCTCAACGACTGCATTTCGATCAATATACCGAACCCCCTTGCAACTCGCCCGGTTTGAGGCAACGATCACGTGTATCTCGCGTTTGCTGGGACTGCACTCAACGCAGTTGTCGCAATCGGCCTGCCAATCATCATGGAACGATCGAGAGGATTTTACTTGGCGTTGAGTGCAACGGTCATGCCGTTGCTGTTCGTCGTTCTGGCCAATGGATGCACAAAAGCCGGCGACAGTCCATCTCCGTCAACATCAAACGCTGCAGGCAATCCTGCGCGCGTCACAGGCGGTGCAATTGGCGCGCCAGGTATTGCTCCAACTTATGAGACGCGCGATGGCATTTCCGTCGCACAGTTTGACAGTTCGGCCTTCACCCGAACAAACCTGCTTGCGATCGACACGACGCCAATCGCCGTACTCGGCGCGCTTGACACCAATCCCGATTTTGATCTGAAACACGTCGAATTGGCACTTCTGTTGTCGGACAACACCGTCGTCGGTCACTCGAGAATGGCCACGAAGCTCATCGTGTTCGACAGCGCCGGTCGTCCGCTCAGAGTATTATCGCGTTTCGGCACGGTCCCAGGCGATGTGGGAAGGCTGCAAACTGTGACGCGTGCTGCGCATGACACGCTGGTTATTGCCGATTTTTCGAATCGGCAGGCCAACAGATATTCCGCTGACAAGTTTGTGCGCATGACACCAATCGGCACGGTGGTTGATGAGCGTGCCGATCAGTTGGCCGGTGTGCTCCGTGATGGGAGCCTGGTGCTGCACAACGCCGGATTGATGCCGGACCACTTTGGGAACGGCCGTACTCGAGTTGATGCAACGTTGATGCTGATCGATGTGCGCGGACTCTCCGGCATTATTGCACAGGTGCCCGACGCCATCGTTGTGAACATGCGCTCAAATTGGGGAGGAAAGACTGGTCCCATGCCGTTGCCGCTTCGACTGGGCCCGCAAGCACAGATTGTTGTCTGGGATTCCTTGATCGCAACGGGAAACGGCGAAGCGTACCGCATTGATTTACGCAACGATGGTGGACAGGTCGTGTCTGCACTCGAAGTAGCCGCCACGCCACGTGCCGTCTCAACAACTATCCGCGATGCCGATCTCGCCACACGATTGGCCGAGTTTGAGGAATGGGGCGGTACGGCCTCGATGGGGAAAGAAAGTTTACGGCTCAGGAAAGCGTGGCCGGTGGCCGATTCCATCGCGACGTTCGGTGGGTTCTTCGTCACGCCGAAGAACACACTATGGGTGACGGACGTATTCGTTCCCGGAGAAAAAATGTGGCATGCCACGGCCTTCAGCTCCAAACACGAAATGATTGGTCGGCTCACCTACACCGGTGGTGGCACGCCGATCGGTTTCGGTGACGATCGAGTCGTCATTCGAACGATGGGCAAAGACCAAGTCGTAACACTCAGCGTTTATCGGATCGTGCACGCAACTGCGCCAGCGCGTTAAACGATCGACGCTGATCACAGCTGCGGTGTTCTCTACTTTGGCACGAGCTTCCAGATATTGATCGCCACCACCCCGTCGCTGTCGGCGGTCATGCTGCTGAAAAGTCCGTCAGTCAGAAAATACGACACTGCTCCGTTGAATTTTGCTCGGGCAATGGCCCGAGTTGTTCCATTCTGATCGGTGGCGACTACTTCAACCATCCCGTCATACCAACCGTTTAACGCGCGAATTTTGCTTGACGGATCATTCACCGGCACAACACCTTTTCGCTCGGGTGGAGGTGGAAGATATGGGTTGATTCCTTTGCGCCAATCTGCATTGGGAACACCACCAAGAATCCAGAACTCGCCATTCGCTGCAATTGAAATTGAATTCACCGACGCAAACGGTTCGACAATGATTGGCGGCGTCGCGGGCTGTTCATCCGACGCCGGCTTGCCCGGTTGAGTGCGCGGTTTGATCGCGGGGAACGGCACCCAGTTTGGGTGTACGCGCACTTCGCGGCCGCGCACACCGTCGCCTCCGAACGATACCACGCGCATCGGTTCGGGAACGACTGCCCACACAGTGCCACGGGCATCCGATGTGAGATTATAGATCGTCTCCTTTCCGCCATACGAGCGGATGTGCGTTCCCGTGTTTGCGTCATACTGGTGCAAGGCCTGGCCAGCACGAACCTTGTCACTCGGAAAATCCGCACGACCGATGATCACGCCTGACGGTGCGAATGCCAGCGACCTATGATCGACAAACGGCATCGAACGCACAAAGCGCAAATCGGGACCGAAGATGCTCAACCGCCGGAGCGTTACGTCAAACACCCAAACCGAATCGCCCAGGAAAACACCGCAATTCGCTGGACTCCGATATTCACCAGGACCGGCGCCCGTTCGACCAAGCATGCGCTCAAACTTTCCGTCCGCGGTGAACACGGCAATATCCTTGCGGCCATTTACCGGGCCTACTACAAAACGCCCACCACGTAATCGACTGACCCGCGTGAAGATGCTGAAATCGGGAGTATCGGCATCACCGGCGCCCAGTTGCGTGACAAGTACCGAGCGGTGCGTACAATCGGCGCAGGTGAGGGAATTCGCCGATGCCTTCGAGCCTGATTGCGCAGCGATCGAGTGTGTAACGAAACTGCTTGCAACGCACCACAGCGCAATTGCAATTCGTTTGCGCGACCACTTCATATTCCCTCGCAGGTTGGCTTCCCTCTTTGAAATCGAATAGTGCAATAGGTTGCCTACACTTGCTTGAATGTCAATATTCTGTCCGTCCTACTGTTGTTGCTGTTTGATGAGGTCTCGGTTGCGATTCGATTACCTCCTCATCGTGTTCCGTTACACAGACATCAACGACTCCACGTCAGCCCCAGCGTGGTGGTCGCGTTTCCG
>JBDUBA010000368.1:0-32339 GCA_040004335.1 Gemmatimonas sp.
ACGACGTCGGCTGCCGCTACAAAACCATCTCCGGTAACACTGGCGGTGGTCAATGCACGCATCTGGACCGGGGATGCACGACGTCCGTGGGCGGATGCACTGGCGGTGTCGGGCGACACGATTGTTACCGTTGGATCAAGTGCCGAGGTGAAGAAGTTGGCGCGTCCGGGAACTGTGGTGATTGATGGAGCGGGTCAGTTTATCACACCCGGCTTCATTGACAGTCACGTGCATTTTTTGCAGGGCGGGTTGGCGCTTACGTCGGTGCAGTTGCGCGAGGTGCGCACGCGCGAAACATTTGTCAGTCAAATTGCAGAGTACGTATTGCGCGTTCCGCGGGGCAAGTGGATTGAGCGTGGAGATTGGGATCACGAGTCGTGGGGCGGGGAATTACCCACGCGTGAGTGGATTGATGCAGTGACACCCAACCATCCCGTTTGGATCAATCGCCTGGATGGCCACATGGCGTTGGCGAATTCACTTGCCCTCAAACTTGCGGGCATCACGCGCGAAACAACAAACGTAAGTGGCGGCACGATTGTGCGTGACGCAAGCGGTGAACCAACGGGTGTGTTCAAGGACAACGCGATGTGGTTGGTCAGTCGCGCAATTCCAGCGTTGACCAACACCGAATGGGACGTTGCACTCGCGGACGCCATGCGATACGTCGCCTCGCATGGCGTGACCAGTGTGCACAACATGGGGTACTGGGAGGAGTACGCGGTCTTCAGGCGCGCACATGACGCGGGCAAGCTTGGAACGCGCATTTACTCCGCCGTGCCACTGGCGAGTTGGGAACGATTGCGTGATACAATTGCCGAACATGGTCGCGGTGACGACTGGTTGCGCCTTGGAGCGCTCAAGGCGTTTGTAGACGGCTCGTTGGGTTCGCATACAGCGGCCATGTTGGAGCCGTTCACCGACGCACCCAACGACACCGGGTTGCTCGTGAATGAGTTAGATGACTTGTATCGTTGGATTCGCGACGCTGATGCGGCGGGACTACAATCGATTGTGCACGCCATTGGTGATCGCGCCATTCGCATTCAGCTGGACATTTATGAGCGCGTGGCGCGCGAGAACGGTGCGCGTGACAGGCGGTTTCGTATTGAACATGCGCAACATTTGTCGGCGCCGGATGTGCCGCGCTTTGGAAAACTGGGCGTGATTGCCAGCGTACAACCGTATCACGCCATTGATGATGGACGATGGGCCGAACGCGTAGTTGGGCGGCAACGGGCGCAGTTGATGTACGCGTTTCAATCATTGCTGCGTAGCGGTGCCACAGTGGCGTTTGGCAGTGATTGGTTCGTGGCGCCGCCCATTCCGTTGATGGGAATTGATGCGGCGGTAACGCGACGCACGTTGGATGGTTTGAATCCGGCGGGGTGGATTCCGGCGGAGAAAGTGTCGGTGGAACAAGCGCTTCGCGCGTACACAATTGATGCGGCGCGTGCGGGCTTTCAGGATGATCGATTGGGATCGCTGGAACGCGGAAAGTTGGCAGACTTTGTGATGATCGATCGGGACCTCACGCGTATTCCGGTTGATGAGGTGGTGGGTGCACGTGTGATGCGCACGGTGATTGGCGGTCGCGTTGTGTTTGAGGCGCACTAGGCGGAGAAAGACTCGGCGTTTCGCGTGCACCTGGAAAACGTTTACAAGAAACCGATGGTTGCGGCGATGCGACATCGAGGCTTCGCATGCGGAGTCGAGGTTCCCCTTTGTCGTGTTGTTTGACGGGGAAAACGTGGGTGATTATGGCGCCGACCCAATCGTGGAACGCGTCGTCGTGGTCGAGGTGAAGACCGGTTCGAAAATTCATGACAGTCATCAAACGCAGACTTTGAATTGTTTGAATGCAAGCAAATTGAGAGTTGGTGAATTGATGAATTTTGGCCCAATTGCAGAATTTGATCGATTTTATTTGCAGCCGTTCACGCCGCGCGGGCGCGAGGTATCCGGTTCATCCGTGTAATCGGAAGAGTCCGTGTCAGGCCGTGTGGAGCTTTCGTTCGAAGACGTTCGGTCGCGATCAAACCCAATGTCGATTCGCAAAAAAACGGCGGCCGCCCCAAAGGACGACCGCCGTACGCAAGTATAGTCCCATCGAACTCACGTCATCGTCGGCCGTTTCGACTGGACATCCGTGTGAATCTCGTACTGATGACACACCGACAGAATCTTGTCGTCGTTGTAGAGTGCACCAATAATCGTGGCACAGATCGGCTGCGCATTAAGCGCTGGAGCGGCGGGTGCCGCAGCTCCACCCGCAGCCGCACCGCGTCCACCGCCGCCACCACCAAAACCGCTTCCTGGCACGGCAAACTTCGATTGCACTACCGCGCACGGATGCCCGGTTTGTGCGTTCTGTCCAACGTCCGCGCTTGGCGACGCAATGAACATGTCGAGATCCTTCATGAACTTGCCCCACTCGCTGATCAACAGGTAACGACGCCGCTGGTTGTTGATAAAATCGAACGCGCGAATGGTGCGCCCACCAACAAAGCGTGGATTCCAATCGGCGGGTGCCTGAGGATCTGCAGGTGTGACGGCTGCGCCACCAGCGGCACCACCCACTCGTCCACTACCGCCACCAACGCTGCCCCCAGCACCAGCACCACCGGCAGCACCCCCACCGGCAGCACCCCCACCAGCACCGCGACCCGCACCCGCACCCGCACCCCGGCCCGCACCAGGTGCGGGTTGTTCAGGCAGCGTCGTCAAATCCAATCCGGTTTCCTTCGCTTTTCGCTGCACATAGCTGTCGAACGCTGCGGCGTATTCTGCGTTCAATCCTCCACCGCCCATTCCCGGAACGGTTGGACGCGCGCCAATTGCAACCGGCTTCATGCCAAGCTCAGTAAGTTTCGCAACGAACTCCGCTGGCGCACCTTGACCCGGTCGTCCATCAGCAGTCGGTGTTCCGGAATCAACACCAATGCGTAGTCCCGCAAGTTTGATATTCGGATCAAACTGGAACGGCATCGTAATCGTTGATGGATCCTTTTCATCCGCGCCGTGCACGGCGTTGAATACCATCGCGGCATCCATTGCTGTGCGCGTTATCGGCCCAACGCGATCCTGCGACCACGACAACACCATGCCGCCCGCACGCGACACTCGACCGAACGTCGGACGCAGTGCACTCAGTCCGCATCGAATTGTTGGTGATACGATGGAGCCGGACGTTTCTGTTCCGATGCCGAAGGCCACGCATCCCGCCGCAGTTGCCGAGGCCGGGCCGGCCGAAGAACCGCTCGATCCTTGCGAGAGATTCCACGGATTATTCGTGCGTCCGCGAAACCATTGATCGTTTTGCGCAAACAATCCCGTGGCGAGTTTTGCAATCAACACCGCACCCGCATCACGCAAGCGCACCACAATCTCGGCGTCGTCGTCAATGATGCGATCCTGGAAATCCTTCGCACCCCACGTGGTCGGCACGCCCTTCGTGTTGAACAAATCCTTTACACCGTACGGGATACCATGCAGCGGTCCGCGATATTTACCGGCGGCAATTTCGGCGTCCGCTTTCTGTGCTTCGGCCATGCCCTGCGATTCCATGATGGTCACGGCGCACAGCAGTGTCGGATTGTACTTCTTCAAGCGGTCGAGATAGATCTTCGTCAAGCGTGTGGAAGTAATCCTCTTTTCTTTCAGCAAGGCCGCCAAGCGATGCGCGGGCAAAAACGCAATGTCTTCGTCGTTGGTGGGAACGGCTCCTTCCCATTTCGGCACAGTGAACGTCGATCGCGCAAACGCAGCAACGCCCCGCTCCTTGTACATCTTCTCCATCAAGGCGCCCGTTCCACCGGGATACGGCATGAACTGCTCCGCGGGCGTTTCTCCGTTGCCGAGTAATGCGACAGCGGCCTGTTGTGGCGTCTGGAAGAGGCTCGCTGCTCCAATGGCCTCGTCAAATGCAGTGCCAATCGTTGGCGGAACAAACGTTCCGTTGAGCGCCCCCTGCGCGTGAATGGATTTCGCCGCGAAGGTGCTGGCTGCGGCGGCCACCAACGAGCGAAACACAAACTGTCGGCGATCAACACCGGTGAGGTGCTCGACTTCCGGCGCGATTCGTTCGAGTTCGATTTGCGTTTGGTCCAGATAATCTTCGGCGTTGTCCATTGCGGTGATTGGTGGGTGAAGGGAGTGTCGCGCGGGCAGTGCGTGGATTTGGTACCGGGGTCAGAGCGGTCAGAATGACGGCTCTGACCCCAGTACCAAAAGAGTGCGGTCAGAATGACGGCTCTGACCCCAGTACCAAAAGAGTGCGGTCAGAATGACGGCTCTGACCCCGGTACCGAAAAACCCCAATACCAAAAAAGTGCGGTCAGAATGACGGCTCTGACCCCAGTACCAAAAAAGCCCCAGTACCAAAAGAGTGCGGTCAGAATGACGGCTCTGACCCCAGTACCGAAAAACCGCAGTACCAAAAGAGTGCGGGCAACTGCGTTATGCCTCAAAACAAACAATGGCCAGCACCACACGGGCGCTGACCACTGTTGTTCAGAAATTCAGGATGTGTTACATCACCCCGGTTTTCACCGGGCGATCAAAACCCTGCGACAGCGCATTCAACAACAACTTGAACGTGCCATGTGGTTGTGCGCGGAACAGAATTTCCGGTCCAAAGAGATACAGATTACCCTGACCAACCTTGGCTTCGGCGATCGCTACACCACCCTTCAAATAGTTCTGTCCCCACGCCCAGCCGCTCTTGAGCGGTGCGTCGTTGTCGAACATTGCCAACGGTCGAAGTCCTTTCGCCGCCGCATCGGCACCAAGCTTCATGACGGGGCTGTTGTCGAACATGACGATCGTGCGCGCCGGCATTCCGGTGGTGACCATCGCGCTCGTATCCATTTTGACTTCGAGCAACGAACCCGGGATGTAGTACTTCTCTCGGCCCAACGGACGCGTGCCGTCCATCAGGAAGTTGTCGATGGGCAAGCCAATCTGTTTGCCGAGTGCGATGGAGCTGCCGATGGTGATCACGCGGCCGCCGGCTTCCATGAATTCTTTCAACTTCGGAACCGTGGTTTCGGTTGAGATGCGACCCAAACGATTCCGGTACTGCGCCGGCGTCAACATCGTGTCGGGTGAACCACCAAAACCACCACCGCCACGACCCCCGGCGCCATCGGAAATCATGCCGTCGGTCAACACGATCACGTCGTACTTGGCCTTGAGTCCGCCCTTATCGAGCTCCTGCGGATACACGAGCGTGTACGGCACTTCGAACTGCTCCATCACCAAACGCGTCCAGCCGGTTGGCATGGAACCGCCGTAACGATCGACCAATGCAACACGCATTGGCTTGACCGCTTGTGCACTGGCCGGTTTCGTATTCGCCGCGCCAAACGAAACGCCGAGGTCTTTCGCAGCAGCCTGCACAATCTTGTCCGACGCAGGCGTTGATGGAATGAACCACGTACCCGCCGGCCACGATTCGCCGCCGTCCTGAAAACCACTCGGAATGCGGAACGCCGCAGCACCAGCTTTCGCGAGACGATTGGAAACCGTCAACGCGTCGTTCACTTCCGGGCGAACGTAGTAGCCGGCCTTACCCTTCGTTGCGACGGTCACAACTTCCGGCGAAACAGTCTCGGCTTTCACACGCTCGAACGGACCATCAAACGCATCGAGCAAGCGATCGTACTGCACACCCATCTGCATCGCGAGCGTCCAACCAGCGTTGTCATACGGCGCCGTTGGTGCACCACCCGGGATCTTGAAGTCATCCGGATGATCCTGCGGTTCAAACATGTCCAGCACGTGAGCGCGGAACGCCTGATTCGTTTTCACAACCCAGGAGTTCACGGGATACTGCTTGCCAGCAACCGTAAATGGTGCGGTCGCGCGCATGAACTGAATGCCGGACTTCTGCAGCGCCTGCACAAACTTCGTGGTCGTTGCAAAGTCGGGCTGCGCCGCGCTCATGATGTAACCGCGTGGTTCACGCTGCTCGGGCGCGTGCAGCATTTTGTAGTACTTGTTCTCGGTGCCGATACCCCCGGCGCCTGCACCACCGCGTCCGCCGCCACCACCACCACCGCCGCCGCCTGCGCCGCGACCACCACCAGCTGCGCCGGCCGCACCACCTGCGCCGCGATCAGCCGCCATCGCCTTATCAACTTCGGCCATGTGACGTGGTGTGATGATCCAGGTGTCCTTGTTGCCCATGGCGATTTCATCGCGGCCCATCTGCCAGCGATTGAAGAGCCAGAAATCCTTGTTGCGTGACGCGTCATCAAGCACTGCGCGATTGGCCGTGATCGAGTAGTCGATGGACTGACGAAAGTGCCAGGGCTGCGGCGTGATCGGCATTGGCAAATCGGCCGTGCGCATGGCTGCGCTCGCGACGAATGGAATGCTGGTTGGTGTCGGGCTTCCGATCGTTTCCGTCAGCAAACCAATCACGTTGTGGAAGTACGCGACCGTACGAACACCGCCGTTCCACCACGTTGAATAGCTCGAACCCGACCGCATCGTCGTGCCGCCTTTTCCTTCGGCAATCATGCGCGTGTGCAACGCGCTTCCAAGACGATCGATACCGGTAATGATGCCGTCGTGGAAGTTGTAGTTGGCCGGATCGCGAAAGGGTGGCGCAAACATCACCATCCCCTGTGGGCCCGTCTGGTGATGGTTATACAGAATTTGCGGATACCATTCCATGAACGCGACGCGGCTCATGTTCGTCGTTTCCTTGAGCGCGTTCATGAACGAGTCGCGATTGTCATCGTGTCCCGCGTACTTGTTGTACAAGTCGGGGATGTTCATGGTGCGCTTCAGTTTGTCCGGCTCCTGCATGTACCAGTTGGACACCATTTCCATACCGTCTGGATTGGCGTGCACGAGCAAGATGATCGTGTTCTCGCGGAAGCGCGTGGTCTCCTCGTCATTCATGCTGGCAAACTGCCAGAGATCTTCGATGAGTTGCTGCGCGCCGAGTACTTCGGTGGCGTGCAATCCGCCGTCGATCCAGACGATGGCTTTGCCTTCTTTCGAGAGGCGCTTGGCTTCGACCGAATCAATGCCTTCGGCGAGCGCGAGCTTCTTCGAAATTTCCTTATACCGCGCCAGGTTCTTGAGGTTGGCCGGGCTCGAAACGATAGCCATGATCTGCGGCTTGCCCAGTTCGGTGAAGCCGATGGTGTCGAGCAATACGCGATCACTTTCGTTCGCAACTTTGGCGAAGTACTGGTGGAGTTTGGTGTAGTTTGGCAGCTCATAGTCTGCGCCGACGTCGAACCCAAAGAACTCTTTGGGCGAGGTGATTTTCTGCTGAGCGGGGAGCAGGCCTGGGGCGGTCGCGAGTGCAACGGCGAGGCCAGCCAGAGTGAGGCGCAGTTTCATGCGTGGGTACACTGGGAGGTGGGAGCACGAACGGTCAACGAACCGTCCCCCAAAATACGACCAGAGGAGACGAGACGTTGGGGGTTTCGGTGGCTGGGACCAGCCTGGCAACGATAGCGCCAAAACCGGCTGATTGCGACGGTTCGGCCCATCAGGTCAGGGAGACATGGCGCTTATGCAGCGCTCAGACGTCAACGCCCTGTGCGCCAGCACCCGGAGGGGGTCCAGCCACGCTAATGCCATATCCCTTCAGCTTTCGCCATAACGTCGTCCGACCCATCCCAAGAAGTTCGGCCGACCGCGCCAACGCACCACCCGTCTCAGCCAGCGTCAGAAGGATGGCTTGGCGCTCGCCCTCGTCCGAAAGGTCAGCTTGATACCGTGGCGCCAAGTTGGTCAGGTCGGCTTCCCATGATCCCCGAACTTCCGGCGGGAGATGCTGCGCCCCAATGCGACCTCCGGCCGCGCGAATCGAGGCACTCTCAATCACGGCGAAGAGTTCGCGCACGTTTCCTGGCCAGTCGTACGCGCGAAGCAAACGGATCGCAAATGGAGTGCAAGGCGCCGGCGGCGAACCCGGGCGCGCGGCAGATGCAAGCGCGTGCTCGATCAATAACGGAATATCACTTCGACGCTCGCGGAGCGGTGGCAAGACTATCGGAAAGACATTTAATCGATAAAAAAGATCTTCCCGAAACCGTCCCGCTTGCACTTCAGACCGGAGTTCACGATTTGTCGCAGCGATGACACGGACGTTGACCTGTGTTGGTCGCAGAGCGCCGACTCGCGTAGCCTCTCGTTCCTGCAAAACTCGTAGCAACCGCTGCTGAAGCGCGAAGCTCACACCGCCTATTTCATCGAGAAAAATTGTGCCGCCGGAGGCAGATTCGAACAAACCTGCCTTGTCGCGCAGTGCCCCGGTAAATGCGCCGCGAACGTGTCCAAACAATTCGCTTTCCAGCAGCGATTCCGATAACGCACCGCAATCGACTGCTACAAATGGGTTGGACCCGCGCTCGGACTGCATATGTACCGCCTTCGCGGTGAGCTCCTTTCCGGTGCCGGTTTCGCCAGTGATCAACACTGTTGCATTTGTTGGCGCGACGCGGGCGATTTGATCTGACAGTTGCAGCATCGCCGTTGAGCGACCAACCATTGCCGGTCGATCCGTCGTTGTGGCGTAAGCAGCCGCGTTGGGGCGTCGACCCAGCAGTTCACCCAAGCGCGCCGACAACAGCTCCGGTTCAACGGGTTTCGTGAGAAAATCGTCGGCCCCGATATGCATTGCGCGCACGGCGTCTTTTACGGTGCCGACGCCGGAAATCATGAGCACCGGGATACCATTGCCCCAAATCCTCAGCGCTTCAAGAACCGTGATTCCATCAGCGCCGGGCATCTTAACATCCAGCAGCATTGCATCGAAATGTGCGTCGCGCAGCGCGTGTACTGCTTCCGCGCCGCTCGCAACCGCTTGCACCTCATACCCATCGCCTTCCAACAGCGCGGCCATGGACAAACGAAATACGCGATCGTCATCAACAATTAAAATGCGCGCAACGTTTTTGGAGGGACTCGTCATGCGGCGGTCTCCTCAGTTTGCGGCAATTCCACCTGAAAGGTTGCACCCGATTCATCACCGCTTGCAACGACAATGCGCCCGCCGACCGTACGCACCAAACCTTCCGCAACAAACAGTCCCAACCCTACGCCGTGCATTGCGCCCTTCGTGGTAAAGAATGGCTCGAAAACTTGTTCGATGACATCCTTGGCGATGCCAGGGCCGTTGTCTCTCACAGTAATCAGCACGCGTGAGTTTTCCGCACGCGCGGAGAGCGTGATAACACCAGGTACGTCCAATTCGCGGGACTGTTCGGCGAGGGCTTCACGCGCATTTTGCACCAGGTTGAGGAGAACTTGCTTCAGCGCATCCGGAGCAATTGCGGCAACGACATCGGCGCCGTCTTGCTTTTCCAGAACGATTCGTAGAACACTTGGCACGGAGCCCGCCGAGGCGAGTACCGCCACTTCGTGTAACACTGTCTGAACGTTTGCTATTCGGACGGCCGGATCGCGCGGGCGATTGAGATCCAGCAATTGTTCCGCGAGCTCGTGCATGCGCAACAATTCGTCAATGGCGAGATCGGTAAACTCAAGGCCCTGCGGATCGTCGCCAACGCGCCGCCGAACGACCTCTAGACAGTTTCGTAAATTCGCAATCGGATTCCTAATTTCGTGCGAGAGTTCAGCCACAAGACGCGAACTCACTGCCAATCGTTCTCGGTGCAGAATTTCGGATTGGGATGTTTCGAAACGTGTCTGCCGATCAGTCAATCTTCGGTTTGCTCCCGTCACATCGCTGATGCGCATGGCGAGCGCCTGTCGCATGGCACTGAATGCGTCCGACAGTCGAGCGATTTCATTTATTGACGAGCGCATGAGTGGCGCTTCGGCGTCCCCTGCGGTCAGACGATCGGCAGCGTCAGCCAATGCTGTGACAGGGCGCGCAATTCGCCGCGCCACGATGGTGCCGAGCAACAGACCCAACGCCATCGCTGCAACACCACTCAACACAATGACGCTTCGGAACGCAGGCAACACCGTGAGGTCACGCGTGAAATCGCGAACAAAGACTGTGGTACCGACATCACCGGCGGGAACCGCATTGATCAGATACTGACGCCCGCCAATCGCAATCAGATGCACAGATCCGTCGTGCGGCGTATGAAGACCACGACTCACGATCGCCGCCGTGACGGAATCGCTGGTCGTGCCTGCGACAAGGCTGCCGTCAGCGCCGAGAAAGATCACATCAGCGCGAGTAAATGCGGCGAGTGCTCCCGCGGCCGCGTTCCCGATCTCTACACTGATTCCGGCCGCGCCTACCCACGCGCGTCCGCGAACAACCGACACCAACGTGACCATGTAAAGTTTGCCACTATCTGCCACGACAGCTGTTGGCGTTTCGTTGCGACGTAAGGCACTCAGCAGTTTTTGCAAGGCGGGCGCGGTCGGCCGAGGCCCGCTCCACACTTCGCCGCCTGCTGCAACGACAATCGCCGCATCACCAAAGGTGCCGCGCGCGTCTTCCGCAGCGCGGACGGCAACGTTCCGCTCGCCGCGAACCAGCGCATCCGGCAACTTCGGAGCAAGCGCGACCTCGCGCGCGTGCATCAGTGTCGCGTCTTTCTGTGAGAGATCGCGATCAGCCTGCAACTGGGGCGCCTGCGCCAAATCACGACGCGCGCGCGCCTCGACTTCCCGTGCGAGCCGTCGGTCGATGAGCACACCACCCGGAACAATGCCAGCGAGCAATGCTGTGGCGATGAGTAATAGCAGCGCGCGCTGCAAAGACACGGCAAGCCTTGTCGAAGGTTAGAGAGTCGACGCCTAGGCGCCGAACAAAACGGGTGCTACTTTCGGCCATGCGGTCCGGATGCCGCGCACGACTGTTCCCACAGTATGAGCTGGAACTGCATGAAACGAAGTTTGCGCGTGGTAATTGTCGGCGACGACCATCCCGTCATCCAGGGATACACTGAGATCTGCGAAGCGTTGCAACATGCGTCACGTTTGTTAGCACTTGAGGTCGAAACGCAGTGGCTCCCGACGAGCGCACTCGAGACAGACACCAAACGCCAACTCGGCAGCTACGACGCACTGTGGTGTGGGCCGTGGGGGCCCTACGAAAACGGCAGCGGAGCCCTGCAAGCGATAAAATTTGCCCGCGAGTCACGCGTGCCATTTCTCGGCACCTGCGCCGGTTTCCAGCATGCCGTGATTGAGTTTTCGCGTACGGTGCTCGGTCTCGATCGCGCCGAGCATGCTGAGTCGAATTCGCTTGGTGGTCTGAACGTCATCAACGCATTGCCGGAACCCCTGCTCGAACGAACGAGCGCGGTGGCACTCGACCCGGTATCGCGTACAGCTCGTATCTATCGTCGAACAATTTCCGCGGAAAAATATCGATGTGCGTTTGGTTTGAATCCCGCCTACCTTGCACAAGTGCACGGAGCAGGCCTGCGCGTTACCGGCGTGAACGAAACAGGCGTGGCCGCAATTGTAGAGCTCACCAGCCATCCCTTCTTTTTCGGCACGCTGTTCTTACCTGAATGCACTTCGCGCCCTGGCGCGCCGCACCCGTTAATTACGGCTTACTTGCGAATTGCTGCCGAGGTTGGCGGAATGCGGAGCTGATCCCAGACCCCGATGCGGGATTGGTGCGGCGCCAGCAGGTTACGTTGGCACCGTTCCACCGAACAGCTACTTCATCACTGGTTTGTCCATGTCGCCCGTATTGCTCATCATGCCGAACATGAGCTTTTCGGTATATGGTGCCGATTGCATCGCTTTCATCTTCATAATCTGTTCGCCGTACATTTTCCGCGCACCGTCAACCGTTTGTTTGCCGGTGATAATTTCGTGGGCCAGGTTGAGGGCAAGAAAGTTTGCGCCTTCCTTGTCACACCGCGCGGACATTTCGCCGACCGTACGCTCCAGCACTACGCTGCCGTCATACATCGCCAACTCGTCGTACATCGAGGGTGGCGCTTTGTAGTCCACCCACTGCTGCATGACGTCGGTGTGGTGCGCGGGAAACTCGTGCACATATTCGTGGCCGTACACCACTGTGCGCTTCCACGGACCAGTTTTGCCCCACATTGCCATTTCCGATGTCATCGTGGCGGGTGGTCCGTACTTCTTCATCATGAACATCGCGGCTTCCTTTGACGCCATCGGCCATGATCCCATCATCTTTTCCATCATGGGTTGGTCCATCTTGCTCATCCCATCCTTTCCCATTGCATCTTTCGCCATTGATCCCTGAGCGTGAACGGAGGGTGTAAAGCTCACGAACGCGGCGGCCAATACGAGAGTTGTACCGGCTAACTCGCGGCGCAGGCTACTGAAGCTTTTCATAGTTTTTCTCCCAGTGCATGAAGCCAACGTGAAACAACACGCATGTATCAAGCATTTTTGGGACCACACACCGACGGCACTATGAAACGCGCTAACGTGGTCACGCACCTGCACTTGGCGTATCGGACGTCGAAGCGATTGTTTATTTGTCACGTTCACGGAACGCCCGCGGAGCGTCAATGAAACGTTCCAGGGTTGTTTGTTGGATTCTGACGAGGTGGCCGAAGCGAGCTTTGACCGGTTCGAGTACCGTTGAAATGGTGAGTGAAAGCAAAGGAGTGATTATTGTCACCCGTTCATCGTTGCATGTCTGCATTTGCAAGCATCTGCGTTGGCGAAAAATCGTATTGAGCGCTGGAAACGGTTCGTTCCACGCATGCGCTTGAACTCTGAGCCGACAAACTGCCTGGTTGTATCCTGCGCGCGATTGCGAACGTTTCATGGCATTGTTTCAAGTCGGCGTGCCAACATCACGTGAAACGTTGGAGGCAACGCAGCGCATTCCATGCGCCACGTGCTAACTGGTGAGTTCGAAACTACTTACATCGCTGCAGAGCGCGAATGGTCTGCTGGTGCAGCAATTGCTCTACTTCCCGGGCATGAGAATTCCTTCATCCTTACCTGGGAGAAAAATGCAACCTCGCATGCTCGCTTCGTCTTTGATGTGGCCCGCCGCGGCCTCATTGGTGTTCGTATCTTGCTCGGCTGATCGTCCACCTGTTGCACCGCTCATCACCGATCCAGCACCCGCCCGCGCTCTCGCGCTCACCGGCGGCGGCGATGAGACAGCGACTGGCGCGGTCTTCACCATGAGCAATGACCTCGATGGCAACCGCATTGTTGTCTATCGCCGCGGGCTCGATGGATCACTTACGCTCGTCGATAATGTCGACGCGGGTGGTCGCGGCAGTGGCGCGTTCGAAGATTCTGATAACGCCCTGATTCTTGGAGATGCCGACGGAGAATCGGCACCGAACAACCTCACCGAAGCACAAAAACTTTTGTTCGCGGTAAATGCGGGTACGAATACGATCGCGGTGTTTCGGGTAATGGGAGATGGCACGACGTTGGTGCGAGCAGACTTGCGATCATCCGGCGGACGTCGACCGGTGAGTTTGACGGTAAACCACGGCGTGCTGTATGTACTCAATAGCGGCGAACGAATACTTGGCCTCTCCGCAGCGAACTGTACTACGGGAGACTTGCCGAGCGTGACCGGCTTTCGCGTTGCAGTGACTGGAGAATTGACACCGATCGCGGGCTCCACGCGCGTTTTGAGCGGTCAGAATCGTTCGGGTTGCGCACAGGCATCGTTTACCGCTGATGGCAAGTTCCTCATCGCGACTGAGCGCCTTGCGAAGTTACCGATGCAGACTGGAATGGATGAAGGCACGATTGACGTATTTCCGGTAAACGTCGACGGAACGCTCGGTACTCCCAAAATTATTGACGCCACGGGCCGCGGTCCGTTCGGTTTCACGCCGACTCGATCGGGCACCCTGCTCGTGACCGAGCAATTTGGCGGTGCAGGTAATCCGGGCGGTGGGGCGGCAGCTGGATATACGGTGAATAGTGATGGAACGCTCACTCCGGGAAGTGGCTCCATCTTCAACGGCGGGACCGACACCTGCTGGATCATCGTCACCGATGACGGCGCTTTCGCATACGCGGTGAGTTTCTTTGGCACCGGCAGAATTTCCAGGTACGCGGTCGGCGCGGGCGGCGCACTGACCCTGCTCGATGCCACCGACGACGACGCTAACGCGGGCACCGGTGCCAGCGACGTTTCACTAAGCGCGAACAGTAAATTCCTGTATCAGCTCAATTCCGTCAACGGAAAAGTAAATGCGTACCGCATCGCGACGACTGGTGATTTGACGTTCATGTCCGCGGTGCAGGCCCATGCAGGAAGCCCTGCTGCGGCACGCATCGGTCTCGCTGCATTTTGATTTCTAACGACTCATAATGTGCGATCACCCCATGCAAATTCGTGCACGGGTGCAGCAGATAAACACATCAGACATTTCACTATCATGCGAAAAATTCTCGTTGGCGCAGTGTCCATGCTCGCCATTGCGCTTTTGCCAGCAGTATCCGCGAACGCCCAGGTGCGCGTTCTGACATTCGAAGGCGTCGCAAACGACACGGAGGTGGGCAGCTTTTACTCTGGTATCACCTTTTCCGGTAATGCATTCGGCCTGGTACGCACCAACCTCGGAGGGTCGGGCAATTTCGGAGGCGAGCCATCTCCTGGTACGGCCGCGGTGTTCAGCGATTTTCCCGGCGAGCCCGCTTACATCAACGTTGCCGGAGGTTTCAGCAATGGTTTCGGTACCTATTACAGTGCGCCAGGAGTGCCCGGGTCTCTCGGCGTTTTCTCCGGGATGAATGGAACTGGAACGTTACTCGCCACGCTGATGTTGCCGGTGACACCATTCGGTTCGGTTGCAGGGTGCCCGCCAAATCCTGGAGCATCGTTTTGCCCATTCAGTTTCGTCGGAACATCTTTCAATGGCGTTGCACAGTCCGTGAGCTTTGGTTCGGCGCTCAATGATTTCGTCTTCGACGACATCACAATCGGGAGTGCGCGCGCAGTTACAACCGTACCTGAGCCCTCGACCGTTGTATTGGTTGGTGCTGGATTGTTGGCCGTAGTCGGAGTCAGGTCCCGGCGTCGTGCGTACCGAACGATCCACTCGTGAACGCGGGTCGGGCGTTCAGTTGCTGAGAGTAAACGGTCGTTCCGTTTCAACGTCAAGGGTCGCCGAAAGGTGGCCTTTGTCGCTGGTGGGCGGTCGCTTTTCGCACGCTGGGATAGTCAAGAACGAAGTCCACGCGCCGATGCCATTCGGAACGTCACGTGTACGTTCTGCGACGTTGCGCCGGCGTTCCGCCCCACCGCCCTTTGAAACGGTGATCCAGAAACACAAACCGCCATGGCTCCAATCAGAACGCGATTGAACCGGACAATCGAAAGCTCCGACGGGTCATCGGCGTAAAGCCCACTTTCACCGGTAACTTTGAGACCCGTTGCCACCCCTCGGCCGTTTGTGAGTGTCCGACGAGCCCACCAACCAGTGCTCCGATGCCACCCGCGGGCCCGGCCAAGAGCGCTGCCGCGTGATCGTACTCGCAGCCATTGCATGACGAGGCCACATAGCCAATGACGCCAACTCCCACAAACCCAGTGAGCATGCCGATCAACGCTCCCCGGTGCGTGTGGTTCCCGGCATTCGGTCGACGGACATCGATTTGATCCAGTTTGTCAACCTGAATTTCCCACGCGGCGCCGTTCACGCCGGGATCGAGCAGGTATAATCTTTCGTTGTCGACTTTGGTGAGAATGCCGATGCGGTTGGCCGTGCCCAGCGACTTCGCTGAAAGCCGTACGCGGTCACCAGGAGCAATTTGCGCGGCCAGCTGCGCCCGCAATCCCTGTGGAAACACCAGCATCATCAACGACGCGACCAACAAAACAGTTCGGCGCATGAGGGGACTCCTGAAACGTTCACGCCAGCACGCAGCGCGCGAAATGCGCAGTTAGCAATGCAAAGCGAACTTGGATCGTGGGCGAGTATCACGTCACTGCGTGGCCGCGGTGGTGCATTCGGGGAGAATCATCCTGAACATGCACCCGACCGCGGCAGCGCACCAATCGCCACGCTAACTAACGCGTAGCAGCGAGCAAAACCGGTCGCCATCGGCCGAGTTTGAAGCGCTAGTTGCAAGGCTGGCTTCGTCGAGAGCGAAGCCGAGGTGCGGCAAGTTTTTCGGTCATTGGCAACGACGGCAAACTGAACGCTTTACGGACTTTCGGGTTGCGGGCGTAATTCTCCCAATTGCGCCATGGCACCGCGTAATCGCATCCTTCACGCGGGTCTTCCCGCTGTCCCCATTAAACCTTCGGAGCGCTTCCGTGAATTTTTCAGCATCCTCAGGCATGCTGCATCGTGCCGTTGTGATCGCTGCATCTCTGGCCATCTGCTCGGTGTCGCTTGCAGCGCAGACCAACCCTGCACCCGCCAAGCCCATGGCAATGGATCACGGCAAAATGGAAATGCAGGAACCCGCAACTGGCTGGAAAGAGCTCGATTCTTTTCACACGTTGATGGCGGCTTCATGGCATCCCGCCAGCGGCAAGAACGACCTCGCGCCCGCCAAGGCGAAAGCCGTTGATATGGCGAAGGCCGCAACGGTGTGGGCCAACTCGAAGGCGCCCAAAGGCTGTGATACGCCCAAGATCAAGGAAGCGCTGGCGAAGGTGAACGCTGGCGCGCAGGAGTTTGCCGCGCTGGTTGCAAAGGGCACAGCCGATGCAGAGCTCAAGACGAAGCTCGGTGATATTCACGAGACGTTTGAAGTGGTCGAGATGGGATGCAAGCCCGAGAAGGCGCCAGCGAAGTAAGCATGTTTAGTTAAGGGAGACGCGACGCGGCGTCCGTTAAAATCACGCCGTCCCCCACTGCTCCTATGCCGCCATTCCGGATACGCGCACTTGCTGCGCGCACTGTTTCCGTTGGGTTTCTTCTTTTCGCGACGTCAGGAGTTGCAGGCGCGCAGCGGGGGGGTGGTGGAGGTGGCGGAGGCGGCGCAACACCGGTAACACCGCCGCGTTTTCAGTGGGTCGGGCCCGATTTTGGCGGACGAATTGCAGCGGTGTCCGGCGTGCCTGGCGACACGATGACGTATTACTTCGGCGCCGCGTCGGGCGGAATCTGGAAAACAACCGACGGCGCGCGCACGTTCACGCCGATCTTTGATGATCAACCGGTGCAGGCCATTGGTGCATTGGCCGTCGCACCATCAAATGCGCGAACAATTTACGCCGGCACGGGCGAAGCGTGGGCCATTCGCGACGCGGACGTGATGGGCGATGGCATCTATAAATCGACGGATGCCGGTGCAACGTGGACAAACATTGGACTTAAGGAAACGGGACGCATCGGCAAAATTGTCGTGCATCCGACAAATCCAAACATCGTGTATGTATGTGCGCTTGGGCGCGCCACCGGTCCGCAACAGGAACGCGGCGTCTACCGCACAAAAGATGGTGGCGTAAACTGGGAGCGCGTGCTCTTTGTCAATGAAAACACGGGCTGCTCGGGACTATCGATCGATGTAAGCGATCCCAAAACGTTGTTCGCGGCGTCATGGGAAGTGGTGATGCACACGTACGCGATGTTCTCGGGCGGCAACAGCAGCGGGATTTACGTATCACACGACAGCGGATCGACCTGGAAACGTGTTGAGGCGCCGGGGCTTCCCAAACTTCCACTCGGCAAAATTGACGTGGCGGTCGCGCCGTCAAATTCGAAACGCGTGTATGCGCTCATTCAAACGCCCGATCAGGGATCGCTGTGGCGGAGTGACGATGGCGGCGCTCAATGGAAAGTCGTGAGCTGGGATCGCACGCTCATTGGTCGCGCCGGTTACTACATCAACGTCGAGGTCAACCCGCAGAATGATCTCGAGGTCCTCATCGCGAATTCCAGTTTTCATCGCTCATTGAACGGCGGCGAAACGTTTCCAATTTCTGGCGGGGGATGCGGCGATTGTCACGACATCTGGATGGACCCGCGAAATCCAGCGCATTGGGTAACGACGGGCGATATCGGTGCGGGCATCACGCGCAATCACGGGCAAACGTTCAATCAGTTCACGTTACCCATTGGTCAGATGTATCACGTGGCGATCGATGATCAGGTACCGTACTGGATTTACAGCAATCGTCAGGATAACGGCACGATGCGCGGACCCAGTAATGCTCCCGTGCCGTCGAGCAACATCAACTGGCCGAACGCAGTCGCGGGCGCGGGTGGCCGCGCGGGCGGTGGTGGGGGTGGTGGGGGCGGTGGTCGCGGTGGTGGTGGTGGACGTGCGGGCGGTGGTGGTGGTGGTGGCGCGGGTGCAGGCGCCGCAGTTGCTGGGACTGGTGCGGCGGCAGCGGGTGCTGCCGGAACGGCTGGTAACGCTGCAGTCGCGGGAGCGGGAGCGGGAGCCGGTGGCGGAGTTGCCGGTGACGTCGGCGCACCAGGTGGCGTCGGAGCACCTGGAGGGGCTGTCGCTCCCGGAGGCGCCGCTGCTCCCGCTGCCGACCCACCCGCGGATGGCGCACCTCCAGGAGTTGGTGGAGGACGCGGCGGTGGTCGCGGGGGACAATCACAGTGGCAAGGCGGAATTGGCGGATGCGAATCCGGTTTTACGCTCCCGACGCCCGGCAACCCCGACATCGTGTGGGCCACCTGTTACGGCAATACCGTCACGCGTTTCGACGACAAAGTTGGACTCGCGCGTTCGGTGTCACCCTGGATTCACACTCTCGACTCCGAACCGAACAAAACAAAATATCGCTGCCACTGGACCGCGCCGCTCGCCATCGATCCCTTCGATGCGAACACGGTCTACTACGGCTGCCAGGTGATTTTCAAAACCGCAAACGCGGGCCAGACCTGGAACGTGATCAGCCCGGATCTCTCCACGAAGGACTCCAGCCGCATTGTGCCGAGCGGCGGAATTGTTTCTGACAATCTGGGCCAGTTTTACGGCGAAGTTGTTTTTGCAATTGCGCCTTCTCCGGTCAAGCGCGGGTTGATCTGGGCCGGTACGAACGATGGCAAGTTGTGGTACACGGACAACGCGGGTGTGAAATGGAACGACGTTTCGAAAAACGTCGGAATGCCAACGTGGGGTACAATTCGCAAGATCGAACCCAGTTCGTTCGACCCCGCAACGGCCTACGCCGTAGTGGACGTGCACATGATGGATGATCGCAAGCCATACATCTACAAGACGAATGACCTGGGCAAAAGCTGGAAGCGCATCAGCGATGGATTGCCGCAGGATCATCCACTCGCCTACGCGATGTCAATTGCGGAAAATCCAAATCGCAAGGGAATGCTGTTCGTCGGCACGGGTAACGCCATCTACTACTCGATGGACGACGGCGACAAGTGGACGAAGCTGAACGCGGGCTTGCCGGCCGCGCCGGTAACCTGGATTGTGTTTGCAAAAACCAATCACGACGTCGTGGTTTCCACGTACGGTCGCGGGCTGTTCGTATTGCGTGACATTTCCATGATGGAACAGGCTGACAAAATTGTCGCGGATGCGCCCGTGCAAATATTCGAGCCACGCGCTGGATCGCGCGTCGCACGCAGCGGCTCGGCCGAACTGACCTTCGCTTTGAAAACGGCTCCGCGCGACACGGTGAAAGCTGAATTCGTTGATTCTGCCGGCGCGGTAGTACGCACGATCAAATTCACCGGACGCGCCGGTACAAGTCGTCTCAACTGGGATCTTCGCGGTGACGGTCCGAAGCAGGTGGAATTGCGCACAACCCCGCCGGACAATCCGCGCATCTGGGACGAGCAACGCTTCAAGAATCGCGACATTCGTCCAATTGCACACTGGGGCATTCAGGCGCCGCAACGCGCGGGACCACTCATGAATCCCACGCAATACACGCTGCGCCTTTCCGTGGACGGAAAAACATACGACAAGAAATTCGTCGTGATGAAAGATCCGGAAATCCCGGCCAGCGCATCAGATCTTGCCATGAACAGCAAGACGCAGCTCCGTATTCGCGACAACATCAACACCACCGCCGATGTGGTGAACAAACTCGAAATCGTTCGCAAACAAATTGAAGATATCGTCAAGGCGGACAGCACGTCGGCCACATCGAAAACCGCGCTGAAAGAGCTCGACAAGCAGGCGCTCGACATCGAGTTGCAGCTGGTGTCAAAATCTGACCTGCACAGCGACGATAAATGGTTTGTCGAGCAGTACAAGGTCTATCAGAACCTGCTGTGGTTGTATGGAGAAGTGGGCACAGGCGCAGGTGACGTTGCGGGCGGCGCCGAATATCGCCCCACCGACGCGTCGATGGGAGTGTTGACCGAAATCGAGGGGCAGCTGAAAACGGCGAAGACGCAGTTCGATACGTTCGTCAAAACAACGCTGCCGGAATTCAATAAGAAGATGGCGGGTAAGCTCGTACCGCTGTCGGAAGTGTTGCCGCCAAAAATCTCAGTCGTTCCGTAACAACGCAGGCGGTTCGGTAACTGAAAGCGCGTCGTGCCAGATTCGCACGGCGCGCCGTCCCTCAGTCGTCGGGCGTCATTTGCGCTGGCATCACTGCCACACCATCAAAAAGTTCTGACACCCGGCAAGCAAATCCGGGAACAGCATTACCACCGTTGAGCGCATCCGTTTCGCGAAGCCAATGCACCGGGGCGTCGTTCGCCACAACCATGACCGTGCGTCGCACGGGATCGAGCACCCAAATGAGCGACGTACCGCACGCGAGATAGTCGTGGAGTTTCTCCTCGATTGACCATGCGGTTTCGCTTGGTGACAGCACCTCGACGGCTAGGTCCGGCGCCAGTTTCAACAAGCCGGGGCCTATACCGTCCTGGGGCAGACGCTCAGCGCGTACAAACGAGGCGTCGGGCGCGCGCACTGTGCGTGGCAGCTCAGCGAGTTCGTAGCCCACGCCATCGGCAAACACCGCCCCAAGCTTGCGCGAGTTCACGTAAACGCTCAGCAAAACTACGAGGTTTGTGCCAGCACGGCCGTGGGGGCCGCCAGCGGGCGGGCTCACGCGCAGCTCACCGCGCACAAGCTCCGCTTTAACATCCGACAGCGGATACACGAGGAATTCGTCGGGCGTCATCAACATTGTGGACGCCCGTGCGCGATACGCCATGAGGTAGTCTCGAAAGTGAGCATTGTGAAAGAAGCGTACGCTCGGCGCACACCGCAGGGCAAGGAGGCATTGCGCAAACAAATACCACCGGTGGAGCACAGCGTCATCCGTAGAATGCGGAGCGCAACATTCCATTCCCCGAGCGACCAACGGCAACACATGAATCGCGTCGCGCCAACTCGCACCAAACGATTTCTGTTATGAGTTCCGTCAGCGATTCACGCGCACGCCAAAGTCGAGCGCCGGTCCCGGCAGGCCCAGTTCCCGTTGCGGCCCGCCCAATCCGGTGAACATCTCGCGATAACTTGCCCGACCTACCAAACTGATGCGGCGGTAGAGTACCGCCTCCAACCCCAGTGCACCTGCGACCCCGGCTTCCGAAGCGCTACTCCACTCCTCGGGTGTGTCTGACTCCTGCGAAGTTCTGAGCGCCGCAAGCACGGCACCAACACTTCCGAACGGCTTCACACGCCACGCGTTCCACGCGGTCGGGCGAAACGTGAGCGTTGGTTCGAGCAAGAGTGCACGCACGCCGCGAGTGTACAAGCCTTCAGAAAGCACTCCAGGATTTCGGCGTTCGGTGACGGCGGCACTTAAACCAGTGAGCCGCCCTTCGAATCCGAACCCGTGTGTGACACCCATGCCCACCGATGCCGCGATGGTAGGGGCCGTCGTTTGCGGAAAGTTGCCGCGTGGAGCAGTCAGGCGCGTAGCACCAGCGCTTACTCCCAGATAGAACGGATGGCTTTGTGCCGAGAGTGTTGTTGACGTGAGCGATGCCAGTGTGGCGCAGAAGAGTGCGATTCGGCTACGGAGCATTTCGAATTGGGTACGAGAAACAAACTTCGGTTTCGACCAGGGCGGGTTTGATACACCTATTACCTCATGAGACCCCAAAAACGCACAATCGGCCCGTATTGATCCGCCACGACACCATTTCATGCTCCGCATCATGGCTCCCTGCTTTTGCAAATAAAAAATCGCACCGCGCGAAAGCCGGTGCGATTTTCAGTTTCCCGCGCACAACGTGGCTACACGTTAGGCCACGAGCGATGCTCTCAGGCACCGCTCGTCCAAATCAAAACGCCATTATATCCGCGTACGCCTTCCGGAACGTCTCCACCTGCGGCAAGGTGCCGTCTTCCAAACTCGGCGCATATCCAACGTACGTGTCCAACGACGCAACCCGCTTTACCGGCGCATCGAGCCACGCGAAACAATCGTCGGCAATTCGCGCCGCGATTTCCGCACCGTAACCCCACGACATCGAATCTTCGTACGCCACAATCACGCGACCGGTTTTCTTGACGCTTGCGAATACGGTTTCGTGATCCCACGGCGACAATGTACGCAGATCGATCACTTCAACCGACGGCCCGCCTTCATCGGCCATTTGTTTCGCCGCAACCAGCGCACGATTGACCGTTGCGCCGTACGTGACCAGCGTGATGTCCGCTCCCTCTTTCACAATGCGCGCC
Organism: Gemmatimonas sp.; assembly: GCA_040004335.1. Classification (GTDB taxonomy): domain Bacteria; phylum Gemmatimonadota; class Gemmatimonadetes; order Gemmatimonadales; family Gemmatimonadaceae; genus Gemmatimonas. Next base: position 22,465 of record JBDUBA010000368.1, read on the forward strand.
TTGCCGAACGGAATCATGAAGTTCGGGCCCGGATACGCGGCCTTGTTGTACGTCTGACGATACAGATGTTTGTGCTCGAGGAAAATCACGGGATCGTCGCAACGAATGGCCGTGCGCAACAAGCCGTTGGCGTCGAGCGCATTGCTTGGGCACACAACCCGCAAGCCGGGGCAATGCGTGAACAGCGATGCACCGGTCATCGAGTGATAAATGGCGCCGCGAATGTATCCGCCGTACGTCGTGCGAACGACCAGTGGCGCACTGAACGCGTTGTTGGAACGCCAGCGCATCGTTGACAACTCATCACGCAACTGCATGTACGCCGGCCAGATGTAATCGAAGAACTGAATTTCAACGACCGGCTTGTATCCACGATGAGCGAGACCGATTGCCCGACCAACAATGTTGGCTTCGGCCAGCGGTGAATTGTACACCCGCGCACTGCCAAATTTCGTTTGCAAACCGTGGGTGACTTTGAACACACCACCCTTGCCTTTGACTTTGCCCAGATGTTCTTCGCGCGACACATCGGCAACGTCTTCGCCAAACATCAGAATTTTTTCGTCGCGCGCCATTTCGTCGCGCAAGCAGGCGTTCAGCAACTCAACCATGGTTGTTGGATCGCCCGCAAACTGCGGATCATCCTCCGTGTCAAAATTATCACCCGTTGGATCGACATCGGGGGAGTACACGGCGTACGTAATTGTGCTGGCGTCGGGCTGTGGTTGCGCGAGTGCGTCGTCGGTGGCCTCGAGAATCAGTGCATCAACTTCAACTTTAATTGCTTCAATTTCCGCAGCCGTTGCCCGACCCTCTGCAATCAACAACGCTGGGAACGTCGTGAGTGGATCGCGTGCGGCATCGGCGCTGCGCTCTTCGGCTGGACGATACAGAACTTCATCGTCTGACAGCGAATGCGAGTAGGGGCGAATGACTTTCGCATGTACGAACGCGGGGCCCTTGCGCTCACGCGCGTAGGCAACGGCGCGTTCCATGGCCGCGTGTGACGCGAAGAAATCACAACCATCAACTTCCTGGATGTACAAACCCGGGAACGACGCGACGAGTTTGGAAATGGATCCGCCCGCCGTGTTCACTTCAACCGGAACCGAAATGGCGTACCCGTTGTCTTCCACCAGGTACACGATGGGCAGCTTCAGATTGCACGCAGTGTTGAGCGATTCCCAGAATTCGCCCTCGCTGGTGGTGCCGTCGCCCGTGGTGACCAGCGTGACATCATCACCATGAAACTGTTCTTCGGTGTTGCCGGTTTGCGACGCGCGCAACGTCGATTCAGCGCAGCCAACCGCTTGCAGAAACTGAGTGCCAGTAGGCGACGACACACTGATCACGTTGAGCTTCTTGTGACCCCAGTGACTGGGCATCTGGCGGCCGCCCGAATTCGGATCGATGGCCGCACCCACGGAGCTGTACAACATCTCGGCCGGGGTCATTCCCAGCATGAGGCACAACGCGCGATCCCTGTAATACAGGTAGAACCAGTCGTAACTCGGGCGGAGCACCATTCCGGCGGCGGTCAACACGGCTTCATGACCTGCGCCGGAGATCTGGAAGAAAATTTTCTGCTGTCGTTTGAGCTGGATTTCTTTATCGTCGAGACGCCGGGACGTGTACATCGTCCGATAGGCGTTGAGGAGTTGGTCACGCGAGAAGGCTTGCCCGGTCGGAACCGAGGAGCCCGAAACGGCGTTCGCAGCCTTGCGATCGCGCGTAGGACGGGAGGTTGTGGCCATCGAGGATTCTGGGATGAGGTCCAGCTTGCAAAGCTAAGGCGAGGAGGCGGTCCGGGGCAGCCGCGCGAGCCGAGCATCATGTTCAGGGTCCCGCGGCGCCCTTAAACTCTGACGATCAACACTTGAACGCACCGCCTCCGGGTGACGCTGGAGCTAGAAAGTATTCGCTTCGCGACGATTCCGATCCTGCTTGACAGGGCGCCGGGAGGTCCTGAAGATGCGGACGGGCGGGTAAACTGAAGGACCGCTCCTTACTCTGGCCGCCGGACCCGATGCAAGCCCCGATAGCTAATGATGCACCCGACCGAACACTGCAGCCATCCTGTCTTGCCTCCGCAATGACGATCCAACGACGTGCTGGTACACTCGCCGCGATGCTGCTGACCGTTCTGTGCACGAGCGCTCGCGTCTCGGCGCAGGCTCCGCAGCCCTCCGACAGCGTGGTCAAACTGGCGGTCAATCCGGTCGGCCGAGGCGGCGCGCAGTTTGTGACGCTGCTGGACGAGTTGGTTTTCAAAGTTGAAGCTGATGGGCGCAACACGCGTCGATACCGGCTGGTGATGCAGATGTTGACCGACGCGGCGGCGCGCGCCAAAGCCGAGCAGAGTTTTGGATATTCACCCAGCCATCAGGCGTTTGCGCTCAATTGGGTACGTGTGCTCAAGCCATCGGGCGAAGTGCTGAGCGACAAACCGGCGCAGGAGCAGGACGCCGACATTCCGGCGGCGATGCAGAATCCTGTGTATCAGGATCAGAAAATTCATCGCCTGTCACTGTCCGGTCTCACGGCCGGAACCATTCTCGACATGTCATGGAGCGTCGAAGAAAAGGCGCCGTATCGCGCCGGCGATTTTTACGACGTGCGTTTTGTGAATTCGCCGCTGGACATCGTACGCTTTCGTTATGTGCTTGACGCGCCGGCAACGCTGCAACCGCGCGTGCTCGAATACAACGTGAACATCAAACACGCTGACTCGGTGGCGAATGGTCGCCATATCACAACGTGGACGGCCAGTGATCAACCGCGTGTGGTGGGTGAACCGTTTCTGTCCGATTCCAATGGCGTCATTCAAAGCATCGTGGTATCGGCGCCGTCAACGTGGGCCGACCTCGCGTTGTGGTATCATGGTTTGTCTAAAGATCGTTACGCCTTAGCTCCCGACATTGCGCGCCGCGTGGATTCAATTGTCGCGGCGTCGAAAGCGCGTACGCGACTTGATACCATCAAGGCCCTTCATCGATGGGTTGCACAGGATGTGCGTTACGTATCTGTTTCGCTGGGAATTGGTGGATATCAGCCGAGAACTCCCGAGCAGGTGTTGAGCACAGGGTTTGGCGATTGCAAGGACAAAGCCACGTTGTTTGTTGCGGCAGCGCGAAAGTATGGCATTCAGGCGAACACGGTGTTGTTGTCGTCGGTTGGACGAACCGATCGGGCTGCCCCGTCGATGTTTCAATTCGACCACGCTATTGCCGCCGTGCGCGAAGGAAACGCGTGGACGTTTACCGATCTGACAGCGGAGGCGATTCCGTACGGGATGCTTCCGTCCTCGTATCAGGGCGGAATGGGGTTGCTGGTGTTGCCCGACGGAAAGTCGGAGCAGGTGACGTTTCCGCTATCACCCATCGATTTCAACGCAACAACGATCACCGTGGCGGGCGCATTACAACCGGATGGCGCCGTGGCGGTCAAGGTGAACGAACGTTCAACCGGCGCACCGTCGCTCAGAACGCGACAATCCTTTTACTCACCAATTGATTCATCACAACGCAACGCGGCGTTACGCTCGTTGGGTGCGGTGTATTTCAAGGATGGCATGGCCGACTCGTTGGTGTCGTTCAACGGCAAGGACCTGTCCAGCGACGTGCACCTCGCATTTCGCGTGACGGCCAGTGATGCACTGAAGTCGGTGGGGAACGTCAAGCTGTTTACAATGCCGGCAACGTTGCGTGGCCCGGCGCAGAGCTACAATGCGATGGCAAAAACGCTCTCGGCTGCACCCACTCGCAAATTTCCCGTTGATGTGGGCCGCATTGTTGGACCGGGGATAACCACGACCGATTTCGAACTGACGTTGCCCGACGGCTGGTCGGCTGAGATGCCCAAGAATGTGGTCACGTCAAGTATTGCCGGACGATATGAGACGATCTATTCGCAGACGGGACGTGTTGTGCACATTACCCGGCGTGTGCAGGGCGCGCGCGGGGTGTATCCGCCAGTGCGCATTGCCGAAGTGATCGGATGGTTGCGAAGCATCGCGGCGGACGACGTGGAGTTCTTGCAGTTGAAACCGCCGGCCTGACCGCTGGCGCATCACACGTATGGTGGCGCGCCAGCAACTGTTCATTTATTGGCGCGCAACGCCTGATCGGCCGAAATTTCCATCGCGGTCGAGCGGAGGCCATGAGCGTCAACACGGCGGTGCACACGCTTCGCTAGTAATCGACGGGACGCAAATACGACTCGCCAATTGCCGATTGACTGACCAGCGCCGTTGCAGGGGGACGTCGCTTCCAGTGCGTGCTGTTAAGTCGGTGGCGAACAAGCGCGAGTTCTTTGAGCGTGACACCGCGCGCCTGCAATGCATCGGGGCTGAATCCGTGCAGCAACGCGTTCAGGATGTCATCGGCCCGCGCGTACGTGATGCCGAGGTCGGCTTCGTCGGTCTGGCCAACAATGAGGTCGGCCGTTGCGGGTTTGTCGACGATGGAGGCCGGCACTCCGAGATGCCGCGCCAGCTGCCACACCTGCGTCTTGAACAAATCACCAATGGGATTGACTGGTGGCGAATCGTCCGCGTGCCACGTGAAGTAGCCAAACAGTCGCTCAGTTTTGTTGCCCGTGCCCAAGGGCAGCGCGCGAAAGTGTGCGGATTGATCGAACAGGGCAATCATGCGCGCACGCGCCATCACATTGCCGCGTCGTCCATCGCTGGCATCAGGTTCGTTGGCAAGATACCCATCAACGGCCGCCGAGATGTCAATGGTACGCGACCGAATGCCGATGGCATCAATCACAAGCTGCGCGTGTGACAACGATTCCGGACTCGACGTGCGATACGGCATCCGAATGGCCGTAACGTTATCGGCGCCAAAGGCACGCGCCGCGAGAAACGCGGTGACCGCGGAGTCCACACCACCCGACAAACCAACGACAGCTTTGGTGAAGCCGCGACGTTCGAATTCCTCGCGCAAAAATCCAACGAGCCACTGTACGGTGAGCTCGGGATCAATGGCCAGTGACGGCGGTCCACCGTGATCGCGCATCCCCAGTCGAATGACGGCGATGTTACGCTCCGGTACTGGTGCCGACGCCGGTTCGGGTTCAAGGAGCGCGGGAACTTCGTATTCACCCGTGACGAAACCTTTGGCCGCGCGCGCAATATCAGCGGCTTCAGGATCGGCGCCATCATACTGCAACAAATGGGGCGTTCCTTCCTGAACCCGACGCATGGCATCCAGCACGTGCGGCAACGCGACGCGCAAATCGCTCAACAACGGCGAATCGGCGCGCGAACGAACAAGATCGTCCAGGTCAATGGTTACCGACAGAAAACTCTCATCCCATACCGGCGCACGTCCGCGAACATCGCCGCCCGGTCCAACCAGCAACGACGTTCCAAAGAAACGTTTGCCCCCTTCGGTACCCACCAGGTTGGCGCACGTGGCGTACACGCCATGTTCTTCGGCGATGTCGCGAATGAGGCGCTCCCACCGTGCTGCACTATACGGGCCCGGAATGCCGTCATCACGTGGCCACAATCCGCGGGCAGGCGCAGCGGAACACACGAACACAACCTGTGCACCATCCAGGGCCGCAATGGTGCCGGAAAGTGAATGCCATGCATCTTCGCACACCAACATGGCGGCACGTCCCCACGGGGCTTCAAACGCACGAATTTCCGTGCCGCGTTCAACGAAGCGCTCTTCATCAAACAAGCCGTAGGTCGGTAGGAAATTCTTGCGATGCACGTGTCGCAGAATTGGCGGACCGTCATCGAGACCAATCGTGATGTACGCGCTGCTGTTGTGCAGCGTGTCGCGCCAGCGCTCGTAAAAGCCGACAATCACGTCAATCGGTACCGCGTCGCGTCCGGTGCGCGCACAGGCCATGCGATAGGCGTCGTCGAGATCGTACGCCAGCGCACCCGCCGTGACAGCGACTTCGCGCACGCCGCCTTCCACGAAGTAGCCCGACAGCGACGTCTCAGGAAATTGGACAACCTGGGGGCGGGGACTCAGTTGGGCGGCCTGCGCGCAAAGTTCTCCCAAGCGCGTGAGATTGGCGGAAGTGTCGCCCTTTCGCGGCGCGAACTGGCAGAGGGCGATCGTCAGCGGTCGAATCGGGTCACTTGGCATGCCCGCAAGCTGTCTTACGCGTCGCAATCGATCAACAGTGAGTTTTGAGTGTATTTTGGTCCATGCGAAGGTCCGCTCGATCAATCTCTACTCATTCGATAGTTGGCGTCGCGCTCTGGTGGGCGTTTTTTGGCGTACATACCATGTCCGGCCAAACGGGGGCCGCCCCGCCAACGCCTGGTGCCCAACAGCCGGCCAACACGGGTGACCCTTGGCAAATCGTCACTCCGCTCCAAATCACCCTCGTGGTTGCACGGGACGGCGCCATCCTGGGCGAAATCGGTCGCGAGAAGCGCCTCATGGTTTCGATTAAGACGCTGCCGAAATATCTGCCCCGAGCCTTCGTAGCCGTCGAAGACAAGCGCTTCTATCAGCATGACGGCGTCGATCTGGTGGGCGTCGCCGGCGCGATCAAGGGAAAGATCATGGGCGCGAATCGCGGTGGCGCCAGCACGATCACGCAGCAGCTGGTTGGCAACATGCATCCCGATATCATCGATCGCCGCGAAAACTCCGGCGTTGCTGGAATCGATCGCAAATTGCGTGAACAAGCGGCCGCGCGGGAAATGGAGCGCCATTACACAAAAGAGCAGATTCTCGAAGCATACCTGAATCAAATCTCGTTCGGTCGCGGATGGTTTGGCGTCGAGCTGGCCGCGCAGCACTACTACGGCAAAAGCGCATCGCAGGTCACACTCGCCGAAGCCGCTGCCCTGGCGACAATGCCCAAAAGTCCGGTCCAATACGATCCCGTTCGGAATCCCGATAAGGTGCTGCAACGTCGCAATGCGATTCTGGGTTTAATGGTGGAGCAGGGATACATCACCGCTGCACAAGCCGCCGAGGCAAAACGTGAGCCGGTGAAAACCGCGCCGGATGTGCATCGCATTCCGGCACCATGGATCACCGATATCGTGCGCGTGCAGGCGGAACGAGCGGGCGTGAATGTGATGCAGGGTGGATTCCGTATCATCACCACCATCGACGCGGTGTTGCAACAGGCAACACAAGTAGCTGTCAGCACCGGGGTGCGTGACGTTGAAATGCAGCCCGGTTTTCGTCGCACGCCCTGCGCGGCCAATGCAACGCCAGCGAAACCTCCAGCAGAAAAAGTGCCCGCCGCCGCAGTGAATTGTCTTGAAGGCGCCGCCGTGGTTATCGATCCGGCCAACGGCGAAGTGCGCGCACTTGTGGGGGGGCGCGATTACATGCGCAGTTCATTCAATCGTGCCGTTGATGGCAATCGGCAACCCGGATCCACGTTCAAGGCGTTTGTGTACGCCGCGGCGTTGAACGAAGGACTGACTGCGAATGCAATGGTGCAGGACACTGCGCTCAAAATTCGCCTCGACAACAAACGCTTCTACAGTCCGGAAAATTCGGATAACGCGTTCCTGGGCGAGATCACGATGCGCGAAGCATTGACACGTTCGCGAAACCCTGTCGCGGTGCAGCTGGCGTTGAGCGTTGGGATGGATTCCGTGATCGCGCTCGCACATCGCAGCGGATTGCGCTCCTCCATTGCATCGTATCCGTCCAGCGCACTCGGCGCATCTATCGTGCAGCCGCTCGATTTTGTGACCGCGTATGCGACGTTTGACAATGGCGGCAACGCCGTACAACCCAAGTTCATCACCCGTATTGAGGATCGTACCGGTCGCGCGGTTTTCACGCCGCCCGTAACGGGTTCGCAACCCGCCATTGACCCGCGTGTTGCGTTCATCATGCGCGACATGATGAAGGACGTGGTTGAGCGCGGGACGGCCACCGCTGTTCGGCGTATCGTGCCCGCGCGAATTCCGGTTGCAGGTAAAACGGGCACCACCAACGACAACTCGGATGTCTGGTTTGTAGGCATGACCCCCGAACTCGTGGCCGGCGTGTGGATTGGTTTTGATAAACCACAAACGATTACCCCCGGAGCCGTGGGCGGTACGTTGGCAGCGCCAATAGCGGGGCAGATTATCGCCGCGTATTACCAGGGCCGTTCCAGTGGCACGTGGTTGCCGCCGCCCGGATTGGTAACCGCCGAGTTGGATCGCGCGACGGGCAAACCGTCAACAACTCAAACGCCCACTGACCGGCGGTATCAGGAATGGTTTCTTGAGGGCACTGAGCCCGGTGCGCGCAGTTGGCCGTGGACCTTGTTCCGCAACGGACCGCTCTGGTAGCGAATGGAAGGCCGTGCAAGGTCTCAGAAGCGTGACTTCACCTTCTTGATGTTCCATGTTTCATCCTTCTCGTTGAGCGTTGCGCACAAAATCGTGTGCCCATCCGTCCTCACGTTCACCAGACCGTAAATCAGTCCCGCCACAATCATTGTGCGATCAAGCGTTCGGGTCACGGTGGTCGGATTCAAATCTCCGGCCTTCGTGACCTTTGCTTCAACGCTGATGGTCTTGAGCTGATCCGTCGCGACGGTCTTGTCTCCAGTCGGATCGTGCAACGTCACCTTCGACACACGACCCATACTCAGGCTGCGCGCGAGTTCAGTTGAATACACAAGGGGCGTGACAATTTCGTCGTTCTGGATTTCCAGATATCCGGTGGTTGCACTGGCCGCGACAATGGCTGGTCGCGGATGATCGTGCCCCTCTTCGTCACCCGATGAAATTACAGTCACGGCTGGGCGCATGGCACTCAGGAATTCATACGACACATCATCGCTGCCGTGATGACACGCTTTCGCCACGTCGCACTGAAACTCCAGACGACTGCCGATGTAATCGTTCAGCAGTGCCCGCTGACTGTCCGAATTAAGATCGCCCGTCAGCAGAATGCGCGCGCGTCCGTAGTCCAGGCGCAACAACAGGCTGTTTCCATTCGTGTTCTTGTCAGCCGCCGAACTGAAGTTGTGTAGTGCTGGCGCACTGTTGATGGTGCTTTCAAACGGTGCCAGCACACGAAGTGAGACTGTTCCTGGACCTGCCACAAAGCCTGGCACAAACTGGTCGGTTTGACTTAAGCGCTTTATGAGCGTCGGTTCATCAGTCAGCGTTTTCGCTTTTGTGACGTGCCCCATGAAATCGGCCCAGTCACCCTGCAACTTCGGATTGGCGCCGGTCGCCAGCGCTGCCGCAATTTGCGGTCGATCGTTCATTAACTGTGTCAAGAATTTTTTGTCTGGTGTCACCGCGCCCAACCAACGCTTCTTCGTGGTCGGATTGATCCACCACGCCACTCCCGCGTGGTAAAACGCATCAACGCGTACATCCTGCGCATCCAGTTCCGCAATTTGTTCAACGTTCAGCAGATCGGACAATCCGCCGTAGTGATCGGCATCGCAGTGTGACGCCAGCATTGCATCGAGATGAATCTGCTTCAGGCCGTAGTCCTTGAAGAATTTCCAATCTACAAAATCGGCCGCATTCTTTCCGGTTGGCTGACCTGAGCGATCGTAACCGCCGTCAATCATGATGTGCCGTCCGTCCGGCGTGCGGATCAGAATGCCATCACCTTGTCCAACGTCAATGAAATACACTTCAAGCAGCGATACATCACCAAGCGCGGAGTTCGCGACAAAACCAATGCGACCGCGTGCACGCACTTTTGTTCGTGTTGCACCGGCTTCGAGAATTCTGACGCCATCGCCCCACAACAAATTCAGTACGCGTTCGCTTCCCGTCGCGCCTTTGTACAGCGGCGCCGTGTCGTCGGCGAGATACTTGTCGGCCATCAGGATATCCTCGGGGTCTTTCGTCAGCGGGAGCGGAAAATGCAGACCCAGCATACGCCGTGGACCCGGCGTTTGTCCAGTCAGCG
>JBDUBA010000252.1:0-32265 GCA_040004335.1 Gemmatimonas sp.
CCAGTCTCCGGAAAAGACTGGGAAGAGTGGACCGATGAATGGTTGAAACGCTGGAGCACAAAGACCGGTGCAGAATTGGCGAAGGAGCGCCAGGAGCTCCTTGACGATGACTACATGGATGTGCTGCCGGCCTTCTCAGCAGTGGTACTTGATAACACCGGCAAGCTCTGGGTGCGTGCACCGAAAACAATTGACGGCGCCGTAGCCGGATCGTTGAACGATTATCCCATCGGGCCAAGCAATTGGTCGGTGTTTAGCAATGCTGGTATCTGGATGGGAGACGTTGTTATGCCGTCCAAGTTTGAGCCCACCGATATTGGCGCCGACTACGTGTTGGGTATTTCTCGTGAAGGTGACAAGGTGCCGAAAGTAGTTCGCTACAAGCTCGGCACCACACCTTGAGCAACAACCTCTACTTGATAGCCCCATCCTTCCCCGCCACCCGTCGCAACACACCCAGCTGCCCCGAGTGATACGCCTGATGAAACATGATCGTGAACAACAACGAGTGCACGGTCTCGTTGGGATTGTTCGTTGGGCTTTCGGGAACTGGCTGCAACAACATCTCGTCGGATACCTGCGATATGCCCGCATCAACCATGTTGCAGGTGGTGTTCCACGCGGCCACCAACTCGTCAAATGGAATCGCGTCGTGCGCATCAAGAAGTGGCGCCGATCCACGTTCGTAATGTTTGAGGCGATCAGGGCCGATCACCGGCTTCCCGCCAAACATCGGAAGTGTTTTTGAATAGACCGTCAGCAAGTGGCCCAACACCCAGTTGCTGCAATTGCCCGCCGGTTGCGGTTGCGTCAAACTTTCGGCGTGCGTCAGACCTTCAATGTTGACGCCAACGGTGTATCGCGTTTTGTTGGCGAGATCGCGCAAAGTATTCTGCACGCTCATTGCGACGGTTTTTGGCGCTGCTTCCATGGTCGAATTGCTCATCTTTCAGCTTCCCTGCTCCAGGAGTTTGACAAAGTTGTTAAACGCGCTGGTCCAACCGCCAACGTGGCCGTCGCGCGCGCCTGCGTTCGTGAAGCCGATCTGCGTGAGCACGACACGGGTTGCGTCGTTCTCATCAAAAAATTCGACCGTCACGATTGTTTCCGGTGTTGTCTCATTGCTCGCCCCATTGTCCTTGAGCCACGCGTGCGTGTACACCAGGCGTGACGGCGGCGTCACTTCGCGATATTGGCCCATCACCACATGCTTCGTTCCATTCGGTTCCACCATGACTGCGTGAAACTTGCCGCCAACGCGCAGGTCTTGTGATCCCTCGGGAATGGTCAGTGTTTCGGGTGCCGACCACTTCTTCATTTCTTCCGGGTCAACCCACGCGTTGTAGACACGTTCGCGCGGCGCGCGAATGGTGCGCTCGATGCGCAACGTGAGTGGCTCTTGCGGTTGGTTCGACATCACTTGTTTCCTCGTTCGAGATAACGTGCGATTGCGTTGAATTGCCGGTCCCAGTGCGCTTGATACCGCGCCATCAACGCCATCGCATCACGCAATGGCTCGCCATCGAACTGGCAGCGATTGACACGCCCGTCGGCAATGCGATGTACCAATCCGGCGCGTTCCAGCACATCGAGATGTTTCGAAATGGCTGGTCGCGACATCCGAAACGGCTCGGCCAGTTCGCCCACGGTCACTTCCGATTCGACCAGACGCGCCAGAATGGCGCGTCGCGTGGGATCGGCGAGTGCGGTAAATACCCGGTCGAGCACGTCCGAATTACTGGTAACCATATGGTTACCAGTATGGCGAATCACCGGCCGGCGCGCAAGTGCGCAAATCGCATCGCCAAATTTGATGCATCCTTATGCACAACCTTCATTCGCGCTATTTGTATCACCTGAACGACACAGCGCCTGACATGGCCGGAGCCACATCAGGCGCTGCATTTCACAAACCCTGTCTAAGTCAGCCGACGAGAACCGTCTCGGTTGCTTGCGACTGTTGAACGCTCAACTTCCTCGCGAATCAATCAACGAGGACTGTGTAGGTTGCCGGAGAGGTCATGATTAGAACTGGCTGCCGACGTCGTAGTACGCGCTACCCTGACGCCCACCCGACACCATGTAGCCCGAGAAGTGATTGATGTCGAAGCGCGCTTCGTGCGTCTTCACCTCGATCGGGAACAATTCATCCAGCAGCGCCAAGCCGCTCAACAAATTGATTTGCTTCGTGTCCTTGAAGTAACCGCCATTGAGCGTGCCCTTGAAGCCCGAGTGATCCCATGACGTACCCTTGAGGTCCTGACGGAAAGCGAGAGGCTTCAGGAACTTCGTGCCGTGTGGTTGAAAATCATAGGCAATTGATTTGCCCGCCAGCACCGTCACCGTGATCGTCAACGAATTCGTCGAGATCGCGTCGGACGGAACGTCAATGCGAAGGCCCGCTTCATCGACTTCGAGACGGCCACCGTCTTTCTTGGTGATGGTGAACGAACGTGTGATGGGGGCCGTCAGTGCACGATCGCGCTCAAGTGCTTTCACCGGGATCAACAAGCTCACAACACCGTTGACCACTCCACCCACTCCACCAAGCACGTCACCAAGTAATCCGTTCTTTGCAGTGAGTTCTGGTGCAACAGGCGTATCGTTCGAGCAAGCCGAGGCGAAGGCGACCATCGCGGCGGAGGCAATGAGTCCGGCTTTACGAACGAAGGAAGAACGATTGCTACGTGCGGTCATAACTTTCCTTGTAAGAGTTCTGGCAACGCGGGGGGCATTCGCCAGCCGGATACACGTCCGGTACCCTTCCATTCTCGGCACGACCCTTTCAAAACTTTAGCGCGACTTCCGGCAGTTCATCAACATTCAAATGAATTGTGCCGGCATTGTACGTTGGCTCAACCGAACAGTGTTACAGGCCGACACTGGAGTGTGACAGTGGGATCACGAACACCTTCAGATTTCGGTGCGCCAACAACGCGCCTGTAATCTTCCCGTCATTTGACGATTATGAGAACACGTGGGTATCACCGCCTGGCCGTTTTCGTCACACTGGCGGCCTGTTCGGGCAAAGATTCCGATACAGCGCGCGCATCAGATGCGAGCGTGCTCACGATTGCCACGCCGGCTGATGCCGATGCGCTGATTCCCCAGCTCGTGCAAAGCACGCAGGGAAAACAGGCAACTGATATGTTGTTTGATTGTCTCGCGGTGCCGACATCCACGCTGGAAACCGTTGGTGATGCAGGATTCAAACCGTATCTCGCCAGCCGCTGGAGCTGGTCATCCGATTCGTTGTCCATTGCATTCACCTTGGATCCAAAGGCGCGCTGGCATGACAGTCAGCCCGTGCGCGCGGCCGATGTGAAATTCTCTTACGATCTATTTGTTGATCCCGTTGTTGCTTCGCCAAGTGCGAGCAGCTTCGACGGTATTGATTCCGTTTCGGTGCGCGACTCGATGACGGCCGTTGTCTGGTGGAAGAGACGCAACCCGGAACAGTTCTTTCAGATAGTCACCAACCTGGTTATCGTGCCCGCGCATTTGCTGAGCAAGGAACCGCGGGCAACGCTTGCGCAGTCGGCCTTTGCGCAACATCCGGTAGGAACGGGACGGTATCGCTTTGAACAGTGGACGCGTGATCGCCAGCTCATCCTGTTGGCCGACACCGCCAACTTTCGTGGACGCCCAACGTTCAATCGAGTGGTCTGGGTGGTATCGGCCGATCCAACAGCCGCGAGTCTGAGTGTACTGGCCGGACAGGCGGATGTGCTCGAATCGGTGAGAGGTGATGCGTTTGTGAATGCTCGCAAATCGTCGCGCGTTCGCACGGTCGAATACGGAAACCTCGACTACGCGTTTATGGTGATGAACACCGAGCGTACGGTTGGTGGCAATCGCCGCTTGTTCGGTGATCGCGCAATGCGCAGTGCACTTACGGCCGCGCTCAACCGGCCAGCGATGGTCAGTAATGCACTGGATTCGCTTGGCGCCGTTGCCCTTGGGCCATTTACGCGCTCCGCAACGGGCGTGGATACGGCGATGCATCAAATCAGGTTTGATGCAGCTGCGGCTGGCAAAACGCTCGACTCATTGGGCTGGAAAATTGACGCCGCTGACAAGCTGCGTAAGAAAAATGGAACAGCGCTGCGTTTCGAATTGCTCGTGCCGACAACGAGCGCAACGCGGCAGAAGTTTGGCGTGCTCATTCAGGCGCAGCTTGCATCCATTGGGGTGACGGTCGATCTGTCGCCACTTGAACAGGGCATGTTTGTCAGCCGCCTCGAGAAAGGCGACTTTGACGCCGCACTGAATATGTGGCGCACCGATCCAAGCCCGGTTTCCGGCCTCCGCCAGGTCTGGGCATCGCCACACGGCAAGCAGATTGGAGCGAACTACGGACGGTATTCCAACAAGTTGTTTGACGCGATTGTTGATAGCGCAGCGGTCGAATTCAACGCAAACCAACGGCAGGCACTGTTCCGTCGGGCGTATCAGCTGATTGTGGATGATGCGGCAGGAATCTGGTTGTACGAGCCACGGAATTTCGCGGCCATCAATGCACGGATCGCGCCAACTGGAATGCGTGCGTATGCCTGGTGGGCCGGCCTCGCCGATTGGAACGTAAGCTCCGGGCGCGTCGCAAACGCATCCGCTGCGAAGCCGTAACTTGTTGCGGCAGCCGTAATGTCGTTCCTGCTGCGCCGTCTGCTGCACGTTTTTGCCGTGATGGCGATTTCAACATCACTCGGTTTCTTTGTGCTGCATGTCATTCCGGGCGATCCGCTTGGGATGAGCACTGAACAAGCCGGACGTCGCGCCGAAGTGCGTCAACAGTTGCAGGCGCGGTACGGATTGGACCAGCCACTGCTCACTCAGTACGGCAGCTTTGTAAGACGTGCGGTTGTGGGTGATTGGGGAAATTCGCTGAGCAGTGGGCGGCCAGTTGCAGTCTCAATCAAAGAGGCGCTGGCGAACAGCCTTCTGTTGTCGGGCACGGGTTTACTGCTCGCGTTAGTCGTTGGCATGAGTGTTGGCGCGCTGCAGGGATGGAAACCGCATTCGATGCTGGGTCGTGTATTGGGTTCGACGCTCACTGCGCTCTACGTGATTCCGGAATTCATTCTGGCAATCGCGCTCATTTTTGTGTTCGCGTACAGTCTGTCGTTGTTCCCCATTGGCGGCTCGACCGATCCGGTCTTGAGTGTTGTTGGCTCGACCACACAACAACTGCGCGACCGCTTGTGGCATTTGACGTTGCCTGCCGTGACACTCGCGATTGGTTGGGGCGCCGCCGTTGCACGCCAGCAACGTAATTCATTGCTGGAAATCCGGGGCGAAGACTATGTTCGCACGGCCCGCGCGAAGGGCCTGTCCGAGCGCGCCGTTTTTCTGCGGCATGTATTACCGGCGTCGCTTACTCCGGTGATCATCGTCGTTGGATTGATGTTGCCCGTGCTCGTGGGTGGCGCAGTTGTTGTTGAAACGGTGTTTGCGTGGCCGGGACTCGGTTCGTTGCTGCTCAGGGCGATTAATGCGCGCGACTATCCGTTGGTGAGTGCTGCAATTGTACTTACCGGAGTTGTAGTGGCCGCCGGAAGTTTGTTAACCGACGCGGTGCTGGTCGCGCTCAACCCGCGCCTTCGTGCGACCGCGGGCGGGAGTGCCGCGGGCTGATGCGTCGGATTGCGTTGGCCATCCTTCTCCTGGTCGTAGTGGCAGCGCTATTGGCTCCGCTCGTCGCTCCATTCGACCCAGCAGCACAGCTGGACATCGTTGGTCTGCGAAATGCGAAACCGTCAGTTGCACACTTGCTTGGCACGGACGCGTATTCGCGCGACATCCTGAGCCGTGTGTTGTTTGGCGCGCGCACCTCACTGCTGGTCGCGTTTCTGGCCACAATGATCGCAACCCTGCTTGGCTGTGTCTGGGGTGGAATAGCCGCCAGTGCACACGGTTTCGTGAGCAACGTGATGATGTTGCTTGTCGACGTCGCACGCAGCGTGCCGCGCATGTTGCTGTTCCTGGTGGTGGTTGCGTTGATGGGCGCGCTCACTCCCTCGCCGCTCGCGATTCTTTTAGGTGCAGCAGCGTGGCCTGCAACCAGCCGCATGGTGTTTGCGCTTGTTCGCGACGCGGAATCGCGAGCATTTGTTGAAGCCGCACGTTCAAGTGGTGCAACGCGTACACGTGTATTCGCTCGCCATGTGCTACCACACTTGCTCGGACCACTGACAGCATCCGGTGCGCTGCTGCTGGCGGACGTTCTGGCACTCGAATCGGGGCTGTCGTTTATCGGATTGGGAGTGCGCCCGCCTGGTGCCAGTTGGGGCACGATGGTGCAGGACGCGCTGCCATATCTGGGCTCCGCCTGGTGGACAGCCGCAGTGCCTTGTATGTGCCTCGTCGTAACCGTGCTCTCCGCGGCGGCACTCGCCGATCAGTTACAAGAAAAAGGTACGCGATCTGAAACAGCGGTGCCGGTACCGTGACACTTTTGTTCAAGCCTGCCTTCGCACCACCCGAGACTTGAGACATTCCGACCACTGATCTGCGGTCGCATCCTCTCACGAAATCGGCTGCATGCAATTCTCCGCAACCAAAAACCCATCTCGGCGTCTGGTGAAAGAAAACCAGCCGGTTCGCGATGCCGGCGTCGAACCGGAAACGTTTGCGGCGTTGTTTGCATTTGCGCAAGACGAGGAGAAAGCCGGTCGGCGCGCGAGCGCGCGTAGCAGCTATGAGCTGGCCGTTCAGCGAACCGAAACCGATGAGGACATCGCGACGGTACCCACCATCATGCGGTGGATTGCGCGTACGCACCTCATGGATGGCGACACCGACTCGGCCCTGGAGTGTCTCAGCGCGGCACTCCTGACTGCCGAATCGTGCGGAGACGATGCCGCCGCGGGAAACGCGATCAATTGGCAAGGCAACGTCAAGTGGCAATTGGGCGATCTCGATGAAGCCGAGCGTTTGTACCTGGTCGCGCGCAACCGTGCCATTCGCGCCGGTGATGCAAAGCTGGCGGCCATGACTGCACAGAACCTTGGCGTGCTTGCAAACATTCGCGGCGATTACACCGCGGCCGAGTTTCAGTACAAGGCCAGTCTCGAAGATTATCGCTCGCTCGATCTCAAGAAAGACGTCTCCATCGCGCTCAACAACCTTGGGTTGTTGTTCATCAAGTTGAAGCGTTATGACGAGGCCGAGCAGGTATTGCTGGAAGGCGTGCAAATTTGCGAGTTGGATGGCGATGTGATGGCGCGCACGCAACTCGACATCAACCTGGCGGATTTGTGGGTCGAACGAAAGGAGTTTGTGCGTGCGCACGCCGCCGTTCGGAAAGCGCTGGCGGCCGCGGCGCAGAGTGGTGATGGATCGGCCATCGGCAAGGCGACTAAACTGCTGGGCGTCATTGCGCGCGAAACGGGCAGCTTTGAAGAAGCCGAGCAACACTTCATTCGCGCGGACGAAGTGTTCCTGGCGCGCGGCGAGCTGCTGTTGCAGGCAGAGATCGCACGCGACCGCGCCACGCTGGCCCGACTCACGGGAAAAAATCGCGACGTACTGCAGCAACTCAATCGCGCGCACAAGATTTTCTCGCAACTGCGCGCAAAGCAAGACATCGCCGAAATTGGCACGAAGTTCAACACGTTGGAACAGGACTTCCTGCACGTTGCCAAGCGTTGGGGCGAAGAAATTGAAGCGAAGGACCGATACACACAGGGTCACTGTCAGCGCGTGGCGGAACTTGCTTGCGCCATTGCCAGACAGAGCGGCATGGAGGAAGCCGCGATGTTCTGGTTCCGCATTGGCGCGCTGCTGCACGACGTGGGAAAAATTGTTATCCCACCCGATGTATTGAACAAGCCGGGCAAGCTGGACGATGTTGAGTGGGAACAGATGAAGAGCCACACTACGGCTGGTGTGGAAATGCTCAAGGACATCGAGTTTCCGTGGGACGTGCGTCCGATGGTCGAATCGCACCACGAGCGCTGGGATGGCAACGGCTATCCGCATCGTCTCAAGGGCGAAGAGATTCCACTCATTGCGCGAATCCTGACCGTGGCCGACGTGTACGACGCTTTGACGTCTGTGCGCAGCTACAAGCGCGCGCTCACGCACCAGGAAACGATGACGATTCTTCGGCGCGATGTGGGCGCGATGTTCGACCCGCAGGTGTTCGCGTGGTTCGAAGAAGTCGCGGTCAACTGGCCGGAGCGCATCGCACATCTGGGTGGTGAACTCACACCGGCATCGCTATCGCCGCTGGACGTATCGCAGCCGCTCATCGCCGGTGTTGATCTGGATGATCTCACCACCATGCCCATGCGCCGCGCGTTCCGCGAGACACTGGAGAAGGTGCTGGAAGCTCGTCTAACGACGGGTCGGCCTGTGTCGATGCTGGTGATCGACATTGATCATTTCAAGGTCGTAAACGACACCCTGGGGCACCTCAAGGGCGACGAAGTGCTGCGGATGGTTGCCGATCATATCAAGTTCAACACCCGACCCAGCGACTATCCGGCTCGTTATGCCGGTGATGAATTTGTAGTGTTGTTGCCAGGCACTCGCCTGGAAGACGCAAGTATTGTGGCCGAGCGAATTCGGTCGGCCGTGTCGAGTGCGCCTTTTCAGCAAGGCGCCTGCGACGACAAGAATTTCAAGGTGACGTTGTCAATTGGTGTCGCGTGCGCGCCTATGCACGGGGAAACCATGGAAGCACTCTTTGGCGCGGCTGACGCGGCACTCTACGCAGCGAAGTGGGGCGGACGAGATACGGTGCGCTCGGCTGCGCGTGCTGGCGCGGGGAGCCAGGAAGTGCTCTTGCAGACATTTGTTGGTCGCGATAGCGAGCGGCAGCGGCTGCGCGATCTGTTCGGGCATGCAGCGAATGGTTCACCGCATGTTGTTGTGTTGACCGGGGAAGCAGGCATTGGCAAGAGCACGCTCCTCAAACAGCTCGGTCCCGATGTTGGCATTCGCGCGGGCGCAATGTTGATGGGGCAATGCATCGAAGCCAACGTTGGTGTTCCGTACGGCCCGTGGGTTGACGTCATGCTGAGCGCACACCGCGCCGGACTGGTTGCACCGCGTCAGTGGCGTGAGCTCTCACGTATTGTTCCTGAACTGGGGCTCGAAAACGAAACTGTCGCGGCTGGCGGATCGCAGCGCGCATTGCTGGAAGAATTGGAAGAGTTTTTCAAGGTGGCGACAACCGCGCGTCCGCTCATGGTCGTACTCGAGGACATGCAGTGGGCCGATCCCGCAAGCTGGGATACGATTGAATTCCTGCTGTCGCGCCTGGACGAACAACGCTTGCTGATTTGTGTCACGATTCGTCCAGAGGATCTGGGTGAAGTAGCGGCGTCGCGGTTGCAACGACTGTCGCGTTCGGAACGCTGTAGCGAATTGGCACTGGGCCGTTTGTCGAGCGACGACCTTGCGCAGTGGTTGCGTAGCACTCTTGGCGGACAAACTCCTGCAAAATCGTTGCTGCAGCACCTCGTTCGACAAAGCGAAGGCAATCCGTTCTTCGCAGTGCAGACCGTGCGTGCGTTGGTTGACGAACGGCAACTCTGCGCGACCGGCGAAGGCTGGCAATATCAGAAAAGTGAGTCGGCGCAGCTCCCGCGTGCGATTGGTGATTTGCTCGCGCGTCGTATTCAGCGCCTAAGCCGTGGCCGGCGGGAAATTCTCGCGTTGGCCGCCGTGCTGGGACGTGAGTTCGATCCCGAAGCACTGGTGGCGGCGTGCGATCGTGACGAGGCCGATGTGCACGATGCGCTCGACGAAGGTCTTGCCAGTGCGGTGCTGGCGCCTTCCACCCGCGAGCGGCCACTGCTCACGTTTACGCACGTACAACTCACGCGTGCGCTGTTGCAAGGGATCAACCCACTGCGACTGCGCCGAATGCACGAACGCATCGCGCGCGCACTGGAAACTATGCCCGGTCGCGATGTGGCAACACTGGCGATTCACTTTGATGCAGCAGGAAGTTCCGCCAACGCTTATCGGACGGCGCACGAAGCCGGAAAACAAGCGCAGGCTGTGTACGCCTACGAGAGTGCGTCCGAGTTCTTTGGTATTGCGCGACGGAACGCGCGTGGTCCGGTTGAAATTGCCAATGTTGAGTGGAGCCTGGCGCAGGTAGAGGAACTCGCCGGTCGTTTCATGCTGGCCGAGAGTCATTGTGAGAATGTGCTCTCGTCGGCGTTCAACGAGGGTCATGGTGCAAGTGTCCTTCCGGCCGCCAGTCGCATGCGCGAACGCTTGCGGTTGCAACGCGGCGGTGCGTCTGCCGATGAAATTCTGATTTCGTGTTCGAAGTTGCTCGAAACGGCGCGCGCAACGTCGAATCTCGAAGAAGAAGTGGCGCTGCTGATTATGTTGTCGAACTTGCAACAACGCATTGGCAGTATGGGTACGTCGGAACAGCTGGCTCGTGATGCCGTCGAGGCCGCGGATCGTTCGCCGAATATTTCGTTGCATGCCGATGCGGTCATTCGACTGGGATCGGTGTTGCTCACCACCAGTCCAGCGAACGCGGTACCGCTGTATCGCCGCGCGCTGGATATGTACACAACGTTGGGTGATCCGCACGGACAGTTACGGTGCCACATCAACATCGGCTCGGCGTGCGACCGCGCGGGCAATCAGCCGGCCGCCGAGGTTTCGTACATCACGGCACTTGAAATCGGTCGCGACATTCACGCGAATGATTTGAGTGGCGTGGCGTCGCTCAATCTTGGTGTGTTGCTGCACAAGACGGGCAAATTCCTCAAGGCGCGTTCCCGTTTTGATGAGGCGCTTGCACTCTTCACCTCTATCGGGCATCAACCTTATCGCCTGGCGTCCATGTACAATCTCGCGCATCTCGCTCGCACACAGCGCGATGCCGCCAGTGCGCTGGAACTGTACGGTGCGTGCGCATTGTTGGCCGAGAACATTCAACACGTCGATGTGCAGATTGGTGCAACGGCCGGAGTTGGATTGGCGGAGCTTGACTTGAATACAATGGGTGGTGCGGCGCGCCAGCGTGATCGCGCCCGTGCACTCATGGGTACGCGCACGAACTGGTGGTTCCAGGGGCGGGAGTTGTGGGAGGCGTTGACGATTCGACTCGCTGCAAACGAACAAGGTGCGACGCTCGGTCTGAAGGTGTTGGTGGCCGCGCTGCAGCGCGCTGAAGTGCACGATCAGTACGCGGCAGTCTGGTTGGGTGCGGAGTGTGCGGATCTGTTTTTGGCGGGCGATGCAAGCGCGATCGCGGTGCGTGACCGACTGCTGATACAAGCGCGTGCACTCGGCTGTGAGCCGCTCGTGACAAAGTTGTTGGGGGAGCGATTGCGATTGGTGGCGTGAGGCGCGCGTGGGCGCTGACGAACGGCTGACGGTGGGTTGCAGTTTGAGTGCAACCGAACTGCGAACTGCGAACTGCGAACTGCGAACTGCGAACTGCGAACTGCGAACTGCGCGCTGCCGGGACGCTGAGAAGCGCCGACACTGGCCGAGAACCGCCGAGCACCACCGAGAACCGTCGAGCACCGCAGAGAACCACTCAGACCTGTTAACAACCATGGATTCAGCGAATCCTCAATATCGCGAGCTGATTCACAAGGATATTACCGACAAGATTCTCAAGGCGTTTTTCCACGTTCACTCGGCGTTGGGATATGGTTTTCTTGAAATTGTATATCAGCGAGCGATGCCGTTAGCGCTCGCCAGACTCGGCGTCGCGTGCGTGCGAGAAGTTCCGCTACGTATTCACTTTCTCGGCGAGTGCGTTGGCAAGTACCGCGCCGATCTGATAGTCGAGACTAAAGTCATCGTGGAAACCAAGGCCGCACCACAGGTGACCTCCAAACACGATTTACAGATCTACAACTACCTGAGAGCGTCAAATCTCGAAGTTGGGCTGGTGCTGAATTTCGGTCCAACGGCAACTTTCCATCGCTACGTGCGCAGCCACCGCCGCAGGGACTAAAACAGCTTTTCTCGGCCAGTTTCAGCATCCCGGCAGTTTGCATACTGCGCGCTACCGAGGCGGGCCACCCCTTGGCGGGCCATCGGGGGACATCCCGCGACCACCCATTCCCGGTGCCGATTCGCCTCTCGGTGGCCCACTAAATTGCGCGAGGCGTTGCCGCTGTGCTTCGTCGAGCAACGGATTGATTGCAACGCGCAGTGAATCAAGCGCCGCGGACATCGACAATCTCGCACCGTCAACAATGGCACGATTCGACCGATCGGTCGACTCAAAATACGGTCGCAATTGTTTGCGCTGCACCTCATCACGCGGCTGAATCACGCGGTCCATCGTACCGACGAAACCGGCCGGTCCTGTTGGTTGTTCACCATTGCCTGGCGTCGGACCTGCACCACCTGGTTGATGCGCCATGTCCGCATTTTGAGCGGCTCGCGCGGCCAATGCGCCGTTCAACACCATGCCAAACCCCGTGCCGGCTACAAATGTCGCGCCAATCCAGAAGATCGCTTTCATTTGCGGACGCATGATTACTGCACTCCCGATGACGAGTTGACCAACGGCAAGCCATACAGCGTTGAATAAACTGATTCGTACGTTTCTGCGTGCGAATTTTTGACCGACGCCACCCAAACCGCCGACTGCCACCCCAACGAACGCGCCAACAATGAGGCCGTAGGTGCGGAGTTGTGCTGCGCCGAATACACGGCCATCAGCAGCGATGCTGCGACTGCCAATGGCAGCAACCGCCAAGCGAGGCGTTCAATGACGCTGAACGTGTTCAAGGACAGTGCGCGCTCGCGATTCCACCGCGCCAATGCTCGATCTTCGAATCCGGCAGTAAAGTGATCCCGACGCATCGATGCGAGCGCCTGCTTCACCTCTGCATCGACAGAACTGAAAGGCGGATGGGCGTTGCTATTGTCTTCAGCGTTGTTCATCTGTCCAGTACCGGTCGCAGAATGTGTTCCAACTTTTGCATCGCACGTGTGAGTCGTGACATCACGGTTCCTTCCGGAATTCCCAGCAGTTGCGCCGACTCTTTCGTTGATCGTTGTTCAAGCAGCCGCATCACCACAACTGCACGATGTTTTCCATCCAGCGAATCGACCGCGCGTTGCACCAACTGCGCGCGAGCACGTTGATCCTCTTCTTCATCAGCCGTGCGATCCACGCTGTGAACGTCACCGCTCCCCGTGTCTTCCGTTGACCCAAGACTGACAAACCGCAAGTCGCGTTTACGACGGGCCAGCGCGTCCAGACTGACGTTCATCGCAATTCGTGTGACAAACGTGCGCAGCACTGAATCACCGCGAAACGTTGGTAACGCACGCATGAGACGGATGAAGGTTTCCTGCCCGGCATCGTCGGCATCGTCACCGGGCCCCAACATCGAGGTAATAACGCCGGCCACCGTTGAGGCATACGCCTGGACAATTGACCGAAAGGCGCGCGCATCCCCTGCGGCCGCGAGCTGCAGCAACCTGCGTTCTTCGAGGGGACTGTCGCGCGACTGTTCGACGTTCATCCGAAACTCACCATCCAGTTAGACTTGGGCCGCCTTCATTTCATTCCATCCGCACCTAAAATGCGTTCGAGCGCAACTGGATGGAATGAGGCCGCGTAGTTCGCGGTCAAAGGAGAAAGCGCCAATTCCGCCACCACTCCCGAGGATTCTCTCATGTCGCGACTTATCAGTGCACCTACGTTGTTTGTTACCCAATGTGCGACGGTTGTTGTTGGCTTGTGCATGACGGCCGCTGCTTGCGGATCGAGCGATGCCGTTACCGGAACCGAAACCGGCACCATCAGTGCTGATGCACCGGCCTTCTACAAAAATTTCACCAACGGGGTGAACGTAATCGTCGAAGGCAACTACGTCGTGATATCCTCCAGGAATTTACCGGATCACAAGAGTCCGTACTACGGCGTTGGCAACGCGAATTATGAAGCCTACAACGGCACGAACTCGAGGTTTTCGCTCAACCCCAATCGCATTGCAGAATCGCAACTCAAGTTGCGCATTCCAATCACACCCACGAAACTCACCACACCGTCACCGACGCCGCTCGGACCAATTGGTATTGCCCTGAATGGCGTTGCGATCTTCAATCAATACGCGGCCAACAATCAACCGTTGACGGGCGAAATTGACAGTTTCGATCAATACAACGGGCACCCCGCGCCAACGGGTGAGTACCACTATCACGCCGAACCGACGTATCTGACGCGCACGTCCCGCGAGGCGCTGATTGGCGTGTTGCTGGATGGTTACCCCGTGTACGGACCAATGGAGAATGGTGCGTTTGTGCTCACATCAAATTTGGATGCAGCGCACGGACACACCAGCGCAACGAAAGAATTTCCGGCGGGCATCTACCACTATCACACAACGTCCGACGCGCCATACATCAATGGCTCCGGGTTCGCAGGGACGCCCGGAACCGTGGTGCGCTAACATGAACGCGCCGAATCTGCTGACGCATCCGCTCACCGGAGTGCTGGCACTATCACTCCTGGCGTTTGCCGTGGTACCAAAGTCAAATCGCGCAGTTGTCGAGAGCACCAGCTCGCGCTTGACCGAAGTGAACGGGGTGGTACTGCTTAATCAACAACCGTTCAACGGGCACGTGTACGAACACTTCGACGGTGGCGTACTGAAACGCGATGCGAACTATCGCGACGGGAAGCTCAATGGAGTCACGCGCGGATGGCATGAAAACGGGCAGGTAGACTACGCACGCACCTATTCTGCCGGACTGGAAGAAGGTACGCATAAAGGGTGGTACGAAAACGGAGGCCGTCGCTTCGAATATCACTTCCGTAATGGCGTGTCCGAAGGCGTGTCCAAACAATGGTACCGTAACGGCAAACCGTACACACTGTTCCATTTCACCAACGGACAAGAAGCCGGTCAGCAGCAGATGTGGGACACGGAGGGGAAACTCCGCGCGAACTACGTCATTCGCGAAGGACGACGTTACGGCCTTCCAGGAAGTGTTGGCTGTCGAGGTGAAAAATGAAGCGCTCGTACACGTTAATTGCGTTGGCATTCACACTCGGCTTCATCACAGTTTCTGCATGCCAGGCCGAGAGACACGGAGTGCCGTTCTACCGCACAGCCGATCTGACACCGGAATGGCTGAGCAAGAAGACTGCAAACGCGAAAGCGATGCATCGTATTGGTGCGTTCAAACTTGTCGATCAAACTGGCGCCACCATCTCCGAATTGGCATTCGCCAAACACGCCACGATCATCCATTTCTTCTTCACTACGTGCGGTAACGTGTGCCCAATCACGCAGAACAACATCGCTCGGCTTCTCGCTTCGATGCCCAACGAAACGCGATTGCAGGTGCTCTCGCACTCCGTCATGCCCGAACGCGACTCACGGCCCATGCTCAAGATGTATGCCGAAATGCACGAGATTAACAGTCAACGTTGGCACCTGTTGACTGGACCGCGCACGACAATCGAGCAGTTGGCTCGCGATTCGTATTTCGTGAACCTCAACAATGGACAGTCGTACGGGGTATCCGACCTTGCGCACACGGAAACAGTGTTGCTGGTTGACTCCGCCGGACGTTTGCGCGGGGTGTACACGGGCTCACTTCCGTTGGATATTGAACGATTGGGAGAAGATATTCGCGCCGTTCTCGCAGAAGGGGAGTAGCGCGACCAACACAACACGCACGGACGGGACGCCGCACATGCTTGCAACACAACGCCAAATTTTTCGCCAACTGCACGAATCCGGTTGTTTCCTGATCCCGAATCCGTGGGACGTTGGCAGCGCACGATTGTTGCAACACATGGGCTTCAAGGCGCTGGCCACCACCAGCTCGGGGTTTGCGTGGTCACGTGGAATGCCAGATAACAGTGTGACGCTGCCAATGGTGCTCGATCATCTGCGCGACATTTCTGCGGCAGTCAACGTGCCTGTGAACGCTGATTTCGAAGGGGCTTTCGCAATTGATCCCGCGGGGGTGTTCACCAATGTTGCTGCAGCAACGGGCACCGGAATATCCGGCATCTCCATCGAGGACTCCACCGGACAGGCCGAGCATCCGTTGTTCGATTTTGCCCTGTCGGTTGAGCGGATGCGCGCGGCGCGAAATGCGGTCGACAAAAACGCGCCCGATGTGTTGTTAACGGGGCGATCTGAAGGATTCATTGCCAACCGCCCCGACCTGAGCGAGACTGTTCGGCGATTGGTTGCGTACGCCGAGGCGGGCGCGGATTGTCTCTATGCGCCAGGCATCAAATCGCTCGACGATATTGCAACGGTCGTGCGGGAACTCTCGCCAAAACCCATCAACGTACTCGTCAACAGCAACTTCACTACCGTCTCGGCACTCACCGACATTGGTGTGCGTCGCATCAGCGTTGGTGGAGCGCTTGCGCGCACCGCCTACAGCGCGTTCGCGAGTGCAGCGCAGGAGATCGCGGATTTGGGCACGTTTGACAAGCTCGCGGGGAAAACCCGAACCACGGATTTCGATTCACTGTTCGGCTGAGAACGGAGACTCACGGTTCGGCTGACCACACGTGTGCGCCGAATTGCAAAAACCGCTTGCCCACGCGGTCGGCCGTCAGCTACAACTGCCAGAGTCCGTGATCGTTGCCGCCTTGCAGATAGATCGCGAACATGCCGTGACCTGGAATTTCCATTGGCGGAACAGCAACTACGCCGCCCGCTTCAACCACCGCCGCAACGGCGGCCTCAATATCGTCCACGAGCCAATACGGTCGCACCACCGGTTCCTCTGTTCCGCGGAGCTGTGCTCGCACTCCCACCAGTCCGCCGTTCGCCATCGGCGCGGTGCGGGCGTTTCCCAGACGGGCGTCGGGTGCGCTGAATTGCACGTTGTTTGCCGCTGCGTAGGCGGCGCACACGCCGCCAACGTCATTGGTCACGATCTCGAGGTATTGAATTTTCACGGATTCGTTGGTTTGTGTGAGTTGTGTGATGCTATAGGCATCTTCCCGAAATGGCTATCGCGCGCGAGCCCGATTCAGCACTCGGTTGAGTCCTGTTCGCACAAAGTCACTGTAGCCGTCTTGAGGTAGCGCGCCGGGCGCGTGAATTCCGCGGATTAGCTTTACCCAATCTCTTTCCCCGGACTGCTTTTGCGTAGTCACGAAATTGCCATCGGCTGGATTCACGTGGGCGTCAGTGTATTTCTGCTTACACTCGTTGGCGTCCTATGGTGGGCGGCGGCCGGCCTCGCGTCGGCATTCCGCGGAAGTTGGATTCCGCAGCTCATCGGGATGTTCGGCAAACCGATCGCGGTTGCGCTCATCGTGATTGCGTCAGTCGATCTGATTGCGGCCATCGGTCTATTGCGCGAACAACCGTGGGCTCGCCCAGTTCTCATCGGCGTAAGTGTGCTCGAACTTCCGATCTTCCCGTTTGGCACGGCCGTTGCGATTTACACGCTGTGGACGTTTCTGAAGTAGCGCCCGTTCGCATCACCGATAGAGCCGGCGACAGCGGAACGCAGGGTCCGACTACGTGCATGGCGGCGCGTCAAAGACCCGCAGCCGAAGAACATGCACCTCGTCATCGTGATCAAATCCTGCGCGCGTTGTACGCGGCAACAAACGCGTCGGTCCCGGCAGCATCGGGCAGGCTTCGCAGCGTATCGAGGATCGCCGACACATCAATGGTGAGTGCAACTTCGAACTCGTCGTCGGAGATCATGCGTTCCACTCGCGGTTGCGATTCGCTTAGTCGCGCTCCAACGCCCATCAGATCGACGCCGACACGTTCCAGCTGTTGCACCAATTCGACTTCAAGCACGTCGATCTGCGCTTGTTCGTCGGGCGCACGCGGGTGTTCGTTCATGGCCAGGTCCTCCAGGATGGTTGTGGTTCTAAAACCGTATTCTCACACCCGTGGCCGCATCGCGTCTGGGTCCCGCAACACTTGCGAGGCACCCACCAGCGCGATGTCGCCGTTCGACGAGCCGCCCCTACTCCGACCGCAGCGCCTTCGCTGGATTCAGTCGCGCCGACCGTGCGGCCGGAATTGTCGTCGCGAGAAACGTGATCACGACGATCAACGCCGTGGCCGATGCGAGGATAAACGGATCGGACGCGCGTATGGCGTACACGCGGTTCGAAATAACCTGGCCCGACAAATAGGCTAACCCGATGCCTATCACCGCACCCGCAACACCAAGGAACGCGCCTTGTTTCATCACCAGCAGGAACACCGAGCGCGGTGACGCACCCAGAGCGAGTCGCGTCGCCATTTCGTCGCGCCGAAGTGAACCGGCGTACGATATGACTCCGTAAATTCCGACCGCCGCAAGCACGATTGCGATCCCGCCAAATACCAGCATCAATGTCATGCCAAGTTCCTGGCGCCGCAGCGTTCCGCTCACCAGATCCGACGCCAGTTCGAAATCGATTGGCAATGCGGGGTCGATCTTCTTCATTTCCGCGCGAATACCACGCTCAACCGCGGCAACATCGGTTTGCGACATCGACACAACGGTTGTGACTCGACCAGCTGGAAACTGTGCCATCGAGCTGTAATACGCGGGCTCAGCCGCTTCGCCGAGCGATTTCTGTCGCACATCATCGATCACACCAATGATCGTCACTTCGTTTTTCGGATCAGGCGCCGGATAACCTGCCGAAAATTGCACACCGATGGGATCGCGTCCTTTGAGATATCGTTCGACGAACACGCGGTTAACGATTGCAACGGGAGTCGTATTTGGTAAATCCGACGGTTCGAAGTCGCGACCCTTGATAATCTTCGTGCCCATTGCCGCGAACAGTCCTGGGCTTGCGAAACGTTGGCGAGTTCCCGGAGCATTGACTGTGCTGAACGGTTCACCATGAAACTGTGCGAGCAGAGAACTCTCTAATCTTCCCCGCAGCGGGAATGTCGAGACAAGACCGGCGCCGACCACTCCTTGTACACTTCGCACCGCGGTCACAATTTCGAGTTGCGCCTGGCGCACTAATTCTGCTGTCTGGCGTTTCGCACCGAACAGCGACACGTCGAACAACAAACGCTTGTCGGCAACAAAACCAGCGTCGGTGTTTCTGAGACTGGAAAAACCACGAACCAACCAGCCGGCGCCGGCAACCAGCATGATGGCCAACGCCACCTCCGCCACCGTCATTGCCATCAACCAACGCGCCGTTCCTCGACCCGCAGTTGATGAACGCGAACCTTCGTTCATGAGTGTTTTCATGTCACTGCGCAGGAGGCGTACCGTCGGCGCAAGGCCGATGATCGCACCGGTGAAAACAAGTATGACGAGTGAAAACAGCAGTACCCGATAATCGAATGGCACGGCGTCGAGACGAGGGAGTTTTGACGCACCAATTGCGAGCAGTGCGCGTAAGCCCAGTGCACCAACACCGATGCCGAGAATCGTGCCGGCCGTTGCCAACACCATTGACTCAGTGAGTAGCTGTGCGGCCAGTCTACCCCATCCGGCACCAAGAGCTGCTCGTACGGCCATTTCGCGCGCACGCGCCGCGCCGCGCGCGAGCAGAAGGTTGGCAACGTTGACGCATGCGAGAAGCAAGAGCAGTCCCGTTGCGGACATGACGATGATGAGAATTGGACCAAGGTCACCAACAATCGATTCGACGAGCGGCTTCTCCACGTAAATGCGATTGCGGTCGGCCTGGGGGAAGTCAGCCGCGAGCCCGGAAATGACGGTCGACATTTCATTCTTCGCGCGCGATAGCGTCGCACCCTTACGCAAGCGAAAGAACGCTTCCTGTCCGTGATTGACGTCGGTGGGAGGAACGCGTTGCGACAGGAAAATGTCCGCGCCATGCGGAACATCGAAATCGCGTGGTGCGACGCCGGAAATCGTGCCGCTGAATTCCGCAAAGCGAATGGGCTTCCCGACAACCGCGGGGTCGCTGTTGTACAGCTGTTTCCAAAGGCGGCTGGAGATCACCACACCAGGGACTGGGCCCGGCTGCGGCGGAGCCTTCGGCGGTGGCGGTTGAAACGGAATGAAATCCTCGTGTTTGAAACCGCCCCGAGTCATCGGAAGTCCGAACAATTCGAAAAACCCTTCCGTGACCGCATAACCCTGCACGTGCGAAGGTGTTTCGTCGGCGGCGAGTAGCGTGAGGTCGCCCGACTGGACGCCTGCCGCGCGTTCGATGGCCAGTTTTGGATCGTTCAATCGGAAAATTTCACCGCCCGATAGCAGTCCTGTGGTAACGCGTCCGTCGGTGAGCGCAGTGCGCAGGCTGTAGAGATTTTGCGGTTCCGGATACGGAAGCGGCTTGAGCAGGACGGCGCTCAGCGTGGTAAAGATGGCCGTCGTGGCTCCGATGCCGAGTGCGAGTGTGGCAATGGCCGTGAGCGGGAATCCCGGCGAGCGACGGAATGATCGGAGCGTGACGCGGACGTCCTGCAGGAAATTTTCCATTCGTGAACTCTTGGGTGCCGCCCTGAGGTTGAATGCTGCGTGCCGGCGCGGTGGCGTGTAGATCATACAGTTGGCGAGCCCAGTCGCAATAGAAGTGGGACGGAGCGTGCAAGCAAGTTGGAAACGGTTACGGAATGTGGTCAGGCGTTCGCGCAACTCCGCTCATTCACGGATCCCGTCTCGCCCCGGGTTGATATCGCGCGACGCCGGCGTTCCACAACATGAACGACAAGGCCCTCCCCGCCCACTCGGGGCCTGAGCCGAACAATGGTCGGTGTCCACCATCGGTCTGCACCCACAGGATCGGATTGTTTCCGCTGTTTGCTCGCTGCAACCGCGCAACGTATTTCGCGGTGAGCATTTGTGACCCGAAATTGTAATCTGCACGAGCGGTGTGTACGATAACCGCCGGCAGGTCGACTCGCGCCGGAATCTGATGATACGGTGACATTTTCATCAGACTGCGAATACCCTCGGGCGTATCGAGATCGCCAATCTCTGCAATGTTGCGCGCGGCCGTCGGATCAAACGCGGCACCACGTATTTCGTCAGGTTGCCCAACCTCATATAACACGGCGCTCAGCAGGTCAGGACGCTGCAACATAACCAGGCCTGGAATGTTGGCACCAAACGAAACACCGATAATGGAAACGCGTTTCGCCGACGTGTAGCGTTTCGCAATCAGCTGCTCAATTGCACCAATCATGTCGTCGGCACTGCGCTGTTTCTTCTCGCGAGTTGCGGCAAGGTGCCACGCTTCACCACGTTCGCCGCCGCCCCGCACACCTGCATAGGCATACACGCCGCCAAGTGACACCCAATACTGCACGACTGGATCGAACGCTTCATCGGTCACCACGCCAAATCCGCCATAGGCATCAATCAGCAGAGGCGCGGTTCCGTCCAATTTTCCGTTGCGCAACGCCTTTGGACCGTACACGACCGAGACCGGCACGAGTGTGCCATCCGTTGACGGCGCCTGAAGCCGATCCGCCGTGAGTTCGGCCGCACTGTTCGCACTAAAACCGTCGTTGATGCCAAGCGAGCGCGCACTATCACCGTTGGCATACAATGCGTGTGGCGGTGACGCCCACGACTCGAGCATGACCGTTGCGCCGTTTCCCGTTTGCGCACGTGTGAAGTGCACTGCACCGGTCGATGGCAACACAATCGACGTTGCCGTAGTGGCGCCATACGGCAGACGAAGCAATCCGAGCGCACCGTTGGATCGTTCACTGATGTACAACGCATCATCCTGCGCAATGTAGTCGGTCAAAACGCCCGCGCGTTCCGGCAGCACCGTTTCCCAAATTGGGGCACTCTCATCACGGAGCACGAGGCGCACAATCTTCGCGCGATCAGCGTCCTTTCGAGAGAGCGCGTACACGGTATCGCCGCGCAATTTGAGTTGACTCACTCGATCGTTCACGCTGGCAATCTTTCTCCACGTCGCGGCACCCTCCGTGCCGTGCGCCAACCGCGCGGCATAGTGGTCAGTTCCGTTCAGACGGGAACGAAACAGGGACGCCACCATCCAACCGGAATTCGAAGACGTTCCCACTCGAGTCGGCAAATCATCCGCGTCCATCGGAACGGCTGGCGTGACATCAAAACCAAATACAGGAACATCAGCTGAAGTTGGCGTACCCAGTCGGTGCAGAAACTGCCGCCCGCGCGCAAGCTTCGCCGAGGGTGACGGAGATACACCGGGCCACATTCGCGGATACAAAAAACCGCTGCCATCGGGCAACCAGGACACTTCGTATCGCGTTCCGCTCGTTGTTGTGAGCAAGTCGTGCACTGCATCAGGCAGAACGCGTCCGGTCGCGACGTCAACAATCGTGATGGCAGCGTTTGCATCGCCTTGTTGTGTTGTTCCAATGGCAACTCGTTTTCCGTCGAACGAGGGCACAAACGTGCGAAGCCACGCGCCGTTGTTCGCCGCCGCGAGCGCTTTCGCCGAGATAACTTCGCGTTCTTGCGCTGCGCCTGAATCGAGTGCGATGAGATCTGGAGTAGGGCCAAGGTAGCGGGTAAGCAGTGTGCGCCCTGAAGTTTTCACGACCTCGCCAAGCGTTGGCGCGGCGGCGAACCGCGCCTCAAGTCCGGCGCCAAGAGAGTCAACGAGTTGCAATTGAGCAAGCACCGAATCGGAATACACACGCTGCCGCTGAATCCACTCGCGCGTTTCGGCCGATGCGGTGTCTTCAAGCCACCGGTACGGATCGGGAACAACAACACCGTGAATCGTGTCCGCAAAATCGGCGGCGCGGGCCGCGTGCGGCGGCGCGACTGTGCTGGCCGCAACTGTGGGATGAGAAACCGCAAATCCGGACAAACTACCGTCTCGGTTGCATCCCGCGAACGCGAGCAGCACGAACGTCAGGCTCAGAGGGCGATAACGATGCGACGCAGTTTGCACGACGATTCGCTCCAGTGGCGGGGAAAGGCGATTCGCCGGAATCTATCGCCCAAACCTGGGGAGAGATCATCCATGCGACGATGAAGTATGATTCAGCGCACTACAACAAGCACTTCACGACTGAACTGCCGAGGAACGCATGCTTGAATCGGAGTTATTCGCCTTGCTCGAGCAGACCGCGTTCAGTATCCGCGATTCCGGTCCTGGCATCGCGCCGGGTGACATGCACCATCTTTTTGAGACGTATTGGCAGGCAGAACCCACACGAACTCTGGGATCAGGACTGGAGCTGCCCATTGCCAGGCAGCCGATCGAAGCACACGGCGGAACGATTCGCGGTACGCCGAGCACTTCGTTTATCGGAGGAGCACACCATGCAACGAGACCCGAGCGCGGGGAAAGCGCTTCCACGTCAGATCATCGGATTTCATCAGGATGAGGAACAGCACTGGGTTGCCGACCTTCAATGCGGTCACACGCAGCACGTTCGACACGATCCGCCGTGGCAGAACCGGCCGTGGGTCATCACCGAATCGGGGCGGGAGCGTTTTATGGGAACGTCACTGGAGTGCGTGAAGTGTGTGCAGGAAGGTCGAACTTCATAATTTCCGGAGGTGTAGTTCATGTCAGCGATGCACCGCCCTACTGTCGGCACAATCCACCTGCAGGTTCACCACCGGCCAGTGCGTGAGGTAGCGACACTTCCCGTTGTTGCGCCCTTCCGTCTCGATCTAACGGTCAGCGCACTTCGACGCTTGCCGAGCAATCTCGTGGATGTCTACACGGCCGATGGGCGGTATTTGCGCGCGTGCAACGACGACGGGATTTCCACCATCACGTGCGTGACGCAACCGAACAACGCGGCACTGGCGGTTCGGGTCGAGGGAGGTCCAGATACGCAGCGCGCACTTGCCCGTGTACGCCGCATGCTTGGCACCGACCGCGAACTTGATCTCTTCTACAAACAGGCCGAGCAAATCAGTTGGCTCGCGCCGTTGGTGCACCGCGTGCGTGGCATCAAGCCGCCGCGCTACCCTTCGTTGTGGGAGGCGTGCGTGAATGCAGTTGTGTTTCAGCAAATAAGCTTGCACGCTGCCAGTTCCATCATGCGCCGTCTCATCACGACACTTGCCGATCACACGGTCTATGACGGAATTCCGCTCGCTGTGTTTCCCGACGTCGAGCAATTTCTCCGCACGTCCGACGCCACACTGCGCGCAGCCGGATTGAGCGCGGGAAAACTGTCTACGCTGCAGCGAGCTGCCCGCGCTATTGTTGCGGACGAACTCAACGAAGAGAACCTGCAAACGCTGTCCACTGCGCACGCCGCACTGTTGCTTCGCGAAATCAAAGGCATCGGCCCATGGACTGCCGCGGTTATTTTGTTGCGCGGCCTCGGCCGACTGGATGCTTTTCCTGCCAACGACAGCGGTGTTGCGGCGAATCTTGCGCTGGTCGCGGGGACACCGCTCGATGCAGCAGCGATTGCAGACGCATTGGGATCACAACGCGGCATGCTCTATTTCTGCCTGCTGCTCGCGCGCCTCGAATCACGAGGAGAAATTGGCAAGGCCTCTGATGTCGCTCGTCAGTCAGCCTTGGAGGGCTGATACGTGCCAGGACGCACGTGCCGAGCGTCTGCATCGCCTGATCAGCGTCCGGAGCGACTTTCGGGACGTTCAATCGTGCGTGCATGACATCGCCCGTGGGCTTAGTAGTTGATCGACTCGGCGGACGTCTCCGACGGTATGTCCAATGCGGCAACAGCGTTGTGCTCCCGATGTGTCAATCGTAACACACCTTCTCGTTCGTGGGACACCAAGTCGAGCATCAGTTCGCCGCGTCGGTAAATCGTGAGATCTTCGAACCATCCATCGGGTCCGGTCGGCCAATGAAATAATCCCGTGTCAATAAAACTCCAACGCCATCACTGTAATCGAAAACTCATCCGCACCGTGCTCGAGGAGATACCGAAGCAATCGAGGACCGCGTTCGTCACGAAGGGAGCGTTCAAAAACGTAGCGTACTTCAAGCATGCGAACCTCGGGAATCAAAGTCACTCCTCGATGTATCGTTGGCGTCTCCCCAGGATGTAGCATGGTCCCGAATGGAGAGTTTGCGCAAAATGCGCCGTCCTTCAGCCGAGCGGTCATTGTGCGACAAGCGTGACCGTGACTTTCGGAACATTGAGGTCGGCCAAATTGTTGTCGACTCATGCTACATCCGTCGCCACAGTTACGCCTTGACAGGTCACCTTCTCCAGTTCATGTTCCCCTCAACCTTTCAGGGGAAGCCGTGGTCGAACGCGAACTCGAAAACAATCGCAAGGCGAAGTTCTGCAAGTTGACGCCTGGCGGTCCACGCGAATTGAGCGCCGCATCGGATCGCTTCAAAACCAATCGCACGGCCAGGCTCCGCAAGTTGACACCTCCCGGTCCACGCGAATTGCGCGCCGCATCGGATCGCTTCAAACGCGGCACGCGCACAGTGTTCAAAGTTCTGCAAACGGCGTGAGGCACACTGATGAACAACCACAGAAAATTCCGGCGTCTGTTCCGTCTTGATAATGATCGCAACGACGTCGAGCGCGCGGTGGACGATGAATTGCAGTTTCATTTTGAGCACGCCGTTCGCGATCTTGTCGCGAAGGGAGCAAGCGACGCTGACGCACGGCGACAAGCCGAAACGCGTTTTGGGGACCTGGAGCGAACACGCCGCGGCCTGAATGAAATTGACCGCGCCCGTGTGAGCGCATCGCGACGCGGCGAGCTGTTCGCCAATGTGTGGCAGGACCTGCGTTACGCAGCACGCGGCATTCGTCGCAAGCCGGGGTTCGCGGTCGCCGTGGTTGTGATTCTCGCCCTCGGCATTGGTGCGAATGCGACCATGTTTGGCGTCGTTGATCGCCTGCTGCTCCGCGCTCCCAACTATCTTGTTGCACCAGATCGTGTGCATCGATTGAACATGGCGTCGCTCAGCAACGGGCAGGAGGTCTTTGACGCAAGTACGAGCTATCATCGCTTTCGTGATCTGACCGACTCGGCGAAATCCATTGACGGTGCTGTGGCGGTGTGGAGTCCGACACTGGCAATCGGTATTGAGAACGCACGCGAACATCTCGTGATTTACGCATCTGCGGGTTTGTGGAAGTTGTTCGATGCGCGTCCGTTGTTCGGACGTTTTTACACGGCCGACGAAGACGTTCCAGATCATCCCACGAATGTTGTTGTGTTGAGTTACAACTTCTGGAAGTCGTCGTACGGCGCGCAAAAGGACGTGATTGGAAAATCCGTTCGCATTGGACGATTCAATTACACCATTGTTGGCGTTGCACCGCGCGGCTTTTCGGGGTTCAGCAACCAGGACCCCGCCGCCTTTCTGCCCATTTCGAGTGGTGCCGATAATTCGTTTGCCGGCAACGGGCGCTCGCATTGGGATGAGACGTATGGTCTCAGCTGGCTTGAGGTGATTGTTCGTCGGAAACCCGATGTCAACCTGGTTGCAACTACCACCGAGATGTCCACGCTCTTCAGGCGAAGTTACGACGCGGCCCGTGAGAAAAGCCCGAGCATGGCGTCACCGCTCGTGTCGAAACCGAGGGTACTGGTCGCGCCCGTGCAGAGCCAACGCGGGCCAAATCAGGGTTCTGATGTGAAGGTGGCGGTGTGGCTCGTTGGCGTAGCGCTGATTGTGTTGGTCATCGCGTGTGCGAACGTCAGCAATCTCATGCTGGCACGTGCACTGCGCCGCCAACGTGAAATTGCCGTTCGCCTCGCACTTGGCATAAGTCGTGCGCGCTTGCTCGCGCAATTGCTGGTGGAAAGCACGCTACTCGCGATGCTGGGCGGCGTTGCGGGATTGGCCATTACGCAGTGGGGCGGACAGCTGCTGCGCACGACTTTGTTGCCCGACATGACGTGGACAAGCGCACTGACGGATGCTCGCACACTATTGTTCACGATTGTTGTTGCGGCAGGTGTGGGTGTAGTCACAGGACTCGTACCGGCGTGGCGCGCGGGCCATACCAGTCTTTCGAGTTCGCTCAAGGCGGGAAGCCGTGAGGGAACACATCAACGATCGGTGTTGCGTTCCACGTTGCTCGTAATGCAGGCCGCGCTTTCGGTGGTCCTGCTCGTTGGCGCGGGGCTATTTGTGCGGAGTCTGACCAACGTGCAGGACATTCGTCTCGGCTTTGATGCGAACAACATCGCGTTGGTCGAACCGAACATGCGCGATGTAAAACTCGACAGCGCGCAACAACGCCTGCTGTACGATGAAATGTTGCGCGCTGCGCACGAGGTTGGGGGCGCCAAGGGCGCGGTTCACGCGGCGATGGTGCCGTTTGCGTCATCGTGGGATGAGCCGATATTCGTGGCCGGTGTCGACACTGCGAGTACAAGCGCGTCGTATTTGCTGCAAATTGCGTCGCCCGGATATTTCGCAACGATGGGCACTCGTATTGTACGGGGACGCGCGCTTGATGCGTCCGACAACGTCGGTTCGCAACGAGTGGCAGTTGTCAGTCAATCCATGGCGCGCAAGCTGTGGCCCCGAGGTGACGCGCTTTCGCAGTGTTTCCGCATCGATACGAGTACGAGCCCGTGCACGTACGTGATCGGAATTGCGGAGGATCTGCACTGGAGGAGTCTGACGGACGACGCCGCGCTGCAATATTATTTGCCGCGCGATCAGCGCGCGTTCAACGCGGGTGTTTTGTTTGTCCGTTTAAGCGGCAACGCGGCGCGAGCGAGTGAATCGGTACGTGCGGCCGTGCAGGGCGTGATGCCGGGCGGCGCGTATGTGACCGTCAGGTCGATGTTCGCGGTCGTCGATCCGCAGCGCCGCTCGTGGCAGTTGGGAGCAACGATGTTTGCGTTGTTCGGCCTACTCGCGCTCGTGGTGGCCAGTATTGGCCTCTACAGCGTGATCTCCTATTCCGTCGAGCAACGCTCGCAGGAGATGGGGGTACGGCTCGCACTGGGCGCGCGTTCGGTGGACGTCGTACGAATGATTCTCCAACAGTCGATCAGCCTGTCGGCGTTTGCCGTGTTGTTGGGGCTGGGCGTGTCGCTTGTTGCCAGTCAGTGGATCAAGCCGCTGATGTACAACACGTCGGCATTTGATCCCGTCGTTTATGCAGGCGTGGCGGCAACGCTGTTGATTGTTGCGCTGGTTGCCGCGTTGGTGCCGGCGTTGCGAGCGTCACGCGTTGACCCGAGTACAGCGCTGCGTTCGGACTGAGTCGGGGGCGGTTTGGCGACATTGCAGATGGTATTGCGACCTGACGAGGATGCAGGATAGCTCCACGCAACGAAGGTATGCAGTACACGCGGTGTCCCTCAAACGTTTGCACGCAGGCGATTGTCGATTGTGTGCCATTCGCGTCGTACATTGTTTTCCCGAAGCGAAACGCAAATTTCAGCGCTGGGAACGCCGCAAGGCAAACCAATTACGCACGCGAATGGCGAAAGGACGCGCAACGATCGTGTGTGCGTTGCTGTTCAAAGATGAACCGTTGACCGGACACGTTCATCGCCGCACTCCCGCTATCGCGGCACCTGCGCATGCGCGACACCGCGCTCACGGTGTGCGCGTACAACGCCCCAAATGCCGAAGATGATTGCACCTGGCAGAAAGTAGAGCTGTGCCGAGACGGCGTTGAACAGAAAGGACGCGCCGAGCCCCGACGCTCGTGGCGGCTGCGGTCGACCCCAAACAAAGGCGAGACCGCCCATCATCAGCAGCGGCAGCATCGCGCACAGAACTGGAGCGCCTCGCCACTCGCGCCGGACCGTGAGCCCGACCACGAGCATCGGCAACGGCACAATCACGCCCAACAACGGCGCGAGCGCGAGCTCGGCGCCGGAGTGTGCTGCTTGCGTTCCCACCACCAGCAGCAGCAGGAGTACCCCGCCAACGGTGGCCGAGTAACCGAGATACCAGCGCGCGAGACGATGCATGCGAGGAGGCCTGGAAGGACAGAGCCGTGCGCGGGCACTCCGCGCACTTTGTATCGAACGCCGCGATCAGTTGCAAACGCTCAAGCAAAATTAGTCGTGTTAAAAAGCGGAATGAAGTGGTGAGTATTGCACGAACGCACGCGTCGATGTGCGTCGATGTGCGCCTTCGTGCAAAGTGTACGCGAACACTATTGCGCGCGTTTCCTCACTCAGGCCATATCGCAGGCAATCGCCAACGAGTGCGGAACGGCGACTTATGAACCAAACCAGCCAAACAGTTGGGCCGTGTTGATCACACTCGCAGTATTTGTGCAACGGTAGAGCTGAAGCTGCAACCCGGGAGTTGACCAGCCTCCCGGAACGTCCAGGCATTTGCTGCTACGCAGATTGTAGAGCACCACGTAACTGTTCACATTGCGTCCCTGCGTCCATTGCATCGTGGTGCTCGTGTTGTTGCACGTCCACTGTTGGACCGGTGCTCGGTCGGCAGTGTTTCCATCTCTGTCGTCAAGACACATGCCGCTGGCAAGGTTTACGATGTGATAATAGTTGAATCCACTCACAACTTTTACAAACTCAAGGGACCAACGCTGCGAACTGTCGCCGCTCCGGCAGGTGTTTTGCATGATAGGCAAGCCGTTCAGCCAGTAGTTGCCGTTTTGCGCGACCGGTTCGAGACAAAGTCCACTGCCAAAGTTCACAAGATGCGACTGTGCCGATGCGGTTGTGGCCGTCGTCGCCGACAAGGCCATCGCCAGAATGGTGATCAGTTTCATTCGGGTCTTCATAGATTTGTTGCCTCAGAATGGGAAGTGTTCGTGCCCCGTGTTGAGGGGGCTTTCCTTGCTATGCGCATTGTCAAGGAAAATGCAGACAATTTGGCTTCAACGGCCGCGTTCTGCGGCAACGGCGCTGTAGCCACTCTGAACAGGTGGCGGTGAACGAGTGAGCGCGAACGAACGGGTGACACGGCACGCCGTTCCGTCATTGACGGCAACGACGCGCGATTAGCCAACGCACGGAGTCTCAGTGACCATCTCGATTCGGAACCATCATTGCGGAGAATCCTCTTCCTTAGAGCACCCGTTCGGCAAGCGGTGCGGGGTTGGCGACGATGCGTAATCCGGCGCTATCCCGCACTGAGGCGGTTTGCCCGAGCAGCTTCGAGGGGCGTGCGCCAGCGATGATCGTGGCGGTGATCACCTCAGCTACCATCAGGCATCGCGACATCGATGGGGACGAAGTGCGCGTCGGGTAGCACTCCTCGGAGCGTCGTGGCATCGCCTACCTCGATCGTGGAAGCGCAAGCTTCTTTACTCCGTATTCCGCGTCGCGGCCGCGCTCACATGGCCGGCCACGATGCGCCACCCATCGTCGCGCCGCGCCCACACGCGCGTGTAGCAATAGTCGCCCTCAAATGCGTGCCCATGTACGAAGCCCGCGAGGTGAGTGCGCAGTGCCACGACGACCACGTCCGGCGTAACCACTTGCCACTG
Organism: Gemmatimonas sp.; assembly: GCA_040004335.1. Taxonomy (GTDB): domain Bacteria; phylum Gemmatimonadota; class Gemmatimonadetes; order Gemmatimonadales; family Gemmatimonadaceae; genus Gemmatimonas. Next base: position 30,246 of record JBDUBA010000252.1, read on the forward strand.
CCGGTCAGTCGGCTCGTGTTTGGTGAATCGCACCGCTCCACTGCGATGCAGCGCGAGATCGTCGGCTTTGGTGGCGAGCGATCCGTCCGGGCCCGTGAACAACAGCACATCGTCGATCAATCGGTCGAGTGCGATGACGTCGCCGCTCAACTGCGCTTCGCGTAACTCGTCTTCCAACTGCTGAATAGTTTCCTGAATCATTGCGGAATGGGTCTGTTGATCGGGCGATACATGTGGCAGCGGCGCTCCCGCTTGAACGCACCGCGATCGGTTCTGGATACCTACGTCGCGTTCTGCTGCAACGGCTCCCATAAATTTACACAGCGTACCGCATCGCCTTTGACTGCAGCAACGCTCGTTAGAACTGGCGAATTCATATGCCGCGCGCAACTGTCAAAGGAATCTGTGCAGCAGCGCACGCCTACGCCGAGCACGATTAATTTTCCTGACGTCACTCAATAGCGCTCATACGAACTACATCGTACAGCCGTCCCTCCGAGGCGCTTATGACCCACGAACGCCATCGCTTCCAGACAGTGCGTCGAGCATTTCCGCTCACGTCGCTCGCCATTGTGTTGGCCGTTGCTGTCTCTGCCTGCGCACGCGACGACGCCTCCCCGCGTAGCTCGGCAATTGAGGCCTATCGTCAGCGCATGCTCGCCAACCCGGCGGCAGACACGGTGGGCGGCGCGACCGTGGCGGTGATCGTTGGTGATCGCGTGGTTTGGGCGGAGGGGTTCGGGTGGGCGGATCGTGGCAAGCGGATCCCCGCGAGCGTCGAGACCATTTACAGGATAGGCTCGCTCACCAAGACATTCACGGCGGTCGTGCTCATGCAGCTGGTCGCCGCCGGCACCGTGCAGCTCGACGATCCAGTCGAGAAGTATCTGCCCGAGATACGCGGTCTCGCGAGCCCTCGGCCAGGCGGCAAGCCGGTCACGCTGCGCATGCTCGCGAGCCATACGGCCGGCATCATCCGCGAGCCAGCGCTCCCGGGCGCGGCCGCAGGCCCAATCGCCGAGTGGGAGAACAAGCTCCTGGCATCGATCCCGACGACCGCGTTCGACGCCGATCCGGGCACACGCTACGAGTACTCGAACGTCGGATTTGGCATCCTCGGCCTTACGCTCTCGCGAGCAGCGAAGAAGCCATACATGCAGATGGTCGAAGAGGGCGTTTTGCAGCCGTTGGGGATGTACAGCAGCACGTTCATCATCGACGAACGTTTACAGCGTTGGTTGAGCGTCGGGTACGAGCTTGGGGCGAGCGGAATCGACACGGTGACGCCCGCACTCGAACACCTGGGGCGCGGCTACAAGGTGCCCAATGGCGGGATCTACTCGACGGTGATCGACCTCGCCCGTTTCATGGGTGCGCTCTCCGGCGCGAGCAAAGGTGTCACGACGGAACCGCTTCGCGTGATGATGGAGACCAAGCAAACCCCCGAAGCGGGTGTCGAAGGTTACGGCTTCGGCGTGCAGATCTCCCAACAGGGGATAGTGGGGCACGGAGGTAGTGTTGCGGGATACACAGCGCAGTTCGACTTCGATCCTGCCACGAAGATTGGTGTGATCGTGTTGTCGAATGGGCGAATTGGGAACGGCTCCGGGCTGCAACTGCTGCAGGCGCTCGTGCAGGAGATGCGTGGAGGGCTGCTAAGCCGTACGCTACTGAGCCCCTGACGCCGTCTGCAACACGGTGTCCGATTCCAGTGCTCGGCCGCTCGATCGAGAAGTGAGTTTCTCGAGTGTCGATCACCACGTCTGATTGCAGCATGCCTCGTCGTAATCGCCGGTACCTACTGCGCAAAAGTCGCGCGCCCAGCTGCAGAAATCCTTCGTTGCGCTTTCCGCAACAGCGTAGAATTGCTTGTCGGGTTTCAACACGGCAGGCGGTTGCTGCACAATCACGCCTTGCGCGCGCGCGAACCGCAACCGGCCATCGCAGACAGTGCCAGGAATATTCTTCGCAGAGTAGCGCTGTCGGTGAGAATGCCGAACGCCGCAGTTGCACAGCGTAC